>JBDRGD010000126.1:0-13013 GCA_043818095.1 Chloroflexota bacterium
CGCCCCGCAGCCAACGATGATAACCTCGGCTCCGTCTCTGATGCATTCCCTCGCTGTATTCCTGAAGTCTTCAATGAAGGGTCCCTCATCTCCGGGTTTCCGCGGCGGTGAGAAATTTTCGCCTCGAGCTAAGTGTCTTACCGGGTGGGGCTCAATCGCGAAGAGACGCATGTTGACCTCCTGCAGGTGCGCTTCCATGATAGGCACGTAGCGCGGGCGGGTGGTGACGATGGCGAAGCGGCTGCCCATGATCCGCGCCAGGTGCATGGCGGTCTCGGCGATGGGCACCACCGGGATATCCATCAGGTTGCCCGCGGCCAGGATGGCGCCGTCGAAGAAACAGGCCCCCACCACCGCGTCGCACCCCTCCTTTTCCGCCCGCAGCATGCTCTTGAGGAGCTCCCGGTCATGAATCGGCCTCAGCCCCAGGTAGTCCGCCACGCCGGACGGCATTCCCGTGGGGACGTCCCGGACGGCTATCTCCGTGTCCGGCCTTTTCACCATTTCGTAGTTCGTCCGCACCAGGTCGTAGAAAGACTGGTATTCCGGCAGGGGTAGTTTTACCGGCAACTGACACCAGATTTTCATCGTTTTCCTCCTCTACCAGGCGGTCCAGCCGCCATCGCAGGCGATTACCTGCCCGGTCATAAAGCTCGCGGCGTCCGAGGCGAGGTAAAGCACCAGGCCCTTGAGCTCATCCGGCCGGCCCGTCCTCTGCATCGGGGTGTGGGCCGACAGCACCTTCCCGAAGGCTTTCACCTGTTCTTCCGTCGGCATGCCGCCCATGGTCTCCCCCAGCCGCGTGCCGAGGTGCCAGCCGGGCGCAATGGCGTTGACGCGGATGCCGTGCCGGGCGTATTCCACGGAGGCCTGTTTCGTCAGGCCGGTAACGCCGCTTTTGGATGCGGCGTAGGGCGCCGTCGCCTTGATATCCGGGTCGATGCCGTTCAGCCCGACAATCGAGCTCACGTTGATAATCGAGCCCTGCTTCCGCTTCATCATCATGTTGAGGCCCACCCTCAGGCAGTAGAAGACCCCGTGAAGGTTCACGTCGATGACCCGGTGCCACTCGTCGATGTCTCTTTCCCCGGTCAGTCCCGTGGGAGCGGAGATGCCGGCATTGTTAATCAGGATATCCAGCCTGCCGAACGCTTTTTCCACCTTTTCAAACGCCGCCTGCACCTGGTCGTACCGGGTCACGTCCACCGCACCGGCAAGGGTTTTATGACCGTATTTCTCGATGATTCGGCAGGTCTCTTCGGCACGGTCGGGGTGAATATCCAGGCAGGCGATATCCGCCCCGTACTCGGCCAGGACATCGCAGAACTCGCGGCCCAGGCCGCTCCCCCCGCCGGTAACGATGGCTGCCCTGCCCGTGAGGTCGAAAAGTGATTTTGCTCCGGTCATCTTGACCCCTCCTTTCGCGTTGCAGAAGGAATAACCAGGGACGCTCTCAGGTCTGACTGTTACCCATTCTATCGACAGCGTCGATTTAATGTCAATTAACTTTAATATCGGTTGCGGGAATGGATGATATAAAGTTGACTTAAAAGCGCGCATGGGCGATGATATCCAGTAGCCTTTGTCTGGGTTTCGTCGTCATGACGGGAAGGAGACCGATGATGGAAGACTCGACTCAATACGAGGTGCTGAACCCCTGGGCGGAGGTCGACCCCGTGCCGCCGCGGGGCATTGCCCCCCGCCCTGCCGACCTCGCCGGAAAGACCGTCGGCCTGTTCGCCGAGAGCTATAAAGTTGCCTCGGTGCCGATACTGAAGGCGGTGGAAAAGGGACTGAAAGAGAGATTTCCCGCGGCCAAATTTAGTTGGTTCATCTTCCAGCAGAGCCGCCGGGTGACCGAGACGGAGGACAAGGACCGCTTCGAGCAGTGGGTCAGGAGCGTCGATACCGCGGTTACCGCCGTCGGCGATTGAGGGTCCTGCGCCAAGTACCTTGTGTACCATACGATTGCCATCGAAGACCTCGGAAAGCCGGCGGTAGCCCTCTGCCACACCGGCTTCGTCATCGACGCTAAGTCCGCCGCCGCGGCGGAGGGGATGCCGGGGATACGGCTGGTCCTGGAAGCCGTGCCCCCCGAGTGCAGCGTCCCCGAGCAGGTCGAGGCTGGCGTTATGGCTGCGATGGACGACATCGTGACGGCTTTAACCATACCTCTCACCGCCGAAGAAGCGTCCCCAAAACTAAAGAAAGCGGAGAAGGTTCCCCGCATCGCCTTCAAGGGCAGTCTGGAGGAGGTGAACCGCTTCTTCTACAGGCGGGGCTGGGGGGACGGCCTGCCGGTAGTGCCCCCCACCAAAGAAGCCGTGGCCGAGATGCTCGCCGGGACCGACCTCCCCCCTGACCACGTCGTCGGCAAGGTCATCCCGCGTTTCGGCAAGGCGACCGTGGAGAAAATCGCGATTAACGCGGTCATGGCCGGGGCGCTGCCCACCGTCATGCCCCTGCTGATGGCGGGGATACAGGCGCTGGCAGACCCGGCGACCCGTTTCCTCGCCAGCCAGTCCAGCACGGGGTCGTTCGGGCCCTTCTGGATTATCAACGGCCCCGTCCGCCGCGATTTGAATATTGACAGCGGGGCCGAGGCGCTGACCCCGGGGGATATCGGCAGCAGTACCTTCGGGCGGGCGATGGGCCTTATAATAAAGAACATCGGCGGCGCCCGCAAGGGCGTGGAGGACAAGGGCACGCTGGGGAACCCGGCGAAATACTCCACCGTCCTCGCCGAGAACGAGGAGGAGAGCCCCTGGGAACCGCTGCAGGTAACGCAGGGGTTTGAGAAAGAGGACAGCACGCTGACCGTTTTCTTCCCCAATGCCGGTGTCCAGCTTTTAACTTACGGGACGGACGTCAGGGGTATACTGAACGCGATTATCTATAACGTTGTCCCCGGCAAGAAGGGGCTGTGCTGCTTGGTGCTGCCCCCGCCCCACGCCCGCACCCTGCATCAGGAGGGCTGGACGAAAAAGCAGGTCAGGGCCTTTATCTCCGAGTTCGCGCGTGTCCCCGCCTACCGCCACACGCTCTACTGGGGCGGCGAGCCGGAGGTGCTGGCGAAAGAGAGAATGCCCTTTGGTCCCGAGGACTCGATGCGCATCCTGCGCCACGCCGACTGGATTCGGGTGGTCGTCGCCGGGGGGCCCAGCAACTTCATCGGGCTGTTCACCGGGGGCGGTTCCAAGTTCCCCGGCGAAGGCACCGGCGGCGTCGACTTCGTAACCCGGAAGGTGGAGCTGCCGTCGGGCTGGGCGAAGCTGGTCAAGAAGTACAAAGACGTCGTGCCCGCTTACCAGCGTTACTGAGCGCGGTGACTTTGTCTAGTCCAGCGGTTTGGCCTGCTTGATTTCCGCGACGAGCTCCGGCGTGGGCTCGGGATAGACCGCAGGGCCGTGCTCCCGCGACGGTAAAATCACCGTGGAGAGGCGGGGCGGCATTGAGTTCTCATTGCGCTGGTTCCGCGCCCCGGCCTCGATGTCCACGCAGCATTTCCCGCCCTCTACGTATTTCTTGACCACCTTGCCCTCGAAGAGGGTGACGTCGCCCACCTGGTTGAACGCCCGCTCGTCCCCGCTCATCTTCCAGAGAAAGCCGTCGTCGCCCATCCAGTTGGTAAAAAGGTTGCACAGCCAGCTCATCCGCTGGTGCCCGTAGTCGTAAGCGCGCTCCACCCCGATTTCCCGGGCATACTCGTCGAAGATGTGCACCAGCTCCGGCACGTCCGCTTCGTCGAGTTCCTTGACGTATTCCAGGACGCCGGGGTGCTTTCTTTCGAAATCGTACTCCAGGCGGTGCGCCCGGAAAAAGAGCGTCCCGGAGCCCATCAGCCAGGCTATCTCGTCGCGGACAGAGAGCGGGCCCTTAATCATCGGCCCCACCTTATCTCCTTCCGCCACGTCCTCCCAGTAGCGGGGCTGCGCGCCCCGCAGCTCCTCCCGGTCCAGCATCTCCAGTATCTTCATCCAGTCGTCGCGGCTATAGACCACCCGGGACTTGCCGAACTCCTTTTTTGCCGTGCCGGACTCCCCGCGGTCCGCCCAGACGTTGTGGTAACGCTCCTTGCCGATTATCTCCCGCGTCTCCGCGTTGAGGTAGACCACGTCCCCGTAATCGATGTAGATGTTCCGGCCCCCTGCCATCCTCCCCTTCTTGATGTCCAGCTCCCGGATGATAATCACCGCGTCGAACTGCGTGCCCTCCAGGACCGGCCGGTACCACTCCCAGTCCCCGCCGCTGTACCAGGCATGAACCCCGGAGAAGCCCCCGGCGACGGTCGTCCACTGGTTGGTATACAGAAAGCAGCCGGGAGCGACCAGCCGACCGAATTTCGTCTTTTTCGCATACTCCTCGTCGCTGAACAGGGGATTGGTATCGCCGATGCCTTCCACGAAGTGGACGATGGTGTCCCGGGTGGCCGCTGCGTTAAAGTATGGACGGCGCGGGATGACCGGCTTGTTCGCCCGGGCGTTCCGGCGCTCTATCTGCTCCTCCGTTATCCCCCCTCCCCCCGGAGGATTCCTCCCGCCGGGGCCCGGTCACCCGGGGATGACCCTCCCATTTCTTCGGGTCGACGGGGACCTTGATATCCTCGAATAACATCGGCACCTCCCTGAACGGAATGTAAATCTGGAGAGCGAGCGCACCCGAACTTGAGCGCAGCGATATTATAGAAGTTCCGGCATATCGTGTCAAACGGGCGGTGGGAGCGGTGGTGGGGAAAGTGAGCCGCACTGGAATCGAACCAGTAACCTGCTGATTAAGAGTCAGCTGCTCTGCCAGTTGAGCTAGCGGCCCGTCACGCTTAACATTGTAGCTACTGGACGCCTGGGTGTCAAACGCAAGCGCGGCGCCGCTCTCCCGGCGGGTATCAGGGCTGTGAATGGCCCAGGTAGCGGAAGACTTTCACCCCGGGAACGAAACCTACCTGCTGTTCCGGGAAGCCGCTCTCGGAGCTGTAGACCAGTTCGTAGTCCTTGACCGCCTCCAGCGGGACCGGACTGACAAAGAGGTTGCCGCTCCCGAGCACGGTATTCCCGGGGTGCTCCCGGAGGTAGCTCTGCGCTTCCTCATAAGTGGTAAAATTCTTGCCGTCGGTGATGATTTTTATCTTCTGCCCGTTGCGCACGGACTCCTCGTAGGTCACCACCGCCGGGCTGACCTTCGTCACCGCTTTGCCATCGAAGTTGTAAAGGCGGACCGCCGTCGTCTGGAAATAGGCGGGATAGAAGAGGTTTATCGGCCTCAACTGGTTGCCCTGGGGAATGTAATACATGTCATAGTAGTCCGTCTGGTTCGCCTTTGCCCATTCGAAGACCGCCCATATCTTGGAGCTGGTGGTCTGGTTGTCAATCACGACGTAGGCCGATCCCATCTTGTCGATTATCTCCCGGGCGGAAGTCTCGTCCTGAGATATTAAAAACTTCGCCGTATCGATAATGGGGGCGGCAGGCTGTGAGGGATTGGCATTGGGAACGCGGTGGGCGACACGGGTCACCCAGTATCCGTAGTCCCACCAGGTGAGCACGCCGTAAGCGGATTCCGGGTATTTGCTGCCCGGCGCTACCTGCTCGTTGTAAAAGTCCGGGCTGCCGAAGGGCTCCGGGGTATTGTCTCTCATCCAGTCGAGCGCCTCATACCAGGCATCCGTCGGGGCGAAGCGCGCCTGTTTTACCACGTCCAGGGAAGCGCCCTTGAACCAGATGCTCGGGATGTAGAGCATTAAAAAGGTCACCAATATCGCCAGCCCCGCATTAACGTGCTGGATGGTTATTCCCGTAACGGCACGGTGCGCCTTCCGGACTTTCGGCCCCTCCTCCGCCCGGGACGCCATCTTCCGCGCTACCAGCGTCCGCAGGCCGGAGTACCAGATGAACAGCCAGGCGAGATAAGCCGATAGCAGCGCTACGTTTACCGCGAAGTAATAAGCGAAGCGGCGCTGCGCCAGCGTCGCCATCAGGATAACGATGCTCCAGACCAGCAGGAGGTTCCCCTCCGCCGTGCCGGCCCGGCGCTGGTACATCTTCCGGTAGATAAGCACGAAAAACAGGTAACCGCACGCCAGGAAAAAGCCTAGGAGGAAGTTACCCAGGACAAGTGAAAAGGTGAAGCTCCCCCGCGGTGACAGCAGGGGGCCCATCTCCAGCGTCGTCACGTTTCCCTGCGGCACCAGGATGCTGAACAGGCCCAGCATCGTCCGGAACATGGCGGGCGCCGCCAGCCAGAAGACCAGCACGAACACCGCTCCCAGCCCCAGCAGCACCAGGGGGTAAGCGGATGCCGGCATTTTCCGCTGCTTCAGCAGGCGGGAGAGACCTCCGGCGACGAGTGGCAGGAGCATCGCCACCAGCAGGGCGATGCGGTAGTAACCGGGAGGTGCGGAACTCCAGAAAATGACGAGGGCTACCAGGAAGAGGACGAAGCCCACCGCGGCGAGGTAGTCCGTGGACTCCCCCTGAAGGTGGTCGATGATGAACTGGGTGATGAAATAAAGGGTGAAGATAAAGACGAAGAGCAATGCCCCGAGCCAGGTAATGAGATAAATCCCCAGGAAAAACCCGGCGAGCACGCTGAAAATTACCGGTCTGAGAAACACCGCGGTTTCGCCCCCGGTGAGGTGCGTGTAGCTCAGACCGCGTTTCCGGGCGGTCTTCAGGGCGTAAATCAGGAACATCACCGCCGTCGTGGTAGACAGGGTCTCGGCGACATGGTAGTCCGTAAAACCCAGCATGGTGCGCCCGATGTACTCGCCGGGCATCACCATCAGCAGCCCCGCGGCGATTACCCCCACCCAGCGGTCGAAGAGCGCCTTGCCGATAAAGTACACAGGGACGGCGGTGAGCACCGCCAGTATCACCGGGTAGTACACCCCCACCGTATTGATTACCCGCTCCGTCGGCGCGCCCAGGCCGATAACCCAGGCGGCGGCCGCCAGCAGCCAGCTGTAGAAATGAATCGTGCCGATGCTGAAAGGCTGCGGGTAGAGCAGGTAGAAGTCCACCTCGGGGACGTGGGGAAAATTATGGACGATGCTGTCCACCAGGCGCATGTGGTAATAGGCATCGATGCTGGTGAACTTTATCCAGTCGCCGGTGAAGACCTGGTCGTAGGGAAAATAGACCCGGAGGAAGAACCCGACGCCGCAGGCAATCGCGAGAGTGATAACGACGAGCCACCCCGGGTAAAACCTGTTTAATTTCACGATGTCGAACCTTCGCCGGACGGCTTTTGCCAGCTTGGTTTAGTATTACATAAAAAGCCGTCCCTGGCAAGCTGAGGGAATATCCGCCCGTTCTGCGGCCGGGGCTGCCTTGCCTGCCGCCGCGGTAGTGGGCTATACTGGTGCAGAAGCGCGTCCGGCAGGGAGATAAAGGTTCGGCCCGTGAAAATCGCCATCATCCTCGGCACCCGCCCGGAGATAATCAAAATGGCACCTATCATCCGGGAACTGGAAGGGCGCCGGCGGGACTATTTCATTCTCCACACCGGGCAGCACTACTCCTACAACCTGGACCGGGTCTTCTTCGAGCAGCTGGAGCTGCCGGGTGCCCGCTATAACCTGGAGGCCGGCTCCGGCTCCCACGCGGAGGAGACCGGCAGGATGCTCATCGGCATCGAGCCGGTGCTGAACCGGGAAAAGCCGGACTGGGTCCTCGTGGAAGGGGACACCAACAGCGTGCTGGCCGGGGCGCTGGCGGCAGCGAAGCTGCACATCGGGGTGGGGCACGTGGAAGCGGGACTGCGCTCCTACGACCGCAACATGCCCGAGGAAATCAACCGCATCCTCGCCGACCACGTTGCCGACCAGCTTTACGCCCCCACCCCCCAGGCAAAGGAAATCCTGCGGCGGGAGGGTATTCCGGAAGAGAGAATCTTCATCACCGGTAACACCATCGTCGATGCCGTCCGGCAGAACGTGACCCTCGCCGCGGAGAAAAGCCATGTCCTGAAAGACCTGGGACTGGAGCCCGGCGCCTACTTCCTGGTGACCCTGCACCGCCAGGAGAACGTGGACGATAAACAGAGGTTCAGCGCGATTCTCGAAGGCATCCGCCGCGTGGCGGCGGACTCCCCTGCCCCGGTAATCTATCCGGTACACCCCCGTTCCCGGAAACGCCTGGAGGAGTTCGGCCTGGCCGCGGAGGGCATCAGCCTGGTGGAGCCGGTGGACTTCCTGGGCTTTTTACAGCTGGAGAGCCACGCCCGCCTCATCCTCACCGATTCCGGCGGCGTGCAGGAAGAGGCGTGTATTTTACAGGTGCCCTGCGTCACCCTGCGGGACAACACGGAGCGCCCGGAGACGGTCAGCGCCGGCGCCAACGCGCTGGCGGGGGCGGAGCCGGAGAAAATCCGGGAGAGCGCCCGCATCATGATGTCCCGGCAAAGGAACTGGGCGAACCCCTTCGGGGACGGGCACACGGGGCGGAAAATCATCGATATTCTGGAGGCAGCCAAATGAAGATACTGGTTACCGGCGGTAACGGTTTCATCGGCACCAACCTGGTGAAGGAGCTGCGGGGGCGGGGGCACAGCGTCCGGGTGTGCGACCTGAAAAACGCGGAGGGCCCGGAATACACGCGCTGTGACGTCTCCCAGTACCGGCAGCTGGAAAGGCTCTTCCGCGACCACGAGTTCGACTACGTGTACCACCTCGCCGCGGAATACGGGCGCTGGAACGGGGAGGACTATTACGAGAACCTGTGGCAGACCAACGTCATCGGCACCAAGCACCTGCTGCGCCTCCAGGAGCAGCTCAAGTTCCGCCTGATTTTCTTCAGCAGCGCCGAGGTCTACGGCGATTACGACGGCAAGATGAGCGAGGACGTTATGGAGAAGGTCCCCCTCAAGCAGATGAACGACTACGCCATGACGAAGTGGGTGGGGGAAATGCAGGTCCTGAACTCCGCGGAGAAGTTCGGCACGGAATCCGTGCGGGTGCGCCCCGTGAACGCCTACGGCCCCCACGAGCACTATTCCCCCTACCGCGGCGTCATCCCCAACTTCATCTACAAGGCGCTCCACGATATCCCCTACACCGTTTACCAGGGGCATATCCGCATCTTCGACTACGTGGAGGACACCGCCCGCACCTTCGCCAACATCGTCGACAACTTTATCCCCGGCGAGGTCTACAACGTGGGCGCGCGGGAGGACTGGGAGCACGACATCAAGTACGTCTCCGACCTGATACTGAAGACTCTGGGCAAGTACGATTCCCGGGTTACCTACAAGCAGGCGGAGCCCTTCACCACCCGGGTGAAGCACATGGACTTCAGCAAGATAAGGAGAGACCTGAAGCACGACCCCAGGGTCCCCCTGGAGGAAGGCATCCCGAGGACCATCGCCTGGATGAAGCAATATTACGGCATTAAGTAAGACATGAACATCCTTTTCGTGCACGAGGTGGACTGGCTGGAGAAGGTCGTTTTCGACATCCACTTTCTCGCCGAGTCCCTGTCCCTGCGGGGGCACCAGGTCTACGCCATCGATTACGAGGACAGGTGGCGGAAGCGGAACTTCTTCGACCTGGGCACGCTGAAGACCCGCGAGTTCGAGGTGGTCGACCGCGCCTTTCCCGGGGCCGCCGTCCATTTGAGGCGCCCCGGCGCCATCAAAATCCCCGGCCTGAGCCGGCTCTCCGCCTTCTGCACCCACTCCTGGGAGGTGGGGCGCACCATCCGTGAGAAGAATATCGACGCCATCATCCTCTACTCCGTCCCCACCAACGGCCTGCCGGCCATCCTTGCCGCCCGCCGCCGCCGTATCCCCGTGCTCTTTCGCTCGATAGATATCCTCCATATCCTCGTCCCCTATTCCACCCTCCGCCCGGTGACCCGCTTCCTGGAAAGGTTGGTTTACACGCTGGCGGACCTGGTGCTGCCCAACACGCCGCAGTACCTCCGCTATGTCCGGGACGCGGGCGTGCCGGAGTCCCGGGTGCGCTACCTGCCCTTTCCCGTGGACACGGAGCGGTTCCAGCCGGCGCCGGAAGACCCGGAGCTCCGCCGGCAGTGGGGCATTGCGGAGGACGAGGCGGTGATTGTCTTTATCGGCACGCTCTTCCCCTTCAGCGGGCTGGACGGCTTTATCCGCGAGTTCCCGGGGGTGCTGCGGGCAGCGCCGGCCACCAGGCTGCTCATCGTCGGCGACGGCCCCCAGCGCGCCGGGCTGGAAAGGATAATCCGGGAACTGGGACTGAAAGACCGGGTCATCATCACCGGCTTTCAACCCTACCAGACTATGCCCGGATACCTGAATCTTGCTACAATATGTATTAACCCGTTCCTGATGACCGAAAAGACGATGGACGTCTTCCCGGCGAAGGTGGTGCAGTACGCCGCCTGCGGCAAGCCCTCCGTCGCCACGGCGCTGCGGGGGATAATCTCCGTGCTGCCCGGTGAGGAGCAGGGCGTGGTCTACGTAAAGGACGCCGCGGAGATGGCGGCGGCGGTCATCGCTCTGCTGAAGTCGCCGGAGCGGCGGGAGCGGCTGGGCAAAGCGGGCCGGGCATACGTGGAGGCGACCTACGGCTATCAGAAAATAGCGGCGGACCTGGAAACCATCCTGCAGGAGAGCATCAAGGAGAAACAGCATGACGCCAAAGCCACAAGCGATTAAGGGGAAGAAGGTCCTGGTGACCGGGGGGGCGGGCTTCGTCGGCTCGCACATCGTGGACCGGCTCTCGCCCGATAACCGGGTCACCGTCCTGGACAACCTTTTCACCGGGAGGATGGACAACCTGAAACAGAGCCGGGACCGCATCGAATTCGTGAAGGGGGACATACTGGACCGGGAGCTGGTGCCGAAACTGGTCAAGGACGCGGACTATGTCTTCCACCTGGCGGCGCACGTGGGCAACATCCGCTCCCTGGAGGACCCCTACTTTGACATGCAGGTGAACATCGGCGGCATGATGAACCTGATGGAAGCCTGCCGCCACGCCCGGGTGGAGAGGGTGGTCTATTCCGCCTCCGCCGCCAGTTTCGGGGAAGCGAAATACCTGCCCGTCGATGAAGACCACCCCCAGTACCCCGAGTCCCCCTATGCCGCGAGCAAGCTGGCCGCGGAGAAATACGCCTTTACATACTTCAAGGTCTACGGTATTCCCACGGCCTCGGTGCGTTACTTCAATATCTACGGGCCCCGCCAGGACACCAGCGATTACGCCAACGCTATCTCCATCTTCCTGGGCAAGTTCAAGCGGAACGAGTCCATCACCATCTACGGGGACGGCGGGCAGACGCGCGATTTTCTTTTCATCCGCGACGTCGTCGACGCCAACCTCCTCGCCGCCGTGATACCGTCCGCTGTGGGCGAGACCTTCAACATCGCCACCGGCACCGCCACCACCATCAACCGCGTGGCGGACATCATCGAGCAAATCAGCGGGAAGAAGATGGAGCGGAAATACCTCCCCGCCCGCAAGGGTGAGGTGCGGGACAGCCGGGCGGACATCAGCAAGGCGCAAAAGATACTGGGCTTCCGGCCCACCGCCAGCCTGGAGGAAGGGCTGCGGCTGACCTGGGAATCACTCTAAAGGAGCATCAAGATGAAAAGCTACCAGAAAGACTACAAGGGGAAAACGGCGCTGATTACCGGCGGGGCGGGCTGCGTGGGCTCCAACCTGACGAAAACCCTGATTGAGTGCGAGGCCGCCCGCATCATCGTCCTCGATGACCTCTCCGCGGCGGAGAAGTGGAATATCCCCGTCCATCCCAGCGTGCTCTTCATCGAGGGCAGCATCCTGGACGAGGAGGTGCTGAAACGGGCTTTCGGGGAGAAGCCGGACTTCGTCTTCCACCTCGCCGCGCACTTCGCCAACCAGAACTCCGTGGACAACCCGGAGACCGACCTGGAGGTCAACGGGCTGGGCACGCTGCGGCTGCTGGAATACACCCGCCTGGCGCAGACGCCCCGCTTCGTCTTCGCTTCCTCGGGCTGCTCGGTTTACGGCAGTCAGGCCCCCCTGCCCCTGAAAGAGGACTACGTCTCCATCCACCTGGATACCCCCTACCAGATTACGAAGCTCCTCGGCGAGCTCTATTGCAATTTCTTCTACCATAACTACGGGCTGCCGGTCGCCATCGCCCGTTACTTCAACGTCTTCGGTCCCGGCGAGATTCCCGGCGCTTACCGCAACGTCATCCCCAACTTCCTCTACAAAGCCCTGCACCACCAGAAGCTGCCCATTACCGGCACCGGCGAGGAGACGCGGGACTTCACCTACGTGGGGGACATCGTGGACGGCACCCTGCTGCTGGGGGTGGTCCCGGCCGCGGTGGGGGACGCCTTCAACATCTGCTCGGAGACCGAGACCCAGGTCATCGAAATCGCCAACATCATCAACGAAATCACCGGCAACCCGGCGGGGGTGGAGTTCATCCCCCGGCGCGACTGGGACAAAATCACCAAGCGCCGCGCCTCCCGGGAAAAAGCGGGCAAGGTCCTGGGCTATAAGCCTACCGTCGGCGTCCCGGAAGGCATCCGGCAAGCCTACGACTGGATTATGGAGAACCGCGAGAACATCGAGGCCTGTGCCCGCTTCTGAAGAACATGAAAATTCTGCAGGTGTGCAACCTCTTCTCCGCGCGGCACGGGGGCTCGGCGGAGGTCCCCTACCGCCTCTCGCGGGAACTGGCGAAGAGGGGGCACCGGGTGACTATCTATACCAGCGATTACCAGCTTGACCGCGACCGCTTGCCACCCCTCGAAGCTATCGATTTTCACGCCTTCCGCACCTGGGCGCACCTGTCGGGTCTCGATAAGACGCCGGGGATGGTGCTCCGCGCCCGGCGGGAAATCGCCGACTTTGACGTCGTCCACCTGCACAACTACCGCACCTTCCCGAACATCGTGCTCCACCACTACGCGCGGCAGCACGGCGTCCCCTGCGTCCTCCAGGCGCACGGCTCCCTGCCGCGCCTCATGTCGAAAGGGACGCTGAAGCTGGCGTTCGATGCGGTCTGGGGTAAAAGCATCCTGCGGGACGCGGCGCGCTGTCT
>JBDRGD010000127.1:0-4013 GCA_043818095.1 Chloroflexota bacterium
CTTCACGTAATCCTGTCCGACCTCTTCGGTGTCGGTGCCCAGCCACGAGTCGCCTGAATCAGAGTATCTTAGAGCAGGTGAAAGTTCATTCTTTGCCAGTGTATCTCGTATTTTGCTATCTCACGGGTGATTTTGTCGTTATATATAAGTAGAAAGGATCAGGAGGGAAAAATGAAAACGAAAAGGCTTACATGGATCGCGGCAGGTCTGGTGGCGGTGGTTGTGATTGCGGGACTGGCGGGCTGCACCGGGGGCACCACCCTGGGCACGGGCGCCGTAGGGATAAACCTGAACAGTCAGCAGGAAGGTATCTGGGTTAACGGTACCGGCAAGGTCTCCGCCGTTCCGGATATCGCCATCGTGAGCCTGGGCGTGGAAGCGCAGGCGGGCACCGTCGGCGAAGCTCAGGGCCAGGCGGCGGGTGCGATGGATGCCGTCATTAAGGCACTCAAGAATAACGGCGTGCAGGACAAGGATATCCAGACACAGCAGTTCAGCATCCAGAAGGTCAGCCGCTGGGACAATGACAAGCAGCAGGAGATTATTCTGGGTTACCGGGTCACCAATACCGTGACCGCCAAGATACGTGACCTGGCACGCAGCGGCGCCGTCATTGACGCGGTAGCGACGGCCGGGGGCGACCTGACGCGCATCAACAGCATCGGCTTCACCATTGAAGACCCGACGCAATACCAGCAGCAGGCGCGCCAGAAAGCGGTAGCGGACGCTGCGGCGAAGGCGAAACAGCTGGCGGATAACGCGGGGGTCACACTGGGCAAGGCCACCTACATCACGGAAAACACCTATTTCCCTGGCCCCATCTTCCGCGCGGGCATGGCGGAAGCCGCCGCCCCGGCACCGATGCCGGATACGCCCATCAGCCCCGGAGAGCAGGAAGTGACCGTAAACGTCCAGATAACCTACTCAATACTGAACTAGAAAATAGCGATTCCGGGTAAATCCGTTTCCTGGGGGAGTCTCCGCGGGGGCTCCCCCTTTATTTTGCCCACATGCCCCGACCGGACTCCCGGGCGACGTCTTCAAGCCCTTGCAGGGACGCCTGGTATCTGGTGTCCGGCGGATAAGCCCGGGCGCGTGCCAGGCCGCGCCGCACCAGTTCCGCGTTGACGAAGAGGTTATCGACGTAGACGTAGCGCAGCAGGCGCCCGTACTGGTCCGTCCGGGAGACATCGCGTTCCAGGGTGACCTTTTTCCCGGAGACCAGCGCGGCGTTGAGGCTCCAGGCTTCCTGCCCGAACCTTTCCGCCTGCGGGTAGATTTCCGGGGCGTCAATCCCGATGTAGCGCACCCGCTGTCCGGTGGCGATGACGATAGTGTCGCCGTCAATCACCTCGGTGACCGTCGCCGTTGCCAGCGGAGGGCGGCAGGCGGCAAGGGGGAACAGCAGCAAGAAGAGCGGCGCGATGAGCCAGAGGCGTGACCTCAATGTTTCGCCTCTTCCGCGTGACGTTCCCATTCGCTGTAGAGGCAGCCGCAGTACTGCTGGCGGTAAAGCTCCAGCGGTTTGGTGATGTGGCGGCTGTCCGAGTAGCGTTTCCTGAGGTCGGCATAGAGAAACTCGGTGCCCGTCTCCGCGGCAATCTTCCGGCCGACCTCATCAATCAGGTCGTGCTGCTGGTGGGGGCTGATGAGCAGGGTGGAGGTGAAGGCGGGGATGTCCCTCCGGCGGGCGGTTTCCGCCGTTGCCGCCAGGCGCAGGGTAAAGCAGTGCCGGCAGCGGTCGGCCTCGTTGCCCGCCACGCGGCGGAAATACTCTGGCATGTCGTAGCCGGGCGCGACGTCCAGAGGCAGGTCAATCTGCCGGGCAAGGTCCTGCGCGGCGCCCAGGCGCTGCACGTGCTCCGCGCAGGGGTGGATGTTGGGGTTATACCAGAAAGCGGTGACATCATACCCCTGCTCACGCCAGTGTCGCACGGTGTAAGCGGCGCAGTGGGCGCAGCAGATATGGACCAGCACTTTCTTCATTCATTACCGCCGAACTTCCGATTATAGTAAGTATAAAAAATATAGTAGAGGAATACCAGCGCCGCGGTGGCGTAGGCCAGGGTGAGCCCTGCGTAGAGTAGGGTGAACGTTTTCAGGCTCATTGTTTTTTCCGTTATTCCTGTCTTACCGTGGGGGGACTTCGTGAAAGAAAAATAGTGCAGGAAAGCGGACTGGTGGAGAATCAGCATGAGCCGGGGCGGGGGTTAGAAAAGCGTGGACTGCGCGGAGTTGTCCCTGGGGTAGGGAATGCCGAGGTGCTCGTAGGCGTGAGGGGTGGCCTGCCGTCCCCGCGGCGTCCGCTCCAGGAAACCGAGTTGCAAAAGGTAAGGCTCGTAGACATCCATGATGGTGTCTGCATCTTCGCTGATGGCGGCGGCGATGGTTTCCAGACCGACGGGACCGCCGTTGAATTTCTCGATAATGGTGTGCAGGACCTTGTGGTCGATTTCATCGAGGCCGATTTTATCGACTTCCAGCTTGGAGAGCGCCGCCTCGACCACTTCCCGTGTGGCGACGCCGTCCGCCATCACCTGGGCGTAGTCCCGTACCCGTTTCAGCAGGCGGTTGGCGACGCGGGGAGTACCCCGGGCGCGACAGGCGATTTCCCGCAGACCCTCGTCCGCCACCTCTATCTGCAGGATGTGAGCGGAGCGCTTTAATATCTGTTCGATAGCAGCCTCGTCATAGAAGTCCAGCCGGTAGACCGCCCCGAAGCGGTCGCGCAGGGGGGCGCTGAGCAGGGCGTAGCGGGTAGTCGCCCCGATCATGGTGAAGGGGGGCAGGTTCAGGCGCAGGCTGCGCGCTCCCGGGCCTTTGCCGATAATGATATCGATGGCGGAGTCTTCGAGGGCGGGGTAAAGCATCTCTTCCACCGTCCGGTTGAGGCGGTGGATTTCATCGATAAAGAGGATGTCCTGGCCGTGCAGGTTGGTCAGGATAGCCGCCAGGTCGCCGGTGCGTTCGATGGCGGGCCCGGAGGTTACGCGGATGTTGACGCCGATTTCCGCGGCGATGATGTGCGCCAGGGTGGTCTTGCCGAGGCCGGGGGGGCCGTAGAGCATGACGTGGTCGAGCGCCTCTCCCCTGCCCCGCGCGGCGGCGATGGCGATTTTCAGATTATCCTTGATTTTATCCTGGCCGGTAAAATCGTCAAGGCAGCGCGGTCTGAGGTTAGTGTCCAGCGGGGAGTCCTCAGCGTTCGGCTTCCCGGAGATTATGCGCGTTATCTCAGTGCCACTCCTGTTTCAGCATTAAAGGCGCGGTGTTTCCTCGTCCCCGTCAGTATCCGGCTTGTCGGCCTCTTCCCCTCCGGCGGAGAGTATCGCTTCCAGCGCCGGGAGGTCTTCATCCCCGGTTTCTTCTTTCCCGGATTCTTCTTCTCCGGTAAGCACGTCTTCCGGTCCGTCGTCTTCCTCGTCTTCCTCAGCGGAGAGGTCGTCGTCAGCCGCGGCATCATCAGTCATGTCTTCGCTGCCGACGATGGCGGACATCAGGGGCAGTTCCTCACCATCGAAGAGACCGGGGATTTCCTCTCTTTCCGGTGGCGTGGTCAGTTCGGCGATTTGTTCGTCGGTGAGGTAGTGCGCCGGTATCAGTTTGCCGATGATGACGTTTTCCTTGAGTCCGATGAGCTTGTCCACCTTGCCGCAGATTGCCGCTTCGGTCAGGACGCGGGTGGTCTCCTGGAAGGAAGCCGCCGCCAGCCAGCTGTAGGTCGCCAGGGAGGCCCTGGTGATGCCCAGCAGCACGGTGTGGGCGGTGGCGGGCTCGCCGCCTTCCGCCAGCACCTTGGCGTTTACGTCCTCATAGTGGAAGCGGTCCACCAGTTCCTCCGGCACCAGGTCGGTATCGCCGGCGGAGTCGACGCGCACCTTGGTGAGCATCTGGTGGGCGATGACCTCGATATGCTTGTCGTTGATGGTCACGCCCTGGGAGCGGTAGACCTTCTGCACCTCGTCTACGAGGTACTGCTGCACGGCGTCCTTGCCGAGGATGCGGAGGATGTC
>JBDRGD010000128.1:0-5659 GCA_043818095.1 Chloroflexota bacterium
GGGCCTTGCTGGCGAACCAGCGCCGCTGCTGTATATAGTTCAGCAGGGCCGACTCCAGCGCGGGGCGGACCCTGAGCTTGAAGAGGTTTGCCCATTCCCCGCTGAGGGACATCGTGGGGACCGCCAGCTCACCGGGCCCGGTGGCGCTGGTAAAGGTGACCGCTTCCCGGGCGCCCAGGACGAACCAGTAGAAGGAAAACGGGCCGAGGGTAAGGGGGTAGGGGGTCTCCCCGATGATGGGGAATGAAGTCTGGCCGAAGACCTCCACGGGGACACAGCCGGCGTGGGCGGCAAGGTTGAGGTTGGCGTACTGGGAGTGGCGCGAAAGGTTGGCCACCACCAGCAGGGTCTCATTCTCGTACTTGCGCAGGAAGGCCAGCACCTTGCGGTTGTCCGGCTGGAGAAACTCGATGCTCCCCCGCCCGAACGCTTTGAAGCGGTTCCGCTGGGCGATGAGGTGCTTCATCCACCAGAGCAGGGAGTCCGTGTTGTTCTGCTGCGTTTCCACGTTGACCGCCTGGTAGTGGTACTCCGGGTCGATGCTGACCGGGAGGAAGAGGCGCTGGGGATTGGCGCGGGAAAAGCCGGCGTTGCGCTCCGAGCTCCACTGCATCGGCGTGCGGACCCCGTTGCGGTCGCCGAGGTAGATGTTGTCCCCCATGCCGATTTCATCGCCGTAGTAGATTACCGGCGTTCCCGGCAGGGAGAAGAGCAGTCCGTTCATCAGTTCTATCTTGCGGCGGTCATTGTTCAGCAGGGGGGCGAGGCGGCGGCGGATGCCCAGGTTCAGCCTTGACTGTGGGTCGTGGGCGTAGACGCGGTACATGTAGTCCCGCTCCTCGTCGGTGACCATCTCCAGGGTGAGCTCGTCATGGTTGCGCAGGAAAAGCGCCCACTGGCAGCTTTCCGGGATATTCGGCGTATGCTGGAGGATATCGATAATCGGGAAACGGTCTTCCATGCGGATAGCCATGAAGAGGCGGGGCATCAGGGGAAAGTGATAGGCCATGTGGCACTCGTCACCCTCGCCGAAGTAGGCAACGGCATCCTCGGACCACTGGTTGGCTTCCGCCAGCAGCATGCGGTTCTGGTAGTTTGCCTGGATGCTGTGCCGCAGTTCCTTGAGGAAGGCGTGCGTTTCCGGCAGGTTTTCGCAGTTGGTGCCCTCGCGCTCGTAAAGGTAGGGCACGGCGTCCAGCCGCAGGCCGGAGACGCCCATTTCCAGCCAGAAGTTCACGTTGCGCGTGATGGCTCTCTGCATCTCCGGGTTGTCGTAGTTCAGGTCGGGCTGGTGCGAGTAGAAGCGGTGCCAGTAATAGGACCGGGCCACGGGGTCCCAGGCCCAGTTGGAACTCTCGAAGTCCTTGAAGATAATCCGGGTATCCTTGTACTTGTCCGGGGAATCGCTCCAGACATAGTAGTCGCGGTAGCGGTCACCCTGGGGGGCGCGCCGCGCCCGCTGAAACCAGGGGTGCTGGTCGGAGGTGTGGTTCAGGACCATCTCCGTAATCACGCGGATGCCGCGGTTGTCCGCCTCCTGGAGGAAGATGCGGAAGTCCCGCACCGTGCCGTAAACGGGCTGGATGCCGGTGTAGTTGGAGATGTCGTAGCCGTCATCCTTCAGCGGGGAGGGATTGAAAGGGAGCAGCCAGATGGCGGTGATACCCAGGTCCTGGAGGTAGTTCAGCTTCTCGGTAAGCCCCGGGAAATCGCCGATGCCGTCGCCGTCGCTGTCGTTGAAGGCGCGCGGGTGCAGCTCGTAGATGACGGCATCTTTGTACCAGAGAGGGTCGTCATCCTGCCAGAAATATCTCTTCTTGCGTCCCGCTATGGTTCTCACCCCCCGGCCGGGTTATGTTTCTATATATACTACAATACCCGTTGTTATTGGCTCACCCGGAAGATATGGGCGGCGGTTTTGCGTGGATTAAGCTCAATGTAGTTCCGCCGGCCCTGCCAGGTGTACCGCGTTTCGTTAAAAAGGTCGGTAACGTGGAAGGGAAGGGCGGGGTCAACCCCCAGTTCCGCCAGGGAAAGGTCCGTCCACGCGGACTGGGTGTAGCGGTAGTCCAGGTTGACCACCGTCAGGATGACGTTATCTCCGTCTTCCGTCCGCTTGCTGTAGGCCAGGAGCCGGTCGTTATCCGTATCGTGGAAATGGAGGCTGGCATTGCTCTGCAGGGCCGGGTTTTCCCGGCGGATGCGGTTCACGCGGGTGATGGTGTCCTTCAGGCTGTCGGGGTCCTCCCGGTCCCAGTGTTTCAGTTCGTATTTTTCGGAGGCCAGGTATTCCTCGCTCGCGGTGTCCTTGCGCCGGTTTATGCCCAGCTCGAAGGCGGGGCCGTAAATCCCGTAGCTGGCGCCAAGGGTGGCGGCGAGGAGCAGGCGGATGGCGAACGCCGGGCGCCCGCCGTCCCGCAGAAAATCGCTGAGGATGTCCGGCGTGTTCGGCCAGAGGTTGGGGCGGAAAATTTCCTCCACCGGGGTCTGCGTCAACTCCGTGAAATACTGCACGAGCTCCCAGTGGAGCGTGCGCCAGGTGAAGTAGGTGTAGGACTGGGTGAAGCCCAGCTTGGCGAGCCGGTACATGATTTTGGGACGGGTAAACGCCTCGGCGAGGAAAAGCACCTCAGGGTAGTCCCGCTTGATTTCCGTGATAAGCCACTCCCAGAAGGGGAAGGGCTTGGTGTGGGGGTTGTCCACGCGGAAGATGCGCACGCCCTGCTCAATCCAGAAGAGGAAAATGCTCTTCATCTCTTCCCAGAGCTCCCGCCATTCCTCCGTGGCGAACTCCAGGGGGTAGATGTCCTGGTATTTCTTGGGCGGGTTTTCCGCGTACTGCACGGTGCCGTCGGGGCGCCAGCGGAACCAGGCCGGGTGCTCCCGGACGTAGGGGTGGTCCGGGGAGCACTGCAACGCGATGTCCAGGGCGATTTCCATATCATGTTCCCGGGCCTGCTGCACGAGCTCGCGGAAGTCCGCCAGCGTGCCCAGTTCCGGGTGAACCGTCTTGTGCCCCCCCTCCCGCGCGCCGATGGCCCACGGCGTGCCGGGGTCTCCCGCCGCCGCCTTGACGGCGTTGTTTTTCCCCTTGCGGTTGGTGCGGCCGATGGGGTGGATGGGGGGCAGGTAAAGGACATCGAAGCCCATCCCCGAGATGTAGGGGAGCCAGGCGGCGCAGTCCCGGAAAGTACCGTGCCTCCCCGGTTCCGGGGAGCAGGAGCGGGGAAAGACCTCGTACCAGGTGCTGAAGCGCCCCCTTTCCCGGTCGACGACTACCGTGAGCTCCCGGTGGTAGGTCACGGCGAAGCGGCGTTCCGCATACCGCGCCATCGCACCGGCCACTTTTTTGCTCAGCGCCAGCTTGGTCCTGGCGGCGGATGTAGCCGTGGTATCGCGCAGGGTGTTTGCCCCTTCCCGCAGCGTTGTGGCGGCCTGCGGGGCGCGCTCCGCGGCGGCCTCGATGAGCTCCGCCCCTTCCAGGAAATCGACGGCGAGGTCCTGTCCCGCGTCGTGTTTCTTTTTCAGGTTATGGCACCAGGTCTGGAAGCGGTCCACCCAGGCGACCAGGGTGTAGCGGTAGCGTCCGGTTTCCTGCACCGGGAAAATGCCTTCCCAGCGGTCGTTGACCAGGAGTGTCATGGGTAGCTCCGTCCAGCGGGGACTGCTTTCCTTCCGGTAGAGGAGGCGGGCATTGATGACATCATGGCCGTCCGCGAAGATGTCCGCCGTGACGGTCAACGTTTCCCCGGCGGTGCGCTTGACGGGGAAGCGGCCGCAGTCGACCTCCGGGCTGACGCCCTCGATGACGATGCGCTGCCTGCCTTCCGGCATTTCCTCGCTTTTCATGACATGGCCTCTTCTGGCTTCCTCTATAGCTTACCGGAGAAACGTCTCCGTTTCAAGAGTCTTGCGGACATTCTGCCGGGGTGCTGACCGCGCTTCATGTGGGTCGGGAGGGCTTTTTATCGGGAGAGGGCAGGGTGCGGAATTTACCGGATACCGGTGTCGATGTCGATATCGAGCACCAGCGTCTGCCCCGATTCTATCTGGACCACCCTGGGGACATTGCCGCTGCGGTCGATACCGACATGATTAATATCGACCGTATACTTACCGGGTTTCAGCGTTACATGGTACCGGCCCGTGGCGGACTGATCTACCTGCTCGATACTTACCTCTGCGATGAGTTTCTTGCCCCGCTCATCGTAGACCATAATCTTCCGGCTGGAGAAAACCTCCGGCGGGACCGGTGGGTTGACCCCCGGCCTTTCCACGGGCTGCAAAGGGCCGATAGTCACCTGTCCCATCAGGATGCCGGGCGCTGCGCTCCGCGTAGAGCAAGATGTGAAAACCAGCATCAGGGCGATAACGACCGCCACGCCGGCGATGGCTGATCTCCTACGGTTGATAATCATAGGGGAAAGTCTCCGTACGTTCGTCGGAGGATATGGTCAGGTCCAGGTGGACCCCCTGCTGAGCTATCTTGAGGCCGTCGTTCAGGCTGAAGCTCAAGTCGACCTGCTTCGTGACGCTTTCTCCGGCTTTCAGGGTGCCGATGTCCACCCTCAGGTAGGCCTGGCCGCTCAGTTTCACGGCGGAACCGCCGCTGGAGGCTTCGACTTTAGCCCAGACATGATGCGCGTCGGCGCCGCCGGTGTTGGCGACCTGTGCGGTGACGGTGCGCGATAGCCCGCTGCCGGTGATATCCACGACCGCAAACCCGAAGGTAACCTCCCCGCCCGGTGCAGGCGGGGGAGGTGGAGGAGCCGGTGCCGGTGCAGGGACGGGCGTGGGGACCGGGGCGTGGGAAGGGGCAGGTGACGGGGCCGGCTGGGGCACCGGGCCGGGCGCCGGGATTACCTCGCGTTGCGTGGGAAGAAGGCCCGTCAGGAGACCGCTGAGGGCCAGCATGGCGATGATGATCAGGACCGACACGATGATTAATGCTTTTGTCATGACACTACTATTATAGCGGAGGAGAGGCCGATTTGTTACCTTCTTACGGAATGGTCTTATTTGCCTGTGGTTGGTAGTGCACACCTCACCCCTGCCCCCTCTCCAGTCGAGTGCATCCAGACATACGTTCTATTCCGGGCTGGAGAGGGGTATTTCAAGCGAGAGGGGGCTTCGCCCCCTCTCGAGATAATTAACTCCCCCTCTCAAACAGTGGCGAAAACGGGGCACAGGGTAAAACCTGTTTGAGAGGGGGTAAGGGGGTGAGCATCTCTGCACAACCGAAACAGAATAATACCTAGAATAATGCCATTGGGAAAGTAGTGCTTTTGCGGACTAGCCGGGGTGATAGCTGAAAAGGGGCGAGCCGTCGGTGATGAGCCGCGGCTGCGCCGCCAGCGCCCCGCGGATGTATTTCGGCAGGGAAAACATGCCCAGGTGGGTGATGCCGTCATAAGACCGCAGGTGGGCCAGCCCCCGGGCGGCTATCCGGCGGTCGATTTCCTCCGGCGTGAGTTTCGCGGGTTCGAGTTGTTGCGAAGCCACCGAGAAGCCCCAGGGCCCCCCGAAACAGGGCATGTCCACCTTGTAGGCCGCCACGTGCCGGAAGACTTCCCGCAGGGTGCGTTGGACCGCGCTCAGGTTCAGCAGTTCGGTAATCATGGCGGAGCCGGACTGCACGGCGATTATCCCCTCGTCGGTC
>JBDRGD010000129.1:0-27971 GCA_043818095.1 Chloroflexota bacterium
AGCGAGATGGCGGTCTTCGGCCACCCGCAGTCCTTCGTCATCGCCGAGGACGAGGAAGGCAGCCCCTGGGAACCTTACCACGTGGAGCACGGCTTCGACCGCGGCACCAGCACGGTCACGGCGATGGCCTGGATGGGGACCATCGGCCCCGAGTCCGAGAGCAAGGGCGCCACGGCGGAGCCCCACCTGAAGTCCATCGGGACGGAACTGCGCTGCGGGATGCACCCCATTGCCTATCGTTTCGGGGAGAGCATTATGGTCAGCGTTCTCATCCCCCCGCCGATTGCCAGGGTGCTCAAAGAGTCAGGACTGAGCAAGAAGCAGGTGGCGGAGCAGATATTCCGTAACTCGGAAGTGACCGTGCGGGAGATTAACGAGCGCCTCCAGGCCGAGCGTCTCACGCTCAACTCCTTCGCGGATGTGGAGCACAGCATCCCGAAGTCCTTCGACGCGGCCCCGGAGGTGAAAATCCCGGCCGTGGTCAGCCCGGAGATTCTGCACGTGGTCGTTTGCGGGTCCCGGGAACGCAACCGCACCCTGCTGCTCTTCTCCTTTTACACCAATCCCGCCACCCGGGAAATAAAGCTGCCGGCGGACTGGGAGAAGCTGATGGGGTCTCGCCGCTAAATTTCCCGGGCAAGGCGGGCGCCGTCAGCAATCGCCTCCAATATCAGGCGTGGCTCCGCACAGTCGCCGATGGCGTAGGTCTGGTAACCGCTGCCTTCCAGCGCTTGCAGGAGCGCCGTGTTCGGCAGCAAAGGCAGCGCGGTCACGAAGGTGTCCGCGGCAATCGTCTGACGTTTGCCCTCGCGGGTGGTAATTGTGAGTCCGGCGTCACTTATCTCCTCGTACTTCACCCCGGACAGCATGGTCACCCCTTTTTTCTCCAGCCAGGGGAGCAGGTATGGTCGGATAACGGACTCGGTCAGCCCCTCGCCGATGGTGTCACCCGTTTCCAGGATAGTTACATTGCGTCCCCGCTTTACCAGGAACTCAGCTACCTCGCAGCCCTGGATACCGCCGCCGAGGATGACTACCCGCTTGCCCAGTGGCATCCAGAGGCGGGTGAGCCGATGCAGCAGCCGCGGGTTCAGGAAGCGCAGGTAGGAACGCAGCCGATGGTGCAGGTCACGGCTGGTAATGAAATTACGTCGAGGAATCCCCGGCAGCTCCGGAACGTTATGGACACCGCCGGCGGCGACAACTACCACGTCCGGTTTGTTCTCCGCGATGAGTTTCAGGTCGACTTCCCGTCCCTGATGGACTGTGACCCCCAGCCTGGTAAGCTGGCTCTGGAAGTAGCGGACCAGCTTCATGAGGTTTTCCCGCTCGAAGCCCTTGACGAGACCCGCCATGGGCAGCAGGCCTCCCAACCTTTTCTCCCGGTCACAGATGGTAACCTCATGCCCCCTGAGTGCCGCCACTCGGGCAAATTCCATGCCTGCCGGACCGCCTCCCGCCACCAGAACCCTTTTCTTCTGTGCCGCCGGTTTGAGCGCGTACTCCCTTTCTTTTCCGAAGGAGGCGTTTACCCGGCACTGCACGGGAAACCCCCGGTTATCAAAATCGAAACAGGTGCTGCAGCCGCTGCAGGGAACGATATCGTCAGTCCGGCCCTGGATGACCTTGTTCGGCAGTTCGGGGTCGGCGAGCAAGCGCCGGTTAAGCGCGATGAAGTCCACTTTGTCCTGCCGGAGGGCACTTTCTCCGAGTTCCGGGTCCATCCTGCCCACGACAATCACCGGTATCGAGACCGCTTTCTTAATAAATGACGCCAGCGGCACCAGGGCTCCGGCGCCATAGCGACTGATGTCCAGCAACTCACCCGGTGGTTGCGGTGGTTCGGGGTAAAGATAGAGGTCCGGGAAATGGGTGCTGTAACGCAACTCTTTGTTCAGGGGAGGGGAGTAGAATTCGGCGCGCACCTGGATGGCGTCCGCCCCGGCTTCCTGAAGGAGGCAAGCAAACCCGCGGGACTCGTCAATGGTAATACCCATCTCCAGACCGTACTCGGCGCCGTTGAGCAACACCGTGACCGGGAAGTCCTGCCCGGCGCTGCGTTTGATCTCCCGAATGATTTCTATCACGATGCGTGCCCGGCTTTCCAGAGCGCTTGCGCCGTAGGCATCCTGCCGCTTATTCCAGGCCCGGGAAAGAAAGCTGTTGAGCAGGTGCGTTGTCGCTGCGTTGATTTCCACGCCGTCAAAACCCGCCCGCTGGGCTCTAACCGCCGCCGCGGCGAACTTGGCAACGATGTCTTCTATCTCGGGGACGGTCAGTTCCCGGGCGACGTCCTGTTCGGGGTGGGGCATCTCGCTCTTGGGAAGGGATGAGGCTGCTACCGGTTGCAGTCCCGAAGTCCGCGTGCGGTGCACCGGGCCCTGATGGAGCAGTTGGAGGAAAACCGGGCAGCCTTCCTTGTGGATGATGTCCGTAAGCTCCTGGTAGCCGGGTATATAGCGGTCATCGTCAAGACGTTCGCCCACGGAGCGGCTGGTGCTCAGGGGAAAATCGATGGCAGGCCAGTTGACGATGAGTAGTCCAACTCCGCCCCGCGCCAGCGTTTCGTAGAAGCCCTTTAACCGGTCGTTCAGGAAACCGTCTTCCTTGTTGTAAAAACGTACTCCAGCGCCTGTTTTAATCATCCGGTTCCGGGTCTGCACCTTACCGATGTAACCGGGCTCTAAAAGCCTTTGAAAACGGTTGGGGCTCATTTCGTTCCTCCTGCAATGGTTGCGATTATAGTTTGAAAAGTTTCTCCGCAGTAGCATGCATGATTTTCTCTTTATCGGCGGCAGAGATGGGCGCAGCCATCATGAAGTCGGCAGCTTCCTTTCCGGACTCGTGAGGATAGTCCGCAGCAAAGAGAATCCGGTCCGCGCCGAGCGCCAGGATGGCGCAAAGGAGCGCCGGGTACCAGCACATGCCGCTGGTGGTCACGTAGAAGTTATCCCGCAGGTATTCGCTCGGTGATTTTTTTAGCTTTACCGCCTGGCGCTGCCAGTGATTATCGATGCGCCACATCCAGTAAGGCAACGCCTCTCCCAGGTGCCCGAGAATAATCTTCAGTCCGGGAAACTTGTCGAACACGCCGCTGAAAATAAGGCGGAGGGCGTGCAGGCTGACCTCGGCGGAAAAGCCCAGGATTGCCCCGTGCAGTCCCGGGTAAGCCAGGTAGGGCTTTAACATGTCTGCCGATGGCGTCCGGGGATGGATGTATATCGGCACATCCAGCTTTGCCGCTGCTTCCAGAATCACGTGGTATTTTTTATCGTCGAGATATTCGCCACGCGTATGCGAATTGATGCATGCCCCCCGGAAATCCAGTTCCTGCACCGCTCTCTTCAGTTCTTCGGCGGCGCCTTCCGGGTCCTGTGGTGCCAGCGTCGCCAGTCCGGCATACCGCTGTGGGTGTTGTCTGATAGTTTGAGAAATCATGTTATTCGTTTTCCGGGCGATCTCTGCTGCCTCCGCGGGAGCGAACATCTGCACGCCCGGACTGGTCAGGGACAGCACCTGGATATCGATATTACCCTCGTCCATATTCTGCAGCCTTCCCGCGCCCAGGTCCATGAGGCGGTTACGCGCCATTTCTCCCTTACCCATCGGAAATCCGTCCTCCGGTGAGAGCAACCATGATGACTGCTTCAGGAGGGCTATTTCCTCCGGCTGGAGAGAAGCGTCCCCTCCCTGTGTCTTCATGATACGACGCAGGCTATCCCGCTGGTCGGTTGTGCTGAAATGCTCTTCTGCCGCGATAATCTTCAAGGTCTTGCTCCCTTCTGGGTATTATTTATTACACAGGTCTAATGCCTGTTCCGGTAGCTATGGTTAAACAGGTCGTTGTTCCGAACTGCGATCCGGAACGCGCCGCCGGCTCCTTAACCGGAGGAAAATCAACGGAACCGCAATGCCCAAGCCGATGATATCCGTGGTCCCTCCGGGTAACATCAACAGCAGAGCGCTACCGAAAAATAACAGCCTTTCCCAAGGGCTAAGGGTGCCTACGTCAATATACATCCGTCCTGCCACACCGATGCTAAGCAGTAGCACGCCTACGATGCTGGTGATTGTTGCTAGGACAATAGCCACGGGTGCCCCGACCATGACCAGGACCGGGTTAAAGATGAACATAAACGGAACGATGTAGGTGACGATGCCCAGCTGGGTGGCATGCCATCCCGTCTTCATCGGGTTGGCTCCCGCGATACCCGCGGCGACATAGGCTGCCAGGCAAACTGGAGGTGTGATAAACGAGACCAGGCCCCAGTAAAGCACAAAAAGGTGAGCGGCGACGAGCGGCACGCCCATCTTGACCAGTCCCGGGCTGACCAGCACGGCGAGTATCATGTAGATCGGAAGACTGGTCATTCCCATTCCCAGCACGAAGCACGTTATCGCCGTAAGCGCGGCTAAGATGAAGAGATTCCCGTGGGACAGGTCAACCACTCCGATAGCCAGTTTGGTTCCCACTCCGGTAATACTGAGAGAACTGATAATTACACCCGCCATGCCGACAGCCAGCATGACCATGCACATTGCGATGCCCGCCCCTTCCAGTCCCGCCAGGAACTTGACAGGGGTCATCCGCGATTCTTTATTCACCATGCTGACCAAGATCAAGACCGCGATGGAGAGCAACGCCGCCCTTTCTGGTTGTATTCGGAAAACCGCCATCAGGACGATGAGGAACACAAGAGGAATAATGTATTGCCAGCCACGCTTGAGCACCTCACGGATGGAGGGCAGTTCCTGGCGGGGTAGACCTTTGAGCCCCAGGCGAGCGGCTTCAAGGTCCACCTGCGCAAACAAGCCGATATAATACAGAATTGCGGGAAGCAGGGCGGCAAAGCATATCTCTATGTAGCGTATTCCTGTCATTTCCGCCATCACAAAGGCAACAGCTCCCATCACCGGAGGCATAAGCTGCCCCCCGTTGGAAGCTACCGCTTCCACCCCGCCGGCGAACTCCGGGCGGTAGCCGATCCTCTTCATGAGGGGAATGGTAACGGACCCGGTAGCGACAACATTGCCGGCAACCGAGCCGGAAAGCGTGCCGAAAAGACTACTGGCGATTATGGCGGCCTTCGCCGGTCCGCCGCGGACGTGTCCCATGACCGCTAAAGAGAGATCGATAAAAAACTTCCCCCCACCTGAATACAGCAAAAAATAGGCAAATACCATGAACGCGATGATGATAGTAGAAGCAACACCAACCGGCATCCCCAGGATACCAGTGGGCTCGATATAAAATTGCGTCGTAATCAGGTGCAGTGAGAAAGTCCGGCTGTGCAATATCCCCGGAAAAAGGTCGGCAAAGAACGCATGGAAGATGAAAAAACCCGCTACGATCGCCAGTGGCAGACCCACAACGCGCCTGCCTCCCTCCAGCAGGCTTACCAACAGTATGAAGAAAAGCGCCGTTTCCAGGGTCGTGGTCTCGGCGACCGCCAGGTGTTCCAGCACCGTATCGTAAAAGAAAACATAGTAAATGCCGGTCCCTGTCCCGGTCAGGATAAATAGATAGTCATACCACGGGATACCTCCCTGCCGCTGCCTACCTTTTACCGAGTAAAGGATAAAGGTGAGCACAATGAGGACACTCAGGTTTAGTGCCCGGTGGGGTTGAACCATGATGTTCACCCCGAAGTTAGGCAGCCAGCCCAGGATGAACACGACATCGTACACGCACAGGAAGATAGCGATAATTCCGGCTACCTTGCGAATCCTGTTTTTCGAGCGCCACCATTGGCTGACTGAAGACAGATGTTCTTCTACGACAGTTCTCCTTCAGCGTTGAACTCGCACTGGTCCCAATGGGAGATGGAACCGAGGTGGGGGATGATATTTACCGGATCATCCCCCACTAATGGAATGCGGCTACTTCGATTCCCCGATTTCCGCCAGTATTTTTTGCTGTGCTTGCTCCAACTCTGGCGTCCATATCCCTCTGTCCTGGTAGTACTTCACGGCGGCGGCGTGCAGCGGAGCCACGCCCACCGGCGCCAACGCTTCCTTGAGGGTAAAGCCGCCGGCAACCGGAGAAAACTCCTTGAAGCGTCCCGGCGTGTCCGGGCCCACGTCGTCCAGCAGTATCTTCATTAACCGGTAAACGAAGTCATCGCTGGCGTCGCGGTTGACCGCCCAGCCCACATAAAACCCGACCGTCTGGATTTCCTTGTCCTGCAGCCGGTAGACATTGGCCGGCACGGAGTCGGGTACGAGGTAGTTTAAGGTCTTCAACAGGTAGTTTATCTCGTCTTCGGTCATAGAGATAAAGTCGATGTCCGCCGCGTTGGTCAGCTCCATCCAGTAGCTTGAGCCCTCATGGGAGCCGGGCTGTATGCCCATGTCTGCCGTGCGGTCACGGAGTGCGTTCATCGTATCCAGGTGAGAGCCGACTGAAATCGGTGTAATGCCGTCCCGCGTCATCCCGTGGAATTTTAACAGGGCGTCGCCCACCTCGGCCACAAACGGCGTCGGTTTGAGATCGATGACAAGTCTCTTCCCGCGGATATCGGCGAAGGTGCTAATCCCTGAGCCACGCCATGCCGCCAGGTGGATGGGGCTGTAGTTACTGGCAAAAAGCATCCTCACTGGCTGAGGACCTTTGTCCGCAAAGCTGGAGGTACCCTTCACCGCTTTCTGCGCCATATCCACCGCCAGGGAAGCGATGTTAGCTTCTCCTGAAATCAGCATCGTCGCGTTCTGGACGTTCAAACCCTGGACAGGGACTGCAGAGATACCCATTTCCTTAGTTATCAAGCTGGAAAGACCCTGGGACAGCGCCATCGTGGAGCCGGGCAGGGAAGCAATTACCACGTCATTGGGAAGTTGAGGAGCAGGCGCCGGTGCGGGTGTTGGTGCGGGAGTAGGTGCGGGCTGGGTGCAGGCGCCAAATACGAGTACTACCGCCATACCCATCAAGATGACCAACCACAGTAATTTTTTCATCTTCAAACCCCCAGATTTCTCTTCATTCAAGCGAATGCGATATTGGTATTGAATAGATATCACCTCCTCTAACTGGATATAGACAGTAATCTAGCACAGCAATGGTTGATTGTCAATTATCCGGGATTTTCCCGCGTAATGAGAAACACCCCCCCTTCGGCTTTTGACAGGTGCGTACAATTATGCTAGAAATTAAAACACATCCGGCTTGGAAAAGTAATCCGGGTTTATTCATCGAGTGAGAGGATTGGTGAAATTTGGAGGAGATTATGGCCAGAAAAAAGTTGGTAAAGACTGACGATGCAAATAACCTGAAAACGGAGGTATCTGCTGACAGGGAGGTGTTGTGGGAGCTTATGGCCCCGCAAGCTCAGGGGAAGCGGGGGCAGGACAGGGAAGCCCCGCGATTAAAAACCCTGGAGGGTAAAAAAATCGGGGTGTTCTGGAACATGAAACCCAATGGGGAATTGTTCCTGGTAAAAGTGGGACAACTCCTGAAAGAGCGCTTCCCGAGCGTCAGTATCATTGACTTCCTTCCCGGGAAGCCGGATATGACGCGGGCGGCGGCACCCGAATCGATTAAGAAAGCGGTTGCCGGTTGTGACGCCGTGGTCCTGGCCACCGGGGACTGAGGGGCATGTACGACGTGGCTTGTCCACGATGCGATAGAGATGGAAAAACAGGGTGTCCCCACCATCACCGTTGCCACCACCTCGTTCACGCCGCTAGCGCGGGTCAATGCCAGGGCATTCGGTATGCCGGACCTGACCGTATTGACCGTACCGCATCCCCTGGGCGGGTTATCGGCGGCAGAGGTGCAGCAAAGGGCGGAGGACGCTTTCCCCGCGCTGGTCGACCTTATGCTCACAACCACGAGACCCGGGGAGACGGAGGCAGCCCAGGTGCCTGCTTCCACCCCGGACACAGTCAGGGTCCGGGGCACCGTTACGGATGTGTACCAGGAGTTCTACGAGAAGGATTGGACGGACGGTTTACCGATTGTCCCCCCGACGCGTGAGCGCGTCGCGCGGATGCTGAAAGGCACCAGCCACCGGCCGGAAGAGCTCGTGGGCGAACTGGCTCCCGGGGGCGGTGCCGCCACCGTGGAAAGGGTAGCCGTCAACGCGGTGATGGCAGGGTGCCGGGTAGAGTATTTCCCGGTGGTACTGGCAGCGGTAGCCGCTCTCGCTGACCCTGAGAATAACATGGCAGGGTGGGCCACGACCACCGGCGCTAACTCGCCCGTGCTGATGATTAACGGACCGGTCCGGGGCGAATTGGACATTAACAGTGGAAGTAACGCTCTCGGAACCGGACGCAGGGCGAATGCCACCATCGGGCGCGCCGTCAATCTTGTCATCCGCAACATCGGGGGCGTCCTGCCCGGTGTCACCGATATGACCACCTATGGGGCCGCCTATGAGTACACCAACTGCCTTGCCGAGAACGAAGAGGCTCTACCTCCGGAATGGGTGCCTTTAAACGTCGAAAGGGGACAGCCTGCCGGGACCAGCTCGGTGACCGTGGAAGCAATTAACTGCCAGGTTGATATCTTTCACCATGCCGCGCTAGAGTTCCGGCAAATCCTGGATACCGCTGCGGCCAGCATCACCGGGGTAAACAATCTGGGCCTGCTGCAGGGAATGGAGCTGGTGCTGGGACTAAATCCGGAAGCGGCATTTCTCGCTGCCAAAGACGGCTGGTCAAAAGAGGACATAAGGCAATACATTTTTGAGAAAGCCCGGCAACCCCTGCGCGATTGGAAGTACCTGGGAGACAATACGATGGCATTTGCGCTGTATCCTGAGGTCCTCACCGAACCGGAAGACTCCCTGATGCGCATGATTGCCGAGGTCAAAGATATCATTATCATTGTCTTCGGCGGTCCCGGCAAACATTCGGTCTGGTGGCCCGGGGGGCAGGGGAAAGCGGTTACCAAGTCGATTGACGTTTGGCGATAGTATTAGTGAGGAGGTCCGGGATAATATTACCTCAGGTAAACTGAGTGGTTTGATGCCGGCTACTATATGCTACTGGAACTTTGAAATGGCACGCTTGAACGGGGAGACAGGGGACACTATTCTGGCGTCCCTGGGGCGATTCGAACGCCCGACCCGCTGCTTAGAAGGCAGCCGCTCTATCCACTGAGCTACAGGGACACAGGCTCACCTAAAAATGTAGCACGTCACCCGCGCACGGTCAAGAAGGTTACGCGCCTTCCCGGGAGTGCCGCACATGACGGTAGATATAAAGCGCCAGCAGGCCGACCACGAGGAGAACGAAAAGGGGGTCGAAGGGGCGCATGGCTTCACGTATCTGCTCCCAGTGTTCCCCCATGAGATAGCCGCCATAAGCCAGACCGGTGCTCCAGATAAAAGCGCCCAGCAGTGTGTATATGCAGAACTTTACGAGGTTCATCCGGGCGATACCCGCCGGCAGGCTGATGAAGGTGCGTACCCCGGGCAGCAGTCTGCCCAGGAAGACCGCCAGGCTTCCCCGGCGGGCGAACCAGCTGTCCGCCAGGTCCAGGTCACGGCGGGAGACCAGCAGGTAACGGCCGTATTTCTCCAGCAGGGGACGGCCACCCCACGCCCCGACGGCGTAGGCTACCAGCGAACCGAGGAGATTTCCCAGCGCTCCGTAAAAACCCGCCAGGAGAGTGTAAGCCACCGGCAGCGCTTTTGCCTTCACCAGCATCCAGCCCGCCAGCGGCATGATAATCTCGCTGGGCACGGGAATGCAGGCGCTTTCCACCGCCATTAAAAGAACGACGCCGGGCCACTGCAGCGCGTTATAGGCGGCGGTAACCAGGGCGAGGATTTGCTGTTCCAGGGCAAGCATCTCTTGAGTGTAGCAGCCGGGGGCAGCACCGTCAAGGGGCGTCCCGGCTTGACAATGACGGACGCCGTTGTTACTATTGAGTTTAGTCTTTTACGTTGAGAACGGCGTATGACAAGGTTACTGGACAGGATTAACGGTCCTGCTGACCTGAAAGAACTGACTCCTCCGGAATTGAAGCAGCTAGCCGCCGAACTGCGGCAGGAAATCATTACCACGGTCACCAAGACCGGCGGGCATCTTGCCTCTAATCTGGGCGTCGTCGAGCTGACTATCGCCCTGCACCGCGTCTTTGAAAGTCCCCGGGACAAAGTCATCTGGGACGTGGGTCACCAGAGCTATATCCACAAGCTGCTCACCGGGCGGAGGGAACAGTTTTCCACCCTGCGCCAGTACCAGGGCATCTCCGGCTTTCCCTGCCGCGAAGAAAGCGAGCATGATGCCTTCGGCGCCGGCCACGCCAGCACCTCCATTTCCGCGGCGCTGGGGATGGCCATAGCCCGCGACCTGAGCGGAGACGACTATCACGTGATTGCGGTCATCGGCGACGGCGCGATTACCGCCGGAATGGCCCTGGAAGCGTTGAACCAGGTGGGCCACCAGGGCGCCAAGATTATCGTCATCCTGAACGATAACGGCATGTCCATCTCTCCCACGGTCGGCGCGCTGTCACGGCTGATGAACAAGGTGCGCCTTGACCCGCGCTACCACCGCGCGAAAGAAGGGAGCAAGCGGATACTGGGCCGGTTCCCCCTGGGCAAACGCTTCTGGGAACTGGGGCGGCGCGTGGAGAGCGGCATCAAGGGGTTCGTGCTGCCTTCAGTTATCTGGGAGGAACTCGGCTTTACCTACATGGGGCCGATTGACGGGCACAACCTGCCCGAACTGGAAACGGTCCTGAAAGAGGTCCAGGACAAATACCGGAAGCCGACTTTACTCCATGTTATCACCACCAAGGGCAAGGGCTATTCACCCGCGGAGAGCGACGCGGTCTATTTCCACGGTGTAGTCGCAAAGAGCAGCCGTGCGGCGGAAAAGCCCACCTACAGTGAGGTATTCGCCCAGACCGTCCTCCGCCTCATGCGGGAGAACCCGAAGGTGGTGACCATCACTCCGGCGATGCCGGAGGGGAACTGCCTGAACATCGTCGCGGCGGAGTTCCCGGGGAGGGTCTTCGACGTGGGCATCTGTGAGCAGCACGCCGTAACTTTCGCCGCCGGGCTCGCCACGCAGGGATTCATCCCCGTGGTGGCGATTTACTCTACTTTTCTGCAGCGTGCCTTCGACCAGATAATCCATGACGTCTGCCTGCAAAACCTGCCGGTAGTCTTCGCTATCGACCGCGGGGGCATCGTCGGAGATGACGGCAAAACGCACCAGGGGACCTTCGACCTTTCCTACCTGACCCTCGTGCCGAACCTGATTGTCGCCGCTCCGCGGGACGAGAACGAACTGCAGCACCTGCTTTACACCGCGGTGAATTCCCGGCGCTCCATGGCGGTACGTTATCCCCGGGGCTGTGGCCCAGGGGTGCCCCTAGAGGATGAACTGCGTCAGATTGCCATCGGAAAGAGTGAAATCCTGCGGAACGGCGATGATGTTGCCATTCTCGCCATCGGGGCAGCGGTGATGCCCGCGCGGGAAGCCTCCGAGAACCTGGCGGCGAAGGGTATTGAAGCTACGGTAGTCGATGCCCGGTATGCCAAGCCGCTGGACGCCGACCTTATCGGGGCGCTGGCGGGGCGGGCCAGGTCCGTGGTCACCGTTGAGGAGAACTCTCTCTGCGGCGGTTTCGGCAGCAGCGTCAGCGCGCTGCTCCGGAATATAAACCTCGGCGAGGTCCCGGTGAAAAGCCTGGGCATTCCCGACGAGTTCGTGGAACACGGCACGCAGGCCATACTGCGGGCGAAATACCGCCTGGATGCGGAAGGTATCACCCGTCAGGTGCTGGAGCTTTTTCCGGAATATCCCACCATAGTCACCAGGATGAAAGGCACCGCTTAAGCGGGTTGAGGTGATGCATGCGCAAAATGACCGTAAGTGACATCGACGTCCGCGGAAAGCGTGTCCTGGTGCGGGTGGACTTTAACGTGCCTCTGGATAAAAAGACGGGCGCCATCAGTGACGATAGCCGTATCCGGGCGACACTGCCGACCATCAAATACCTCATCGAGCAGGATGCCCGGATTATTTTAATCTCGCACCTGGGTCGTCCCAAGGGGAAGGTGGTGGACGAGTTGCGGCTGTCCATCGTGGCACAGCGCCTTTCCCAGTTGCTGGGGCATCAGGTGGGCGTCGCGGTGAACTGTATCGGTCCCGAAGTGGAGAAATCGGTCGAGGCGCTACGCGCCCGGGATGTTCTGCTGTTGGAAAACCTCCGCTTCCATTCCGACGAGGAAACGGGGAGCAGGGAGTTCGCCAAGGCGCTGTCCAGGCTGGGGGATGTCTTCGTGAATGACGCCTTCGGCACCTCTCACCGCGCTCACGCCTCAATCGCGGGGATAGCCAACTTCCTCCCGGCGGTAGCGGGGATGCTGCTGGCAAAAGAAATAGAAACGCTCGGCGGTATCCTGGAGAACCCGGCACACCCGTTCTGCTCGCTGCTGGGCGGCGCCAAGGTCAGCGATAAGGTCGGCATGCTGGATAACATCATGCAAAAGGTCAACTGCCTCCTTATCGGCGGCGGCATGGCGGCCACCTTCCTCAAGGCGCCGGGATATGAAATCGGCAAGTCCTTGATAGAGGAAGACCGGGTAGAGACCGCAGCGGAAATCATCAGCAAGGCCTCCGCTAACGGCGTCCGCGTTCTTTTGCCCGTCGACGTCGTTATCGCTGATGAAATCAGCGCCGATGCCCCCAGCGAAGTTGTATCCATCGAGAATATTCCGAAAAATAAGATGATTGCCGATATCGGTCCCCGGACCATCGGCGATTTTTGCAAAGAGCTCGAAAGCTGCAAGACCGTGTTCTGGAACGGTCCTTTGGGGGTCAACGAAATCAGCCAGTTTGCCGCCAGCACCCGGGCGATGGCGAAGCTGCTCGCCGAACTGAGCGCCGCGACGATCATCGGGGGCGGTTCCACGGCGGAGGTGGTGAATGAGATGGGGCTGGCGGGCAAGATGTCCTTCGTTTCCACCGGGGGCGGAGCTTCCCTCAAGTTCCTCGGCGGGGAAGCGCTCCCCGGCGTGGCAGCGCTGATGGATAAGAAAGAATGATGACGGAAGATACGACGGCGAACCTCGAACTGATGCGCGAACTTTCCCGCAGCACTCCCAGCAAGATTGTCCTGATAGTGCTGGACGGACTGGGGGGACTGCCGGACCCGGAGACGGGTAAATCGGAAATGGAGACCGCCCGCACGCCCAACCTGGACCGGCTGGCGGCTGAGGGTATCTGCGGGCTATCCGACCCGGTCAGCCCCGGCATCACTCCCGGCAGCGCCCCGGGGCACCTGGCCCTCTTCGGCTACGACCCGGTGCGCGGGAACGTGGGGCGGGGCGTCCTGGAAACGGTGGGCATCGATTTCGACCTGAAGGCGGGCGACGTGGCGGCGCGGGGGAACTTCTGCACCGTGGACGCGCAGGGCATCATCACGGACCGCCGGGCAGGGCGCATCACCACGGACAGGAGCACCGAGCTGTGCCGGATACTGGACGGCATTAAAATCGACGGCGCGGAGGTAATCGTCCGCCCCGTGAAAGAGCACCGCTTCGTGGCGGTTTTCCGTGGCGCGGGCCTGAAAGCGGAGGTCAGCGAGTCCGACCCCCAGCATACCGGGATGGCCCCCCGCACCATCGAGGCGCTCAGTCCGGAAGCCGGCAGGACTGCGGAGATTGCCAACCGCTTCGTGGCGGAGGCGAAGAAAAAACTTACCGAATGCCACCCGGCGAACATGATACTGTTACGGGGCTTTTCTCAGCACCCGGACCTGCCGCCGATGAGTGAAATCTATCACCTGGACCCGGCGGTGATTGCCGTTTACCCCATGTACCGCGGTCTGGCAAAGCTGGTGGGGATGAAGGCGCTGCCGGCGGGCAACGCGTTTGAAGAGGAGTTCGCCACGCTGGAGAAACATTACGGAGAGCACGATTTCTTTTTCCTGCACCTCAAGGGCACCGACAGCGCCGGCGAGGACGGGGACTTTGCCCGGAAGGTGAGCGTCCTGGAGGAAATCGATGGGCTAATCCCGCGGGTGACCGCCCTGAAACCGGACGTCATCGTGGTTACCGGCGACCATTCCACCCCCGCGCTGCTGAAGGGGCACAGCTGGCACCCGGTGCCGGTAATGCTGTCCGGCGCTTATTGCCGTCCCGACGGCGTAAAGGCGTTCAACGAGTCCGCCTGTCTCGCCGGGGGGCTGGGCCGGCTGTCCGCGCGCCAGATAATGCCCCTGGCGATGGCGAACGCCCTGAAGCTGGATAAATTCGGCGCTTGATAATCGAGGTATTCTTTGGCGCTTCCTGAGCGAAAAGGTTTTTACATCACACCGCCACTGCTTATCGGGGTGAACTCAGCCTTACTATTGACGGTAGGCATCCTTTTCTCCCGGCGCCAGCTGGCTTTCTGGGACGGTGTCGCCGTCACCCTGGGGCTGCTGTTTTTCCTGCTTTTCCTGCTCCTGTTATGGCTGCCGCATCGCGGACGCCGGCGGACTAACTCAGAAGAAGAAACCGGCCTCTACCGCTACCTGCGCCACCCGGAATATACCGGCATCATCATGATGAACCTCTCATTTTTGCTGGTTTTCCGTACCGGCTGGCTACTGCCCGTCGTCCTGCTTTTCGGCTGGCTGTGGGGACGCGCCGCCCGGCGGGAAGACGCCGCAATGGCGGCCAGGGACGGAGATGGCTACCGGAATTACATGGCGAGGACGGGGAGCATTTTCCCCCGCCTTTTCCCCGCCCGCCGAAAGACTGTGGAAAGGAGACAGGAATGAGAATACCGATGATTGCGGGTAACTGGAAGATGAATACCACCGTTTCCGAGGCCACGGCGCTGGTAAAAGCCATGCGGGACGGCCTGTCGGGCGTGAGTAAGGTGGAGAGCGTGCTCTGCCCCCCGTTCGTTTCCCTCGCCGCGGTGCGGGCACTGCTGCGGGATACGCCGGTCAAGCTGGGCGCGCAGAACGTCTTCTATGTAGAGAAGGGCGCTTATACCGGGGAAATCTCTCCGCCAATGCTGGCGGAGCTGTGTGATTACGTGATTATCGGCCACTCCGAGCGTCGCCAGTATTTCCACGAAACTGGGGAAATCACCCGGAAAAAGGTCGCCGCGGCGCTGGCGGCCGGACTGAAGCCGATTCTCTGCGTGGGGGAGCGGCTGGAGCAGAACGAGTCGGGGCAAACCGAAACTGTCGTAACCGGGCAGCTCGACGACGCCCTGAAGGGCATCGGGAAAACGCCGGGGCTGGTCATCGCTTACGAGCCGGTCTGGGCCATCGGTACCGGCAGGGCGGCAACGGGGGAACAGGCGAACGCGGTCATCGGGCTTATCCGCCGGCACCTCGGCGCACTGGCGGGGAAATCCTCCGCCGCGGAGACGCGCATCCTTTACGGGGGAAGCGTTACCGCCGCTAACACCGGCGAATTCCTGGGACAGGCGGAGATTGACGGGGCGCTCGTGGGGGGCGCCAGCCTGAAAGCGGACGAGTTCTTGGGTATCGTTACCCTGACGGCAGCGGTAAAGGGATGATGTGAACCGGCTGGTAGCGATTGTCGGGCCCACCGGCACCGGGAAAAGCCGCCTGGCAATATACCTTGCCCGGAGGTTTCACGGCGAAATCGTAAACGCGGACAGCCGCCTGGTATACCGCTACCTGGACATCGGCACCGCCAAGCCATCGCCGGAGGAGCTGGCGGAGGTCCCCCATCACCTGGTGAACATCATCGACCCCGATGAAGATTTCAATCTGGCGCGCTACCAGCAGCTTGCCACCGCCGCCATCGTAGCTATCCAGCAGAAAAACCGGCTGCCCCTGCTCGCCGGTGGCAGCGGGCTTTACATCCGGGCGGTCCTGGAAGGCTGGCAGGTGCCGGAAGTGCCGCCGGACCCGGCGTTGAGACGCCGCCTGGAAGATGAAGCTTCCCGGCAGGGAACGGAGCCGCTTTATCGGGAACTGCTTGCCGCGGACCCGGAGGCCGCGCAGAAAATCGACCCCCGTAACGTCCGCCGGGTCATCCGCGCCCTGGAGGTACAACAGCAGACCGGGAGGCCGTTTTCGCAGTTCCAGCGCAAAGTCCCCCCGCCTTACGATACCTGTATCGTCGGGCTGACCGTGGAGCGAAAAGAGTTATACCGGCGCCTGGACCGCAGGGTCGACGAGATGATGGCCCGGGGGCTGGTGGGGGAAGTGGAAAAAATCGCCCAAATGGGTTATGATTTGAAATTGCCGGCCCTTTCCAGCATCGGCTACCGCCAGGTTATCCGGTTCATGGTAGGGGAGCTAACGCTGGAGGAAGCGGTACAGCAGATTAAGAACGAGACGCACCGCCTGGTCAGGCAACAAAATGCCTGGTTCCAGGAAGGGGACGAGCGGATACACTGGTTTGATATTGAAACAAGCCCCGACGAGGAAATCGCGGGTTTTATCGCGGAGTTTCTCAGGGGTATGGAACAGGAGAAGGGTAGGGCATGAAGTTCACGAAAATGCAAAGCGCCGGCAACGATTATGTATTAATCGAGACCGGCGGGAACCATCACGACTGGGTGGCGCTGGCAACGAAGCTCTGTGACCGTCATTACGGCATCGGCGCGGACAGCCTGCTGCTGCTGATACCATCGGAAAAGGCCGATTTCCGGATGCGGGTTTTCGATGCGGACGGTTCTGAAGCCGAGGCCTGCGGCAACGGTATCCGCTGCCTTGCCCGTTACGCTTACGAGATGGGTATGGTAAAGAACGGTGCGGAGCAAATCCGGGTGGAGACCATGGCAGGCGTCCGTACGCTCGATTTGAAGAAAGCCGGCGGGCGTTTGCAGTCGATACAGGTAAGCATGGGAGCGCCGCAGTTTCAGGCAGAGCGGATACCGGTGGCGGTAGAGAAGGGTGGGGAGATAGTTGACATAAATGGTATGCTCCAGTGTACCGTCCACCTGGCGGGGAGGGCTATGGCCCTCAACCTGGTCTCCATGGGCAATCCCCACGCGGTGTTTTTCCAGCAGCAGCCGGTCACCGGATTTCCCCTGAACGAACTCGGTCCCGAGGTGGAACACCTGAAGATATTCCCCAACCGCATCAATTTCGAGGTTGTCAGGGTGCTGGACCGCGGGAAGATTGAAGCCCGCGTCTGGGAAAGGGGAGTAGGGGAGACCCTGGCCTGCGGCAGCGGCGCCTGCGCGATTAACGTGGCGGCACAAAAGCTGGGCTATGCCGATAAGAAGATTGACGTGCAGGTGCCCGGCGGTATCCTGGAAGTGTCCTGGGACGGGACGGGTGAAGTCCTGCTCAGCGGCCCCGCGGAGATAGTTTATACCGGCGAATGGCCATATGAGGAGTAAAGAATGAAACCTGCCCGACGCATCGAAAATCTGCCTCCGTATCTCTTCGTGGAAATCAACCAGAAAATCGCCGCCAAGAAGGCCAAGGGGGAAGAAGTCATCACCTTCGCCATCGGCGACCCCGACATTCCCACCCCGCCCCATATCATCGAAAGCCTCTGCCAGGCGGCGCATGACCCGGTGAACCACCGCTACCCGGAGTCCATCGGGCTGCCGGAACTGCATGAGGCCATCGCCGGATGGTACGAAAAGCGTTTCGCGGTAAAGCTGGACCCGGAGAAAGAGGTGCTGCCGCTCATCGGTTCCAAGGAAGGCATCTCCCATATCGCTTTCTGCCTTATCGACCCCGGGGATACCGCCCTGGTACCGGACCCCGGCTATCCGGTCTATCCCGTTGCCGTTTCCCTGGCGGGGGGCAGACCCTATTACCTGAACCTGCGGGAGAAGTATGGTTACCTGCCTAACCTGAACAACATCCCCGAGCCGGTCCTTCAGAAGACGAAGATGCTCTGGCTGAACTATCCCAATAATCCCACGGGAGCGGTCGCGGACATGGACTTTTTTCAGCGAGTTGTGGAGTTCGCGAAAAAGAACGATATCATCGTGTGCCACGATGCCCCTTACACCGAGGTCGCCTACGATGACTATCAGCCGGTCAGCTTCCTGCAGGCGGAGGGCGCCCGCGACGTGGGGATTGAGTTCCACACGCTCTCCAAAACGTATAACATGACCGGCTGGCGCATCGGCATGGTGGTGGGCAATGCGGAAGTCATCAACCTGCTCGCCACGCTAAAATCGAACCTCGATTCCGGCATCCCGCAGGCGATACAGCAGATGGCGATTACCGCGCTGAACGGGCCACAGGACTGCATCCCCAAGCACAACGCCATTTACCAGAAAAGGCGCGACCTGATTATCGAGGTGCTGAACGATATCGGACTGGAGGCCACGGCGCCCAAGGCCAGCCTCTATATCTGGGCGAAGGTGCCGGAGGGCTATAACTCCGTGGACTTCACCGCCGACCTGCTGGACCAAGTAGGGGTGGCGGTCACGCCGGGCATCGGTTACGGCAAGAACGGCGAGGGTTACGTGCGCCTGTCCCTGACCATCCCGGACGCTCTGCTGGTAAAGGGGCTGTCCCGGCTTTCCGGCTGGCGCAACACGCGACGCCTGGCTCCGAAGAGAAGTTGACATAATACGCTTGAGGAGTGCTATCAAGAGTTCTGCAGTGACCACCCGCGAACCCCCGGAGCAAGCGCTGCTGGTCGGGGTGAGCCGCCCGGGCAGCGGGCAGAAACTGGCCGCGGAAGCCTCCCTGGAAGAGCTGGCGCAGCTCGCCCACAGCGCCGGGGCGGCGGTGAGCGGTAAAGTCATCCAGCAGCTGCACGCACCTTCCAGGACCCATTATCTCGGCATCGGCAAACTGACGGAACTGGTGGCGCTGAAGGAAAACCTGCAATATAACGTGGTTATCCTCGACGACCAGCTGACGCCTTTGCAGCAGCATAACCTGGAAGACAGCCTCGGCGTCAAGGTCATCGACCGCGCGGCGTTGATACTGGACATCTTCGCGCGGCGCGCGCGCACCCATGAAGGCCGGCTCCAGGTGGAACTGGCCCAGCACCAGTATCTTTTACCCCGCCTCGCCGGGAAGTGGCGCCACCTGGAACGATTAGGTGGTGGCATCGGTACCCGCGGACCGGGGGAGACGCAGCTGGAGACCGACCGGCGCCTTATCCGCCAGAAAATTACGCGCCTGCAGCGAAAAATCGAGGAGATACGGAAGCACCGCAGCCTTTACCGCCAAAGGAGGCAAAAGAGCGGGCTGCCCGTGGTGGCGCTGGTGGGCTATACCAACGCCGGGAAAAGCACGCTGATGAACGCGCTCTGCCGCTCCGATATCCCCGCCGAAGATAAACTTTTCGCCACGCTGGACCCCACGACGCGGCGGCTGGCGCTCCCGGAAGGCAAAGCGGCGCTGATGACGGACACCGTAGGGTTCATCCGCAAGCTCCCCCCGGAAATTGTCTCCGCGTTCCGGGCAACGCTGGAGGAACTCAACGAAGCGGCGCTGCTCGTCCATGTGGTCGATTTCTCATCGACGGACGCCCCCGAGCAGTGCCAGGCGGTAGAGGAAGTCCTGCAGGAACTGGACCTGGCGGACAGGCCGCGGATTACGGCCATGAACAAAATCGACCGCCTGCTGGAGCCGGGGCAGGACCGGGACGAGGCGACGGCACTGCAGCAATTGGAACCGCCGGAAATCCGGGAGGACATGGTGATGGTCTCCGCTACCCGCGGCTGGGGGCTGGAGCGCTTGCGGCAGATTATCGACAAGATGCTGCCGGCCGCCGCACCATGACGCGCTGAGAGCCAAATCCTGGGACTACATCGCTCGTTTGACGGAATAGTATGGACACAGGCCTGGTTTTCGCCTTTCTGAACGCCTTGTTCGTCGGGGGCAGCAACATCTTCAACCGGCGGGGGGCAGTGTATGTCAGGGAATCCTTTTCCCCGGTGGTCATTAACTCCGGGGTGGCTACCGCTATTTTCCTGACCATTATCCTGATAAACGGCGACTGGACGAAAATCCTGACGCTTTCCCGGCAAAGCCTGCTGCTGCTGGTGGCGGCGGGCATCGTCCACTTTGTTATCGGCCGTTTCCTGAGCTATACCTGTATTCGGCTCATCGGCTCCACGCGCGCCTCGGCTCTCTTCCGCAGCCAGATGTTCTACGCCGTGCTGGCGGGAATCGTATTCTTCCATGAAGCGCTCACCTGGTCCCTGGTAGCCGGCGTTCTCTTGATAACCGCAGGGGCCACGCTGGTCAGCACCCACCGCAGCGCCGAGCAGACCGGGGTAAGGGCCACGGGGATAGTCGCGGGACTGACGGGCGGGTTTTTCTGGGGGATTTCCTCGGCGCTCGCCAAGCCGGCGATAGAAGAAATCGGCTCGCCGTATGCTGCCTTATTCGTTTCCTTCGCAGCGGCGGCGGTCATCGCCATCGTGATTACCCTTTTCCGTCCCCGGCAGCGTTACGATTTAAGGCACCTGCCCGGCGAGGCGCTACGACCGTACCTGGTGTCGTCGCTGTGCAACTCCACGGGGAACCTTTTCCGCTACGCCGCCCTGAACTACGTGGCGGTCAGTCTGGTGGTGCCCATCATGTCCACCAGCGGCATTTTTACCGTCATCCTTTCTTTTCTCCTGAACCGGCGCATCGAGTATTTTTCCCCGAGGATTTTAATCGGCATCGCCGCGGCGACCGTCGGGGCGATAATTCTAGTATAAACCTCTCCGGCTTTGTGTCACCGCCGATAAACCCGTGCGGACGACGCGCTGAGAGCCAAATCCGGGCGGTTTATACACCTGGTGAAGGTAATCTATTCATAACACCGTAGGCGGCGCTTTTCCGTGTCTTAAAAGAGATAAGGGGTGGGAGTCCCTCTAAAACAAACGGAGGGGATGGGTTTACATAAGGGTGGTTGACTATCGGGGGTATAATGGGGGTATGGACATAGGAGATTGGATAACTCTAGCTGCTGTTATCGTAGCTTTGGGGATAGGCGTTGCATCTATTCTGCAAACCCAAATTATGCAGAGAAGGGACCGAAAAGAAAGATTATTGAATGAGATTATTGAGTGGGCGATTGATATTCTTAATTGTGGACGTGAGGAACCATTCGATTGGCATAAAATTTTAGCGACACCGGATATAATATCACTCAAAATCATTGCTGCAAACCTAAATATGGCATACGCAAAAATAAGAGCTTGCGGAACACCAATAATTGACTTTGCTAATGAATGTGATACAAATCTTGGAAAGCTAGTGAATGAAGTCCATGCGGATTTAAGCACTATAATTACAACAACTGAAAAAGAAACGAGGGAAGAGGCCACAAAAGAAGAAGTAGGTGAAATAAGGAAAGAATTAGAGAAGAAAGCGACCGAATTGATTAAACAGGCCGCAAGGTTATTATTTTAGCTAATTATGTTAATCCCTTCTCTTGCCTTATTATGGGGCGCACAATATATGTTATGTAACATTCACGCATGCTTTTCATAATGTGGGTGGCATTACCCTACCGTGGGATGTTTTCTGAAAATCGATAGTTATTTGCGGTGACTTAAATAAGTCTCCGGTTCCTTGCGCGGGCTGCGGAAATTCTTTGAGAGCCGCACCGCTCTTTCCGTTATCCGCGGGTCCACAATTTCCCGGGCGCTTTCGGGACAGCTCTTCACGCAGGCCCGGCACAGGATGCAATCGTCGGCGCTGGTGACCACGGTATCGCCGACGGTGATTGCCCCGGCGGGACAGACAGCGGCGCAGGTGCCACATTTCACGCAGAGTTCTTCATTGGTCACAGGGGAAGTAATCACTCTCTCCGTGTGCTGGCGGTAAGGGATATTCCCCGGGACCTCCAGCGGTATGATTCCAGCCGTAGACTTGATTTTCCCCAGATATTCTCTTATATCATCGCCGAATGCCCCCGCTTTCACCAGGTCTTTTTGGTCGGGGCGTCCGGTGGCGAGTGGCGTCTCCGGACTGTCCAGGGAATGCTCGCCGATAAACACACCCCCGGCGAATGGGACAAAGCCACCTTCGCTAGCCAGGTTTCGCAGCTCCAGGAGAGCGTCTTCATAAGCCCGGTTCCCGTATACGGCGACAAGGGCGGCTGGCGTCCCGTTGCCTTTGAGCCTCCTGAGCCGCCTGGCCGCCTCCGGGGGCACCCGCCCGCCGTACACCGGCACCCCGATGATGACCAGCGAGTCCTCCAGCACCAGGTGGTCCCCTGTCCGGGCCGATGGCGGCGTCAGGTCAAGGTCTTCCGCCTGTTCCACCCGGATTGCCGCGCCGATAGCGTTAACGATTTTCCGGGTGGTCCCGGTGGGGGAGAAATAGGCCAGCTTTACCGATTTTATCTCCAGCGTGAATATCCTTCAGCGATGTGGGAAGAAGTATTATTATGTTAACCATAATTTATTGCTTCCGAAGTGGGCTCGGCAGGATTCGAACCTGCGAGCAATCGGTTATGAGAGTTGGGGTTCTCCACATACGCTCCCTTTATGACTGGTTCTGAGCGTCTTTTTCGATATATGATATTCGTGCATTGACCATGTTTGTTACTGTGTCTCTCAGAGCAGTCAGTTCTTCTATGGAGAGATATTCTATCTCATTTAGATTGTACTGCAAGGCATCAACGATTACTTTTGAGCGTCGTCGCTTAGGAATCATATAATATGAATAAACAGTGGCGATGATAACGCCGAAAAAGATGATTGTTCCAATAACAGACCATATCCCACCGACTATCATCCCTAATGGATGAACCGGCCCGGGACTGTTTGCACCTTGTGTCTGCATAGCCGTGAATGACCACCAAAGCGTATACCAATATGAGTGGAACTGCTCATTTACCGGTCCTTCAGCAAGATAAATAGCCAGTGAGAAGAGCAGCCAAAGCATAGTTAATACAAAGAGCAGGGGAAGGAGAGGAGTTTCATGGATAATATCCAACAAGAATCTAAAAAGTCCCGGTATGTGAGGAACGACACGTAACCTACGCCGGGGGCTCTTCGGCCTGATATGAACTACCCTGTCGCCCGGGCGTGGTTGATATTTGGAATCAGAAGCCTTTTCATTATCTGCCATCGTTCACCTCAAATTTCACACAGAAAATGGTTGCCCACGGTATAGCAAAAACATATAGGCCGTGCCTTTCAGTGCTGTCAATTTTAGGTTGAATGAATCTTCCCTCAATATTTATCTCTTTGCTATCTTTAGTTATTAATTTTTCCGAAGTGGGCTCGACAGGATTCGAACCTGTGACCAATCGGTTATGAGCCGACCGCTCTGCCGCTGAGCTACGAGCCCCCGTTTTCCTGCAGTCCGCTACGGGTTGGATTATACTTGGTTCCCCTCTTTATCGTCAAGGAAAAACGGCTTGACGTTAGCCTGAGATTAAACGTAAAATAAGGAACAATATGCCGAACAGCACGTCTCCCTTTAAAGATATCCTTGACAGTATTTTCCCCGCGAGGTCTATCGCGGTGGTCGGCGTTTCCAACGACCCCGGCAAGCACCTCGGCGGGCGCGAATACGTGAACGCCCTGGTGGACGCGCGCTTTCCCGGCAAGCTGTACCCGGTAAACCCTTCCGGCGGAGAACTCCACGGACTGAAGATTTATAAGTCCCTGCAGGAAGTCCCGGACCCCGTCGACTTTCTTATCTCCGCCATCCCCGCAAAATACAACATACCGCTGTTGCGCGACTGCGCTGCCAAGGGCATTAAAATCATCCAGATATACAGCGCGGGGTTCAGCGAAATCGCCGACCCTGAGGGCAAAAAGCTGGAAGAGGAGCTTGCCCGCACCGCCCGGGAGACCGGCGTGCGCGTTATCGGCCCCAACTGCATGGGCATCTATGCTCCCAAATACAACTTTTCCTATCGCGTCGGCCTGCCTCCGGAGTCCGGCTCGGTCGGTTTTATCAGCCAGAGCGGGAGCAATTCCTTCCACGCTATCCGCGACGGCAACCTGAAAGGGCTCTACTTCAGCAAGCTCTTCAGCTACGGCAACGCCACGGACCTCACCGAGTGCGACTTCCTGGAATACCTGGCGGAAGACCCGGAGACGAGCGTCATCGGCGGCTATGTCGAAGGCGTGCGCGACGGACGGCGACTCATAGATACACTGCGGAAAATCACGCCCAAAAAACCGGTCGTCATTTACAAGGCGGGCAATACGGTCGGCGGCAGCCGCGCCGTAGCGTCCCATAGCGGGGCCCTGGCTGGCTCAGAGCGCGTCTGGGAGGCCGCCCTGCGGCAGTGCGGGGTTCTCCAGGTATTCAGCATGGAGGAGCTCGTGGAGGCCCTCATGCTCTTCCAGTACATGGACCCGCCCACGGGAAAAAACGCCATTCTCATGGGCACGGGCGGCGGGGTGATTATCCAGTCCACCGACGAGACCATCGAGGGCGGTTTAAACCTCCCCCTGCTGCCCGCGGAGGTGCGGAAGTCCCTGGAAAAGACCTTCACCACGGAAGCCGGCGGCAGCTTCCGCAATCCGGTGGACATTTACCTGGGCCGCAAGGAAATCATTGAGCAGACCGTCAAGCTGCTGACGGGCCTGGAGCAGACAGACCTGCTGCTGATGCAGATTATGCTGGGCTTCAGCAACCAGACCGCAATGCTCCGTCCCTACCTGAAAGCCATCAGGGACATGAGTAAGAAAATAAACCGCCGCACCGCGATTATTATCCGCCCGGCGGGTTCCTTCCGCTATGCGAATTTTACCCTGAAGCTGCAGCAGTCCCTGATTGCTGCCGGTTACCCCGTTTTCGATTCCGCCCGGCGCGCCGCCACGGCCATCAGCCGCTACTACGACTTCTGCCAGCGAGTGCGCAACCTACCCAAGTCATAAGGCCTCACCGGCAAGCTGCGGGTTGCGGTCCAGCGGCGATTTCCCTTCACTGGTATCCGGGAAATACTGCAGGGTGGCATCAGGGACGACGACCACGCGCGGACGGCCTTCCGCTTCCGCTTTGAGAATCCCGATTATCTCCGCCCAGCTGCCCGCGATGGTCACCCGCTCCGCGTCACCCATCCAGTCCAGCCCTGTGCGGTCGATGTAGGGACCGAGGGCAATCATCCGCTTCGTCCGGGGCGGCAGGAAGTCCATCGGACCCCAGAGCCTGCCCCCGATGCTCTTACCGAAACTGCGGGAGAGATAGTGGACGGACTGCCCGTCCGGCGTATTGGCGATAATCACCAGCGTGCCGCCTTCTTTCTTCAGCAGCTTGTAGCCGGTCTGCACCGCCAGCGAGGCCTCGGTGGCCTTGGCATAGGCGTTGCTCACCACGATGTCCGCCTCCGGGGGCGGAGGGGTGGTATAGACTTTGCGGGCAAGCTTGACGCCCTCCCGGTGGGCGGTCACCAAGTCCCCGACAAAAAGCCCGACCGTCTCCCGGCGCATATTAACGACGACGTTGACGCAAACGTCCAGCCCCGCCATCTGCGCTGCTTCTTCGATGTCCATACGCAGGGCGTTGTTGTCCACTTTCCCCCACCCTACCGAAGGATTAAGCGCGCCCATGAGCCCGTCCCTGGACGGACGGCTGCGCCCGCCGATGTCATGGTGGTCCGCATAGATGGTGTTGATACTGGCGACGCCGGGCAGGAGCACTTTCGCCCCCCCGCCGAATCCCGCCGTGGGATGCGTCAGGATGGCGCCGATGGCTATCTTGAGGTCGCAGGACATGACCTCGCTGTTGATTTCCACCGTTGTGCCCCGGGAGGTCTTGCCCACCAGAGTGCAGTTTTCGTAGGGATTATGATTATAGACCGGGTATTTCCCGACGATATCCACGCCGAGCTTCTTGATGAAGTCCCCGACTTTCATCGCGCCGTGGCAACCGAGCGCGGCGATAAAGCGGATGTTCCCGTCCTTTATCCCCCCGTCTTTAAGCTCACGCAAGATGAAAGGCACCAGCTCCGCCGACATGGTGGGACGGCTCATGTCATCGAAAAGGATTACCGCCTCTTTCTTCCCCCGCGCCAGTTCAACAATCCGCGATGTGCCGATGGGACGGGCGAAAGCTTCCCCGATTTGCTTTCCAGTAAGTGCGGGGACATCCTTCCCCGCCATCTCACAAACAGCGACCTCCCACGAGTCCGGGAAATCGAGCTCAAGTTCCGTATCGCCATGCCAGGGTAGCTGGGGTACCTTTACCTTCATCGTCCGCCCTCCCGGTTTCAAGAATGTTTACCGCTGTTATTCTAGCACTTGGCCCGCCATCAGACCAACGCCGCGGTTATGTCCGGCGGGCCGGGCAAGCTTGTCATCCGTGGGAACAGTAGCTATAATAATTGACATACTGACCTATATCGAGGGGAGGGAAAGAACCAATGCCGTCTTACGCCTATTTCCGCAAAGAATTCGTCCCCCTGGAGGAAGCCAGAGTCGGGGTGATGACCCACGCGCTGCACTACGGCACGGCAATTTTCGAAGGCATCCGGGGGAACTGGAATGAGAAGAAAAAGCAGATGTATCTTTTCCGCCTCGCCGAGCATTACCAGCGGCTGGAGCGGGGCTGCCGCGTCATGAAAATCGAACTGGCGCACTCCGTGGAGGAGATGTGCCGGATAACCGTGGAACTCGCCCGGAAGTGCGCCTTCAAAGAGGACATCTACGTGCGCCCCCTCGCCTTCAAAAGCTCCCAGGCGCTGGGAGTGAGGCTGCATAATCTGGAGGACGATTTCCTGGTGTTCCCCATTCCCTGGGGGCCCTATCTGGATATGGACAAGGCAAGGTGCGCCGTGTCATCCTGGCACCGCCCCGGGGACAACGTTATTCCTCCCCAGGTAAAGATTACCGGGCTTTATGCCAACAATGCCCTGGCCAAGACGGAAGCTATCCAGAACGGCTACGATGAAGCCATCATGCTGTCCCCGGACGGGCATGTCTCCGAGGGCAGCGGGGAAAATATCTTCCTGGTCATCGGCGGGAAGCTGGTGACGCCCGCCGTCAGCAGCAATATCCTGCCGGGTATCACGCGGGACACCGTCATCACCCTGGCGCAGCAGGAGCTGGGCATCGAGGTGGTGGAGCGCCAGGTGGACCGCAGCGAGCTTTATACCGCCGATGAGTGCTTCCTTACCGGTACGGCGGCGCACCTCACCCCGGTGGCGGAAATCGACCAGCGCAAGGTCGGCGATGGGGAAATCGGGAAAATAACCGCCAGTTTACAGGCGTTGTATGCCGATGTTATCCGGGGCGACAGTGACAAATACCTGGGCTGGGGCACGCCGGTCTATCCGGAATAGCTAACTGCCGGCGGTACCGGTCTTAATCGATTTCAGCAGGTAGAGTATCTGGCAGCTTTCCTCAAGGAAAGTGGTCAGGCTGTAGGCTTCCTCCAGCAGCTGTCCGATGGCGAAGCTGCCGTGGCCCCTGACGAGCACGACGGGATGGTCCCGTATGGCGCTGGCGATTTCATCCGCGAGAGCTCCGGGCATGACCTCCGTGTCCCAGCCGAGCACCGGCACCCTGCCGATAGTCGACATTGCCTCCGGGTTATGGGGCACTACTTCCTTTTCTCCCAGGGAAAGCGTGATGGCATGGGGCGGGTGAGCGTGGACGATGGCCTGTGCCTGGGTCTGCTGGTAGATTGCCCGGTGTACCGGCAGCTCGCTCGATGCCAGCGGGGTCGCCCGGCTGTTCTTGTAAACGCCGGTCTCGATGAGGTCGTCCTCCTGGAGGCCGTTCAGCATACTGCCCCGGCGGGTAATAAGCAGCTTGCTTCCCAGGCGGACACTGAGATTACCGCTGCAGGAAGCCACCAGACCCCCGGTGAAGAGGTCCCGTCCCACCGTTTGAAAACGGGCCAGTATCACGCACCCCCCTCGCGCCGTTACCCGGCACGGACACAGGACAATTGAATCTAGGAATAATGTAGCCGTTTCGCCGGGAAAAATCAAATCGGGTGCGGGTGCCCCGTCAGGCAAGCTGCCGGATAACGCCGATGACCCTGCCCTGGACCTCCACGTTCTCCGGACGGGCGAATATCGGCTGCATGTCGCGGTTGGCGGGCTGAAGGCGCACGGAATCTGGTCCGGGATATATCTTCTTCAAGGTGACCTCTTTTTCGTCTTTGAGCCAGACCGCCGCCATCTCCCCGCTGG
>JBDRGD010000130.1:0-9472 GCA_043818095.1 Chloroflexota bacterium
TACCACCCTGGTCAGCGCCGCCCGCACCTTTTTGCGGGACAAGTTTTTCCGCGCGGACGTCGGCCTCAGCGGCGCCAACGTGGTGGCGGCGGACACCGGGACCCTTTTCATGATTGAGAACGAGGGGAATATCCGCCTCGCGACCGGGGCGCCGCCGGTGCACATCGCCCTGGTGGGACTGGAGAAGCTGGTCCCCACCCTCAGCGACGCCTTCAAGGTGGCGGAAGTGACCTGGCGCTATGCCAACTACGGGGTGCCCTCTTATGTCAGCATGGTCTCCGGTCCCAGCAAGACCGGCGACATCGAGAAGGTGACCACCTACGGCGCCCACGGGCCGCGGGAGTTCCATGTGGTCTTCCTGGACGGGGGGCGCACGGAGCTGGCGCAAAACCCTGTGCTGCGGCAGGCGCTCTACTGCCTGCGCTGCGGCGGCTGCCTCTACGAGTGCCCCGTTTTCGCGGTGACCGCCGGGCACTTCGGGGACAAATATTTCACCGGCATCGGCGCCGTCTGGGCGGGGATGGTGGACCATGACCCCGAAAAAGCGGCGGCGCTCGCCTACACCTGCCTGACCTGCGGGCGCTGCAAGGAAAGGTGCCCGGTGGAGATAGACGTTCCCCAGATGATACTGGCGCTGCGGCGGCGGCTCGCCGAGGGTGAGGCCGGGGATTGAAGGACGTCAGCGCGGAAGCCGTTACGGAGACCGTCGCCCGTCTCCTGCAGGAGGCGAATTTCTCGTTGGAGGAGGACGTGCTAGCGGCGCTGCGGCGGGCGCGGGAGCAGGAAGTCTCTCCGCAGGGGCGCGAGGTCCTCGACCGGATACTGGAGAACGCCGCGGTCGCGCCCAGGGATAAAGTCCCTCTCTGCCAGGACTGCGGCGTGGCGGTGGTCTTTCTCCGTCTCGGGCAGGAGGTGCACGTCAGTGGCGGTGAGCTTGCCGCGGCGGTGAACGAAGGGGTGCGCCGGGCTTACGCGGAAGGCTACCTGCGCAAGTCTCTGGTGAATCCCCCCTTCTCCCGCCGGGCGAATAGCGGCGACAATACCCCGGCGGTGCTGCATACGGAAATAGTCCCCGGGGACGCGCTGCGCATATCCGTGATGCCCAAGGGGGGCGGTTCCGAGAACATGACGCGCCTGGGGATGCTCACCCCGGCGCAGGGACGGGAGGGCGTTATCGACTTCGTGGTGGACGCGGTGGCGCGGGCGGGGAGCAATCCCTGTCCCCCGGTCATCGTCGGCGTGGGTATCGGCGGGACCGCGGAGAAGACGCTGCTCCTGGCGAAAGAGGCGCTGCTGCGCCCGGTGGGGCAGCCCGGCCCCGATAAAGAGGTCGCCGTGCTGGAGAAAGAGATTTTACGCCGGGTGAACGGGCTGGGCATCGGGCCGATGGGCTACGGCGGCAGCACCACCGCGCTGGCGGTGCACGTGGAAACGTTCCCGGCGCACATCGGCAGCCTGCCGGTGGCGGTAAATTTACAATGCCACTGCGCCCGGCACCGGACGGCGGTCCTGTGAAGGAAAGAGCATGACGAAAAACATCCGGCTCCCGCTGACCGGGGAAATAGTCAAAAGCCTGAAGGCCGGCGACGAGGTCCGGTTGAGCGGCGTGCTTTACGTCGCCCGGGACGCGGCGCACCGGCGTATGGTCACCGCCCTGGGGCAGGGCGAGCCGCTGCCTTTCGATATCCGGGGCCAGACGATTTACTACATGGGGCCTTCCCCGGCGCGTCCGGGGCGGGTCATCGGCGCTGCCGGGCCGACCACCAGCGGGCGCATGGACGCGGACACGCCGCCCCTGCTGAAGGCGGGACTGAAAGGCATGCTGGGTAAGGGGATGCGCTCCGCCGCGGTGAAGGCGGCGCTGCCGGAATACGGGGCGGTCTATTTCGGGGTCATCGGCGGCATCGGGGCGCTGCTGGCGCAGCATATCGTCGCGTCTGAGGTCATCGCTTACGAGGACCTGGGACCGGAGACGGTGCTGCGGCTGGAGGTGCGGGACTTCCCCGCCATCGTGGTGAACGATGTCTACGGCGGCGACCTTTACGAAGAGGGAAAAGCAAGGTACCGGGTGAGCGTATGAAGCGTTACGACTATATCGTGGTCGGCAGCGGCATCGCCGGTCTCTACGCCGCCCTGCTCGCGGAGCCGCACGGCAGCGTCCTGATTATCACCAAGGGCAGCATCAGCGACTGCAATACCCGCTTCGCTCAGGGCGGGATTGCCGCCGCCATCGGCAAGATGGACTCGCCGGAGCTCCATTACCGGGATACTATCGCCGCGGGTGACGGGCTGTGCAACGAGGACGCGGTGCGCATCCTCGTCCGCGAGGCGGCGAACCGCATCGCGGACCTGGTGACCTACGGCGTGCCGTTCGATACCGTGGACGGGGAGATTGCCCTGGCTACGGAAGCCGCCCATTCCGTCCCGCGCATCCTCCATGCCGGCGGTGACGCCACCGGGGAGCACATCGAGGTCACCCTGAGCCGCCGGGTGCGCGCCAGCCGCATCCGGGTGCTGGAGAACAATCTGGTGACGGAGATCCTGGTGGCGGACGGCGTGGTGCAGGGCCTGCGCGTGCTGGACTGCCGGAGCGGCGCCACCGGGGAGTTTGCCGGCCGTTTCCTGATTCTGGCTACCGGCGGGGCGGGGCAGCTCTACAATTTCACCACCAACCAGGAAGCCGCCACCGGTGACGGCGTCGCCCTGGCTTACCGCGCCGGCGCCGATGTCATGGACATGGAGTTCTTCCAGTTCCACCCCACCGCCCTCCGCCTGCCGGGGGTCACGCCGTTCCTCATCTCGGAGGCGGTCCGCGGCGAGGGGGGTATTTTACGCAATCGCCACGGTCAGCGCTTCATGCCGGACTATGCCCCGGAAGCGGAGCTGGCGCCCCGGGACGTGGTCGCCCGCAGCATCCTCTACGAGATGCAGAAAACGGACGCGGACGCGGTCTTCATCGACGTTACCCACCTGCCCGCCGCGCTGATTACCACTCGCTTCCCCCATATCTACCGGTTCTGCCGCGAGCACGGCCTGGACATCACCCGGGAGCACATCCCCGTGGCCCCGGCGGCGCATTACATGATGGGCGGCGTGAAGGTGAACAGCTGGGGGGAAAGCAGCATTTCCGGGCTGTTTGCCTGCGGCGAGACCGCCTGCACCGGATTGCACGGCGCCAACCGCCTTGCTTCCAACTCGCTGCTGGAGGCGGTGGTCTTCAGCCGCCGGACGATAGACCGGACCGTCCGCGGGGCGACCCCGGAGCCGGGTACGGGCAATCTCAAGGAACTGCGCGCCACTCTCCTGGAGGGCCCGGTCTGCGGGGAATTATCGGAATTGGACCGGCCATCACTACAGAGGCTCCTCGGGGAAAAAGTAGGGATTATCCGGGATGGGGGGGGCTTGAACGTTGCCGCCGAAACACTGGCGGGCTGGCAGCAGCGTTTGCCGTCGCCGACCGACTGCCCGCAGCACGAGTTGGACAACCTGGTGCTGGTGGGCCGCCTCCTTACCGCCGCGGCGCTGCTCCGGGAGGAAAGCCGGGGGGCGCATTTCCGCGCGGACTTCCCGCAGCGGTCGGCGCAGTGGCGGCAGCACATAGTACTAAAGAAAGGGTAAATACACCCGTTTTCCGGTTGACAGGGGAGGCCGGGGTAGTATATCTTGCGGGTGTGAATGCGTAGGGAGGTGCCAGATGCCGGAAGCTTATTGTGTGAAGTGCCGCAGCAAGAAAGAGATGAAGTCCCCGCAGAAAGTCACCATGAAGAACGGCAAACCCGCCGTGCAGGGGATTTGCCCCACCTGCAATACCAAGATGTTCCGTATCGGCAAGAGCTAGCCTTAACGCCTCTCTGCAAGAGAGGGATACTCTTCTCGTTGAAGCCCGGCGGGTCTTTTTCCCTTTTCCGGGCAGCATCGGCGCGTGTCCCCTATTGTGCCGGGGGAGTCTTCTTGCTATCATTTGAGAAAACCCGCGGGAGGGGAGCGTTGCTCGTTGAGCTGAGCGTCCGCGACTTCGGTATTATCGCGGAAATCCAGTGGTGCCCGGAGGCGGGCCTGAACGTGGTGACCGGCGAGACCGGTGCCGGGAAGTCCCTCGTGGTGGATGCCGTGGAGGCGCTGCTCACCGGGCGCGCCGCGGAGGGCATGGTGCGGCACGGCGCGGGGGAAGCCCGGATTGAAGGCGTTTTCCGCCTGTCTCAGGAGCGGACGGCCCTGGCGAGGCTGCTGGCGGAGAACGGGCTCGGCGGCGATGAAGACAGCCTGGTGCTGAGCTGCCGGATTAGCGAGCCGGGGCGCAGCCTGGTGCGGGTAAACGGCAAGGCGGTCACCAGGGGCCTCCTGCGCGGGGTGGGCGGTCTGCTGGTGGATGTCCACGGTCAGAGCGAGCACCTGTCCCTTCTGAACAAGAAATTTCACCTTGATTTCCTGGATGCCTGCGCCCGTAACCTGTCCCTGCGGCAGGAGTTCGCGGAAAAGGCGGCGGAGCTCCTCAAGACGGAAGAAGAGCTACTCGCCTTGACCGCCGCCGAGAAGGAGCGCGCCCGCCGCGGTGAGTTCCTGCGCTTCCAAATCGAGGAGATTGAAAAGGCCGCCCTGCGCGAGGACGAAGAAGCGGAGCTTGACCAGGAACGCCGGCTCCTGATGTCCGGGGAGCAGCGCAAGGAGCTTTCCTTTGCCGCTTACCAGGCGCTCACCGGGGAAGAAACGGCGCGGGGCGCCGTCCGGGACAGCCTGAACGAGGCCCTGCAACTGCTGCGGAAACTGGCGGAGCTCGACCCCGCGCAGCAGCCGCGCCTCGAATTCCTGGAGACGACGCTCTACGGGCTGGAGGAAGCCGCCCGCGAGATTCGCGCTTACCATGACGGGCTCGACTTCGACCCCGCGCGGCTGGAGCAGGTGGAGGCGCGCCGGGAGCTTATCCACAGCCTGCGGCGCAAGTACGGCGATTCCGTAGCCGCGATTTTACGCTACCTGGCGCAGGCGCAAGAGGAACTGGGACTGCTGGAGACCAGCGAGGAGCGCCGGGCGGCTCTCGAGGGTGCCCGCGCCGGGCTGAGAAAAGAGATGGGCAGGCTGGCGGCGGAGCTTTCCCGGGCCCGGGAGAAAGCGGCGCGGGACCTGGAAGCGGCGGTCAAGACGGAACTCCGCGACCTGAACATGGCGCAGGTTGGCTTCAGCGTGTCCATCACCCGGCGCGAGGACGCGGAGGGCGTCCCGTTCCCCGGCGGGAAGACCTACTCCTTCAGCGCGGACGGGGCGGACGAAGTGGAGTTCCTCGCCGCGACCAATCCCGGCGAGCCGGAAAAGCCGCTTGCCCGCATTGCTTCCACCGGCGAAATCTCCCGCTTCATGCTGGCGCTGAAAAGCGCCCTCGCCGGCGCGGACAACATCCCGGTGCTCATTTTCGACGAAATCGATATCGGCGTCGGGGGGCGGAGCGGGGAAATCATCGGCAAAAAGCTCTGGGCGCTGGCGCGGCAGCGGCAGGTGATTTGCGTGACCCACCTCCCCCAGATTGCCGCCTTCGCCGATGCCCATTTCCGCGTCACCAAGGAGATGAGCGGCTCCCGTACCCTGAGCACCCTGGAGGCGCTGCCGGAGGCAGAGCGAAAACAGGAGATGGCGCTCATGCTGGCGGGTTCCCACGTCACCGAGACCTCGCTGAAAAACGCCGGGGAGCTCATGGCGCGGGCGGAAGACTGGAAAAAAACTGCCGGCGGCTAGGCGGAGACTTCGTCCAGGGCGGTCCTGATTTCCCGGCAGAAGTCCCTGACCGAGTTGAGGCCGGGGTCGGCCTCCATCAGCTGGATGAACTTGCTGCCGATGATGACGCCGTCGGCGAGGCGGGCGACCCGCCGTGCCTGCTCTCCCGAGGAGATACCGAAGCCGACGCAGAGCGGCTGCCGGGCGACCTTTCTCACCCGGGCGACGAATGCCTCCAGGTCCGGCGGCAGGCTGCTCCGGGAGCCGGTGACGCCGGTGACTGATACCAGGTAGATGAAACCCCGTGACTTTTCCGCCACCAGCCGGAGGCGCGCTTCCGGGCTGTTGGGCGCCAGGAGGTAGATGAGGTCCAGCCCGCCGGGGCGCGCGGCCGCTTCCAGCGCGGCGCCTTCCTCGGGGGGCAGGTCCGGGATAATCAGTCCGCTGACCTCCGCCCGGGCGCAGTCCCGGCAGAAGGCGTCATAGCCGTAGCTGAGAACCGGGTTGAGGTAGGTCATGAAGACCAGCGGCAGCTTAACTTCCTGCCGCAGCTTTTCCGCTACCTCCAGGCACAGACGCGGCGTCACCCCGTTTTTCAGGGCGTTGAAGCTGGCCTGCTGGATAGTGGCGCCGTCCGCCAGGGGATCTGAGAAAGGGATGCCCAGCTCGATGATGTCCGCGCCTTCCCGCTCCAGCAGGGGCACCGCTTTCATGGTGGCTTCCACGCTGGGATAGCCCACGGTGATGTAGGGAATGAGGGCTTTGCGCCGCCCCGCGCCGAAGGCCGACTCTATCCGGCTCATTTCCTCTGCAACGCCCCGGCGATAATGTCGATGTCCTTGTCGCCGCGCCCGCTGAGATTGATGATGATGGTCTGCGTTTCCGGCAGCTCCCGCGCCATCTTCGCCGCGTGGTAGATGGCGTGGGCGGATTCCAGGGCGGGCATGATGCCCTCCGTCCGGCAGAGCAGCTCAAAGCCCTCCAGCGCCTCCGCGTCGTCCACCGCCACGTAAAGGGCGCGCCCCGTGTCTTTCAGGTAGCTGTGCTCGGGGCCCACCCCCGGGTAGTCCAGCCCGGCGGAGATGCTGTGGGTCTCCCGTATCTGCCCCTGGGCGTCCTGGAGGAGGTAAGAGCGGGCGCCGTGCAGAACGCCCGTCCGCCCGGCGAGCAGGGTAGCGGCGTGCGCGCCGCTGGCAATCCCTTTGCCGCCCGCCTCCACGCCGACGAGCTTTACCGTCTTGTCTTCCAGGAAGGGATGAAAGATGCCGATGGCGTTGCTGCCGCCGCCGACGCAGGCCACGATATAGTCGGGCAGGCGTCCCGTTTTTTCCAGTATCTGCTCCCGGGCTTCCCGGCCGATGACCGACTGGAAGTCCCGGACCATCTCGGGGTAGGGGGCGGGCCCGACCGCGGAGCCGATGAGGTAGTGGCTTTCCGCCGGGTTGCTCACCCAGTCCCGCAGCGCCTCGTTAATCGCGTCTTTCAGGGTGCGGCTGCCGGTGGCGACCGGCCTTACCTCCGCCCCCATGAGCTTCATGCGGAAGACGTTCAGCGCCTGGCGGCGGATGTCTTCCTCGCCCATGTAGACGACGCACTCCAGCCCCAGCTTGGCGCAGACCGCCGCTACCGCCACCCCGTGCTGCCCCGCGCCGGTCTCCGCGATGATTCTCTTTTTCCCCATCCGCCGGGCGAGCAGTCCCTGCGCCAGGGCGTTGTTAATCTTGTGGGCGCCGGTATGCGCCAGGTCCTCCCGCTTGAGGTAAATCCGCGCCCCGCCGCACTGGGCGCTCAGCTTCTCGGCGAGGTAGAGCGGCGTGGGCCTGCCGATGTAGTCGCGCGCCAGGGTGGCGAACTCCTCCCGGAAAGCGGCATCGTCCTGCGCCTGCCGGTAGGCCGCCGTCAGCTCTTCCAGGACCGGGACCAGTGTCTCCGGGATGAACCGTCCGCCGTATTCGCCGTAATAACCTTGCGCGTCGGGTAGCCGTGCCATTGCGTGCTCCTTGCCCGGTGGGCTGATGCCATTTTACCATAACGGGGCGGAAGCTGCTCCTGCTTCCGGGAAAAACCGCCGCGGCTTGTTTCCCGGCAGGGGTCGGTAATATAATACAGGGAAGGTTGCTTCCCATACGGATTCAGCAAGAACGGAGAAGCGGTTCAGTTGTTTTATGGCTGGTGGGTTGTCGTTGCGTGCTTCGTCATCTGGTTTTACCACGGCGGAAGCGTCGTCCTCGGCTTTACCGCCTTCTTTGAGCCGATAGCGCAGGAGTTCGGCTGGAGCTATACCCAGATTTCCCTGGCGGCTTCGCTGCGCGGGGCGGAGGTGGGGATGCTGGCGCCCCTGGTCGGCATGGTAATCGACCGCTGGGGGACGCGGCGCCTGGTTACCATCGGCCTGATGCTCTCCGGACTGGGCCTGGTCCTGATGAGCCGCACCAACTCCCTCGGCATGTTCTACGCCGCCTTCGCGCTGATTGCCCTGGGCACCACCGGCATCAGCCCCACCGTCTTCATGACCGTCATCGCGAACTGGTTCCGCAAGAGGGTGGGCCTCGCCACCGGGATAATCTCCTGCGGCTTCGCCCTCGGCGGGCTGCTCATCCCGGTAGTCGTCAGGCTCATTGACGTTCTGGGCTGGCGGAACGCGATATTCGCGCTCGGGGTGGGCACCTGGGTCATTGCCCTCCCCTTTTCCCTCATGGTCCGGCACCGGCCGGAGCAGTACGGGCTTTTACCGGACGGCGAGCGCCAGCTGCCGCCCTCCGCGGACCGCCCGGCGCTGCCGGTGATAGAGGAAGTGAGCATCGGCGTAAAGGAAGCGGTGACGGGGCGCGCCTTCTGGCACATAACCCTGGCGATGATGTTCGTGTTCCTCCCCATTTCCGCCTTGCAGATACACGTGATGCCCTACCTCAGCAGCATCGGCATCCCCCGGGAGACCTCCGGGCTGGTGGCCTCCGCCATCCCGCTGGCCGGCGTGCTGGGCCGCCTGTCTTCCGGCTATCTGACCGACCGGTACGACAAGAAAAAGGTCGCCGGGGTTTTCTTTCTCATGACGGCGGTGGGCCTGCTGGTTTTCAACTACGTTACCGCCGCGCTTGCCTGGCTGTTTATCCCGTTCATCGTCTTTTACGCGGTGGGCTCGGGCAGCAACTCCACCCTGCGGGTGACCCTGATGCGTGAGTACTTCGGCAGGAGAAGGTTCGGCACCATTTTCGGCTTCATGATGGGGATGATGGCGCTGGCGTCCATCGGCGGCCCGCTGCTGGCGGGATGGATATATGATACCTTCGGCAGCTACCACGCCACCTGGATTATCTTCACCATCCTGGTGTTCATGGCGCTGCTGATTATCTACACGCTGCCCCCTGCCCGCAACGCCAAATGACATAGTTTTTGTAACCTTTTCCCCGGGGAAAATATAGACTTTGTCATGGCGCGCGGCATAAAATACCATTATAGGGCGCCGGCACCGCCGGCAGCCCGGGGACCTTTACCGTAAAAGGTCTTTAAGGAGGAAATCATGTATGGGAAAATACTGGTACCGCTGGACGGGTCGGAGCTGGCGGAGAGCGTTCTTACCCACGTCACCGCTATCGCCAGGGGCTGCGGAGCGCAGAACGTAATCCTCTTCCGCGTCGTCGAGCCGTTTTACCTGCCCACCGGCGCTTATGAAGGCAGCATTGCTCCGGAGGAACTGAAAAAAATCGACGCGGAGCATGAGAAACAGGCGGCGGACTACCTTCAGGACGTAGCGGGCAGGGCCGGG
>JBDRGD010000131.1:0-9543 GCA_043818095.1 Chloroflexota bacterium
CCCCAGCTTTCCGGCAATCCAGGCGTAGCTCCGGGTCTCCCCGTAAGGAATCTCCCGGGCGGCCCGCCAGACCCGGCGCTGGAATTCCGTGGCTGCCTCCAGGTCCAGCGCGTCGGGGAAAGCCACGGGGACACCCCGGAAGTACTGCTGGATTCGCTCGCGGAGACCGTCAAAGCGCGCGGTGTCCTCCCGGGCGTTCCCGCCCCTGGCCGTCAACTCCTCACGCGCGGCGTCCGCTGATTCACGGGGCAGGGTCAGGCAGCGCAGCCCCGCCGGGGAAGCCAGCACGCCTACCCAGCCTGCGGGGGTCTCCAGGACCGCATAGCTCAATTCCGGCATCGTTAAAGCCCTGCCCGCATGATTTAACCCGGCACCGGCTCAATCATGCCGTAGTCGCCGTCCTTTCGCCGGTAAATCAGCTTCACTTCTTCGGTTTCACCATCGAAAAAGATGAAGAAATCGTGTCCCAGCGCCTCCATCTGCTCGACGGCTTCGGCGGGGGTCATCGGCTTTACCGCGAAGCGTTTCACCTTGACCACGCGGCGGGACGCTGCCGGGGCGGGCGGCGCTGCCGGAAGAGGTTCATTTTTAGCGGGAGACGCGTTCCTCGTTTTGGAGCGTTTCCCCTTGTAATGCTCTATCTGGCTGGTAAAGCTTGCCGCCAGGCGATCCACGGACCCGAGGAGGTCTTCACCACGCTCCTCGCCGTGAAAGACCACCCCCTTTGCCGAGATGGTTCCCCGCACCAGGTAGTGCTCCTGGACGGATTTCGTGCTTTCCTCGGAAAACTCCACCCGGGCTTCCCGGGCATTGGGGAGATAGCGGGTCAGCTTGCCGATTTTCCGCTCCACCCAGCGGCGCAGCTCCGCGGTTATCTCCAGATTGGTGCCGGTAATGTGTAAGTCCATCAAGCTTTCTCCTCTACCTTAGATCTCGCGGGCGATGACCAGTCCCCGGACGCTGGCGGCGCCGGCCTCCTTCAGGACAGCGGCGGCGGCGTTCAGGGTCGCCCCGGAAGTAGCCACGTCATCGATGAGCATGACCTGATGGGCCCTGACCGCGGTGCCGCGGCAGACAAAGACCCGGCTCACATTCTCTTTCCTTTCCGTAACGCTGGCGGTCCGCGCCTGGGGCAGGCTGTAGCGCTCCCGGAAAAGGCACCCTGTGTTTACCGGAAGACCGGCGGCCTTGCCCAGGACCTCCGCCAGCAGCTCCGCCTGGTTATAGCCCCTTTCCTTCAGGCGCTTCGGGTGCAGCGGTACCGGCACCAGCAGATCAGCGGACAGGGGACAGGTCCGATAGTACTCCGCCAGCAGCTCTCCCAGGGGTTCCGCCAGGGCTTTCAGGTTCTCGTACTTGAACTGGTGGATGGCCCGGCGCAGAACCCCATCGAAAACATAGGGAGCGCGGACGCCGTCGATGGCCGGGGGCAGGCCGGCGCAGGCGGGACAGAGCCCCCCGCTGGACCGGGGGCGGCCGCACCGGGGACAAAAGGGCGGCTCCAGCGCGGTGAGGGAGCTCCGGCAGGACGGGCAGAGGAAACTGCCCTCCCGACCACACCCGAGGCACCAGCGTGGGAAAAGCAAGTCCAGTGCTATCCCCTTCAGTTTTGCCAGCTGAGGAAGCACGCTTATCTCCGTTGTCCGGGTTCAGGGTCGGGACAGATTAGCGGGCGCGCGAGGAGTTGTGGAAAGCCCCGCTCATTATCGGTTCGTTCAAATAGACATCACCGTTCCTGATTTTCAGGTTAAAACCACAGTCAGGATTGGTGCAGACCCACGCCTTATACCGAATCGCCGCGCCCTGGCTGCCGAAGTCAGAGAGCGGGACCAAAACACCAGAATCGCACTTCTGGCATTTGGGGAAAGATGTTTCTTCCATGGATGTCCTCCTCCCAACCGTAAAGTTTGACGGATACCTAAAACCGCATTAGTATACACCAAATCAGCGTGCTTGACAAGGGTAACCCCGACAGGTTTTATGTTCGTTTGTTTAATGTCATTGCGAGCGGAGCGAAGCAATCTCTCACACATGAAATGAGATTGCTTCGTCGCTACGCTCCTCGCAATGACAATTTTTCAACCGGATGTGAGTACACCGATTCTCTAGGCAATCCGCGGGAGATATGTTAAAGTAATATTACTGGTAGGTATAAGCGAAAGCATGTTCGGGAGAATCCGGGAAGACATCCGCACGGTATTTACCAAGGACCCGGCGGCGAAGGGCCTGCTGGAAGTCCTGCTGTGCTACCCGGGGCTGCACGCGCTCTGGGGGCACCGGCTGGCGCATTTCTGCTGGCATCACCGCCTGAGACTGCCGGCCCGCCTTATCTCCCACCTGAACCGCTTCTTCACCGCCATTGAAATCCATCCCGGTGCCACCATCGGCCGGCGCTTCTTCATCGACCACGGCTCCGGGGTGGTCATCGGCGAGACGGCGGAAATCGGCGATGACGTCCTGCTCTACCAGGGGGTAGTGCTGGGCGGCACCACGCTGGAAAAGAAGAAACGCCATCCCACCGTGGGCAACAACGTCGAGATAGCCGCCGGTGCCATCGCGCTCGGGCCCATCACCATCGGCGACGGCGCGCGCATCGGCTCCGGCTCCGTCGTCATCCGCTCCGTACCGCCGGGCGCTACCGTGGTCGGCGTGCCGGGCCGCGTGGTTACGCGCTTCCATCAGACCATCATGGACCTGGAGCACGGGAAGCTGCCCGACCCCGTTACCCAGGCGCTGAGCGCCGTCCTGCAGGAACAGCACCGCCTGGAAGAACGGGCGGCGAGGCTGGAACAAATGGGTACACAGGCGTCGGGACCGCCTTCCGGAGAAACCACCGGAAAAGCCAGCACGGCGGCTCCCCGGGTATAAACCGAGAAGATAACGATTCCCAAAAAAACGGAGGCAGGAGAGATGGCAGGACGGGAAAAACGCCGGGTCATGTTCACCTACCCCCCGGAGCTCATCAGGGAACCGATTATCCATAACCTGAGCCAGCAGTTCAACGTTATCACCAACATTCACGCGGCGGATGTCACCGAGGACCGGGGCTGGGTGACTCTGGACCTGGAAGGCACGGCGGCGGACATCGAGGAAGGGCTGGCCTGGGTCACCAGCCGTGGTATGCGGGTGGAACCCGCCTGAGAACAGCGAAAATGAATAAAAATACCGCGAAACAAATCGTCATGGGAGACCTGGTGGCGGCTTTACACCGCCTGGAGGCCAGCGCCGACTTCGCCCGGCTCATGCCGGAGGTGCGGGTAAACCTCGTCTACGCCACCCCGGACGCGAAATCGCCCCGTGAGGTGGCGGCGGTGGACGGCCGGATAACCGTCGTCAACGGGCGGCCGCGGGCGGCGGGACTGCCCCGCTGGGGCGCCTCCGACCACATGGCGCGGCTGGTCCTGGAGATGCGACAGTATGACGCCACCATCAATGCCGGTATCAACTTCCGCTACGACGCGCCCCTCGAAAAAGTAGTCCGCGAGTACGGAAAAGAAAAGGGACTCCTCACCGGCTGGATAGACCGCACCCACGAGCCCGAGGAGGTCGCCACGCAGGACGGCGCCTCGATACCCTGGAAGGTAAAGCAGCTGGTGGCCAGTTCCGGCGGCGTGCCGCGGCTGTTTTACGAGGGGGACGGCTGGGGGAAAGAGCCGCTCTACTTCGCGGTGGGGGCGGACCCCGCTACCGTCGTGGGGATTGCCCTGGACATCGCCCGGCGCTACCGGGAAAAGACCGCGTGAGACCCGGAAAAGGAGAAAGAATGGAACCGGAAAACGGGTGCTGTTCCGATGCCAGCTGCGGCTGCCATCTGGATATTTTCACCACGGATGAGAAATGCCCCGAGTGCGGGGGACGCCTGCGCCTGGAGGGCCGGGCGCAGCAGATGAGCTTCCGCCTGGCCTGCGCGCAGTGCTCCTACCATGGTCCCCTGCTTTCTCAGGAAGAGCTGCACCGGGTGTTCTAAGCCCGGAGACGTATCATGATACTGGACACCATTATCCAGTTTTTCCTCGTCCTGAAAGACTACCTGGTCGAAATCATTCCCTTTTTGGCGCTGGGCTTTTTCCTCAGCGGCATTATCAACGAGTTCGTCCCCGAGGACTTTGTGACGAAACACCTCGGTGGTGGGGGCCCGAAACCGCTGCTCTACGCCACCCTTGTCGGGACCGCGCTGCCCATCTGCTGCCTGGGCTCCCTGCCGGTAGCCATCAGCCTGCACCAGAAGGGCGCCCGCATGGGGCCGGTGCTGGCTTTCCTCATCGCCGCCCCGGCGACGTCGGTCTCCGCCCTGCTGGTGGCTTACGCCCTGCTCGGGGTCAAGTTCACCGTCTATATCTTTTTTGCCGTTATCGTCATGGCGCTCGCCGCCGGGCTCATCGGCAACCGGCTGCGGGTCAAGCCCCGGATGATTACTTCCTCCGACAGTCTCGCCACCGACCCCGTCTGCGGGTGCAACGTCTCCCGGGAAGGCTCTCTCCGCACGGAGCACCGGGGCATCAGCTACTATTTCTGCGGCACCCACTGCCAGCAGGACTTCGCTCGCGACCCCGCCGCCTATACCACCGGGGCTCCCCGCACCTTCCGCCACCGTGCCAAGCACGTCCTCCGCTACGCCTTCGTGGACATGGTGAAAGAGATTGCCCCGGAGATTTCCATCAGCCTGGTGCTGGCGGCGCTCATCGTTGTGCTCACCCCGGTGGGCAACTTTATCGGCACCTATTTCCAGGGGGTCTACGGCTACCTTTTCAGCCTCGTCTTTGGCACTTTCATGGCTATCTGCGCCACCGCCAGCCTCCCACTGGCGGAAGCCCTTATTTCCCAGGGGATGAACACCGGCGCGGTCATGACACTCATGCTGATTGGACCGATTACCAGCTTCGGCACCATCCTCATCATCCGCAAGGAGTTCGGCTGGCGGACACTCACCGTCTATTTCCTCGTCATCAGCATCTCGGCACTGGCGCTCGGCTACCTCTTTTCGCTAATATAGAACCAGGGGGTAGTTTGTGAAAGTAGCCGTGGCGATGAGCGGGGGGGTGGATTCCTCGATGGCGGCGGCGCTCCTCAAGGAGCGGGGTTACGACGTCTTCGGGATAACCATGGAGTCCCTGCCTCAGGAAGACAGCGCCGCGCAGACCGCCCGGGCGGTAGCAGCACACCTGGGTATCCCCCACCACGTCCGTAAAATCCACGATTCTTTTGCCCGCGAGGTGCTCGACTATTTCTGCGCGGAATACCAGCGCGGGCGCACCCCCAACCACTGCACCCGCTGCAACCGCTATATCAAGTTCGGCGACCTCCGGGCACAAGCCCGCGAACTGGGCGCCGAAGCCTTCGCCACGGGGCACCACGCCCGCATCACCCGCAACGAGGACACCGGGAGATACGAGCTCCGCAAGGGCCACGACCCGGCCAAGGACCAGTCCTACTTCCTTTACCTGCTGACCCAGGAGCAGCTGGGCGACTCCCTGTTCCCCATCGGTGATTCCCTCAAGAGCCGTCTCAAGGAGATGGCTCGGGAAATGGGGCTGCCCATCGCCGCGCGGGAAAGCCAGGAGGTCTGCTTCGTCCCGGGGAGCCGCTACGCGGAGTTCATCCGGGAACACGCACCGCAGGCCCTGACCCCCGGCGAGATACGGGACGAGCGGGGCAACGTCCTCGGGGAGCACCCCGGTATCCCCTATTTTACCGTCGGGCAGCGCAAGGGGCTGGGCATCGCCGCGCCGGAGCCGCTCTACGTGACCGCCATCGATGCCGCGACGAACACCGTCATCGTCGGCAGCAGGGAGCAGACCTACGCCCGCGAGCTCACCGCGCGCGGGGTCAACTGGGTAGGCATCACCAATCCGGGCCACACTCTGGAGGTCGCCGCCCGGGTACGCTACCGCCAGCCGGTCGCCCCGGCGACGCTGGTCCCGCGGGGGGAAGATGAGATTTATGTCAAGTTTGCCGAGCCCCAGATGGCGATTACCCCCGGACAGGCAGTGGTATGCTATGATAATGACAGGGTCCTCTGCGGCGGCACGATTGAATCGGTCGCTCGCTGAAGCTAAAATTAAGACGAGGTAATCCGTGGAAAACAACCGCCCTTCCGTTATCGCCGTCTGCCTAAGCAAGGAAAAAGGCGTCCGCAAGGACGCCGTGCCGGAAGGCGTTTGCCGGGAAAATTACGGCTTCGTCGGCGACGCTCATGCGTCCGACGAGTGGCACCGCCAGGTCAGCCTCCTCGCCGAGGAAAGCATCGAGAAGATGCGCCGGCTGGGACTAACCCTCAAGCCCGGCGACTTCGCGGAAAACATCACCACGCAGGGCATCGAGCTTTTCACCCTGCCCGTGGGCACGAGGATGACCGTCGGCGACGAGGTCGTCCTCGAAATCAGCCAGATCGGCAAGGAGTGCCATACCGGCTGCGCCATCCGCCAGCAGGTAGGCAAGTGCATCATGCCGGTGGAGGGCATTTTCGCCAGGGTTATCCGGGGAGGCACGGTGCGACCGGGGGATACGCTGAACCTATGACAACGGCAACGGACCAGCTGGTCGAGAGAATCCTCAAGCTGAAGAAAGAGCGTCAGGCGGTCATCCTCGCCCACAACTACCAGCTCGGCGAGGTGCAGGACATCGCCGACTTCGTGGGCGACTCCCTGGAGCTTTCCCGGCAGGCCGCCCGCACCGACGCGGCGGTAGTGGTCTTCTGCGGGGTGCACTTCATGGCGGAGACCGCCTCCATCCTCAGCCCCGACAAGAAGATTCTCCTGCCCGACGCGCACGCGGGCTGCCCCATGGCGAACATGATTACCGCCCCGCAGCTCCGGGAGCGCAAGAAAGAGCTGCCCGGGGCGGCCGTGGTCTGCTACGTCAACACCTCCGCCGGGGTCAAGGCGGAGGCCGATATCTGCTGCACCTCCGCCAACGCCGTGAAGATTACGGAGAGCGTGCCCGGCGATGATGTCCTCTTTATCCCGGACAAGTACCTGGGACAATGGGTCGCCGCCCACACGGACAAGACCGTGCACCTCTGGAACGGCTATTGCCCCACCCACGCCAGGATACTCCCCGAAGATATCAACCGCCTGCGCAAAGAACACCCTCACGCCCACGTCGTCGTCCACCCGGAGTGCCGACCGGAGGTCACCGCCCTGGCGGACGCCGTGCTCAGCACCGGGGGTATTATCCGCTACGCCCGCCGGGAGGACGTGGCGGAGATGATTGTAGGGACGGAGTCGGGGATAATCCACCGCCTGCGGAAGGAGAATCCCGGGAAAACCTTTATCCCGGTATCGAAAAAAGCGGTCTGCCCCAACATGAAGAAGATTAACCTGGACAAGGTCCTCTGGGCGCTGGAGGACATGGCGCCGGAGGTAAAGGTGCCCGAGCCCGTCCGCAGCCGTGCCCTGAAAGCCGTGGAGAAGATGCTGGCGCTCTCCTGATGATAGAGATGAACGAAGCAAAGCACGCCGTCGTCCTGATTACCGTGTCCGGCGCGGAAGAGGCGAGGAAGGTCGCCGGGGTCCTGCTGGAACAGCGGCAGGCGGCCTGCGTGAACATCGTCCCGGGGGTCTCTTCCCGCTACTGGTGGGAGGGAAAGCTGGAAGACGCCACGGAAAGCCTGCTGATAGTCAAGACCCGGGCGGACGCCGTGCCGGAGGTGGTCCGTCTGGTTAAAGAAACGCACAGCTACTCCGTCCCGGAGATTATCGCCCTGCCCGTCATCGGGGGCAACCCGGACTACCTGGACTGGCTCGACCGGGAAACGGGGCAAGGAGGAGGCGGCCATCAGCGTTAAAGTGACCTCCATCCTCCTGACCAACGTCGCCGACCGGCAGACGGTCGAGGTCAGCGGCAGCACCGTCGGCGAATGCCTGCGGGACCTGACGGCGCGCTACCCGGACATCGCCAAACTTGTCTGGCGGGAAGAGGGAGACCTCCAGGACTACCTCTATATTTATGTCAACCAGAAAAAGACCGACGACGATAATATCCTGAGCCGGCCGGTGCGGGACGGCGATGAAATCCACGTCATCGTCCTCATCGAGGGCGGCTAACCGCACACCCATTCCAGAACGGAGGCAGTCATGTTTAAAACGCGCATCACGGAACTGCTGGGTATCAAATACCCTATCATCCAGGGGGCGATGGTCTGGCTGGGGCGGGCGGAGCTTGCCGCCGCCGTGTCCGAGGCCGGGGGCCTGGGTATCATCACCGCCGAGTGCTTTGACAACGCCGAGGAACTGCGCCAGGAAATCCGGAAGACCCGGCAGATGACGAACAGGCCCTTCGCGGTCAACGTGACCCTGCTGCCCTCCCGCCGCCCGATTCACCCCGAGGAGCTGCTGACCGTCGCCGTGGAAGAAGGCGTGAAAATCATCGAGACCTCGGGGCGCAGTCCGGAGCCCTACCTGGAATTCATCCGCAAAGAGGGCGTGGTCCACATGCACAAGGTGGCCCGTCTCCGCGACGCCCGCAAGGCGGAAGGCCTGGGGGTACAGGCCATCACCATCGTCGGCTTTGAAGGTGGCGGCCATCCCGGCATGGAGGACATCACCTCGCTGGTGCGTGTCCCGGTCACCGCCGATGCGCTGGAGGTGCCGGTGATTGCCACCGGCGGCTTCGGGGACGGGCGGGGGCTGGTCGCGGCGCTGGCGCTCGGCGCGGAAGGAATCACGATGGGCACCCGCTTCCTGCTCTGCAAAGAGTGCCCGATGCACGATAACATCAAGGAGATGTACCGGCAGGCCACCGAAGGGGACACGATGATTATCGAGCGCTCCATCAATAACGCCGCCCGCGCGCTGCGCAGTCCCTTTACCGAGAAAGTCCTGGAGATGGAACAGCGCGGCGCGAACATCGACGAGCTTTACCCCTTCCTGGCGGGCACCCGCGTCCGGGAACACTACCAGACGGGTGAGGCCAGCGACGCCGTCTTCCTCTGCGGACAGGTGGTGGGGCTGGCCAACGAGATTCTGAGCGCCCGGGAAATCATCGCAAAGACGATGCGCGAGGCCGCAGCGACGGCCAAGCGCCTGCGCGGCCTGGGCCTGCTCTAGCGCAAACGCTTCGGGGAGTCGAGCCAGCGCTGCTTCTGCTGGCGGCGCGTCGCCTCGTCCGTGACCCGGTAATGCGCCAGGAAGTCCGCGGCAAACTCCGGGAAAGTATCTCCCCGCACCGCTTCCCTAATTTTCTCCATCAGGTCCTGCAGGAAACAGAGGTTATGCAACGTCGCCAGCCGGTAAGCCAGCAGCTCTCCCGCCCGGAAAAGGTGGTGCAGGTAAGCCGCGGAGAAGCGGCGGCAGGTGTAGCACCCGCATGACGGGTCGAAGGGCGCGTCCATCTTGCGGTAAGCGGCGTTGCGGATGTTGCGCCGTCCCTTCGCGGTGAAGAGCGCCCCGTTGCGGGCGACGCGGGTGGGCAAAGCGCTGTCCAGGATATCGATGCCCCGCGCCACCGCCGCGACGATGTCCTCCGGGGAGCCCACCCCCATGAGATAGCGCGGTTTCTCCGCGGGCAGCCGGGCGACCGTTTCCTCGACCATCGCCCAGGTCA
>JBDRGD010000132.1:0-3128 GCA_043818095.1 Chloroflexota bacterium
ACATCCTGGGCGCCGCCCGCGGCGAGGGTGCCCGCTGGGCGAAAGACCTTCAACTTCCGACTAAGGGCGAGACCATTTTCTTCGCCGGTTGCGGCTATCAGTATGCCACCGGGCTGGAGACTATGCTCTCCCTGCTCCGGCGGCTGGAGAAAAGCGCCGTCGGTGCTGATCTGCCCCTGCGCCTGGCCAAATTTCAGCAGAAAATGGGAATGGACCTCGGTGGGGTATACCGCCGGGTGCGCGATGGTGGGAGCGGTGCCGACGTGCCGCCGTTAAAGGACGCCGTGAAGGTGCTGCGCCACCTAGGGGTGGAGTTCGCCTACCTGGCGGAGGAAGAGCCGTGCTGCGGGGCACCCCTGTATTTCGCGGGAGTGCACCGGGAATTTACGCGGAACGCGCAGCAGGCGTGCCGGAAGCTGGCTTCGTTGGGTGTGAAGCGGGTTATCAGCATCGTGCCCTCCTGCACTTATGCCCTTCGGGAAATCTTCCCGACGGTGGTGCCGGGCTACGAACTGGAAGTAAAGCACTTCGTGGAAATAGTCGCTGGGGCGCTGCCTTCCCTCAAGCTGTGTTTCCCCTGGCCGGCTAAGGTCGCCTTCCACGACCCCTGTCAACTGGCGCGCTATCTGGGCCTGACCGCGGAACCGCGGCAGATTTTGAAAGCCATTCAGGGTATCGAGTTGGTAGAGCCGGAGGGCACCTGCGGGGAGTGGGCCACCTGCTGCGGGGGTGGGGGTGGCTTTGAGGCCGTTTTCCCGGAATTAAGCCAGGTGCTGGCGGTCAACCGGGTGCGTGAGCTTCTGGAGACCGGCGCCGATATTATTGTTACCCACTGCCCGGGCTGCGTCCTGCAGCTCAAGGAAGGGCTTAAGGAATTAAAGAGCACCGTGCCCGTCCTCGACCTGGTAGAGGTCGTGGCGATGGCGCTGGAGGCCTAGCGCATTGTCCGTCTTCAAGGATTATAAAAAAACAATCATGGCCGCCGCGCATGACAGCCGGATAAGGACCGCCCTTTCCCGCGCTATCCGCAGCTACCGGGCTAACACCGCCGGCACCTTGGCCAAGTTCCCGCATACCGTCAGCCTGGCCGACGAGGTCCACGAGATTAAGGAGAAGGCCATCGACCGGATGGAGGAGCTCGCCCGGCAGGCCGGCGAGGCGCTGGTCGCCAATAAGGGGCAGGCCTACTTTGCCAGTACCGCCGCCGAAGCGCGGCAGATTATCGCGGACATCGTGGGGCGCGGGAAGCTCGTCGTCAAGGGGAAGAGCATGACCGGCGAGGAAATCGGTCTGCGGGAGCACCTGGAGGAAGGCGGCAATGAGGTCTACGAGACCGACCTGGGCGAGTTTATCATCCAGCAGCTCGGTTCCCGGCCGATGCATATCCTGTCGCCGGCGGTACATGTGCCCCGCGAGGAGGTCGCCCGCCTCTTTACCCGCGTTATGGGCCAGGAGTTTCCGGACAATACGGAGATTGAGACGCTGGTGGCCGCCGCCCGCACTTTCCTCCGGGACAAGTTCTTCCGGGCGGACGTCGGTATCAGCGGGGCCAACGTGGTGGCGGCCGAAACGGGCACCCTGTTCCTCATTGAGAACGAGGGGAATGTCCGTCTGGCCACCGGGGCGCCGCCGGTGCACATCGCGCTCGTCGGACTGGAAAAGCTGGTAACCACCCTGCAGGACGCGTACAAGGTCTCCGAGGTGACCTGGCGCTACGCCAATTATACCGTCCCCTCTTACGTCAGCCTGGTCTCCGGGCCGAGCAAGACGGGGGATATTGAGAAGGTGACTACTTACGGCGCGCACGGCCCCCGGGAGTTGCACGTGGTCTTCCTGGACGGCGGCCGGACGGAACTGGCCCGTCATCCCGTGCTGCGGCAGGCCCTCTACTGCCTGCGCTGCGGCGGCTGCCTGTACGAGTGTCCCGTCTTTGCCGTGACCGCCGGGCATTTCGGGGACAAGTACTTTACCGGCATCGGGGCGGTCTGGGCAGCGCTGGTGGACCGGGACCGGGAAAAGGCCGCCGCCATCAGCTATACCTGCCTCACCTGCGGGCGGTGCAAGCAGCGCTGCCCGGTGAAGATTGACGTGCCCCAGATGATGGTTGAGCTCCGGCGGCAGCTCGCGGAGGGTGACAGCCGTGAGGGAGATTGAGTCCCGCCTCGTTACGGAAACCGTCGCCCGCCTCTTTCAACAAGCTAATTTCGAACTGGGCGAGGATGTCCTGGCGGCCCTCAGACAGGCCAGAGAGCAGGAAGAGTCACCCGCCGGCCGTGAGGCAATTGACCGGATACTGGAGAACGCGGCCATCGCCGCGGAGCAGCAGGTTCCGCTGTGCCAGGACTGCGGGGTGGCGGTGGTCTTCCTTGAAATAGGGCAGGAGGTGCACGTTACCGGCGGCGACCTCTCCGCGGCGGTGAATGAGGGGGTGCGCCGGGCTTACCGCGAGGGGTACCTGCGCGCTTCTATGGTGCGCCCGCCTTTCTCCACCCGGCAGAATACCGGCGACAATACCCCGGCGGTCATCCATGCCGAGATTGTTGCCGGCGAACGACTGAAGATTACCACGCTGCCCAAGGGGGCGGGGGCGGAGAACATGGCCCGCCTAGCCATGCTTACCCCGTCGCAGGGCCGTCCGGGCATTATCGATTTCGTCGTCCGGGCGGTGGCAGAGGCAGGGAGCAATCCCTGTCCCCCGCTGATTATCGGAGTGGGCATTGGCGGCACGTCGGAGCAGGTCATGTTGCTCGCCAAAAAGGCGCTGTTGCGCCGGGTGGGTGAACCTCATTCCGACCCTGAGGTCGCTGCCCTGGAGGCAGAAATCCGGCGGGAGGTGAATAACCTGGGCATCGGACCGATGGGGTATGGGGGCCGGGTCACTGCCCTAACCGTGCCCATAGAGGTCTTCCCCGCCCACATGGGCAGTCTGCCCGTGGCGGTGAATATCCAGTGCCATGCCCATAGGCATAAGGAAAGGGAGATATGAGATTTCGGAGTTGTCGTTCAACGAAACGAATGACGATTGACAGGGACTTCGGATTGCGGAATGGATACTTCCCAAATCAATAACTCCAGATTTCAAATCTCAAATCCGCAATCCGCAATGTAAGTAACCATGTCTTTACTCC
>JBDRGD010000133.1:0-15621 GCA_043818095.1 Chloroflexota bacterium
GTAGCGCCCTTGAGCACCGCCAGCGGCGTGGGCATGATGACATCGCCCACGATGTCATGGGCGCGGTCCAGTCCCTTGGCGTGGGTTATCCGCCGCAGGAAAATGTCCCTGATGGCTTCCCGCGTAGGCTCCACGTCGAGCCGGTCCAGCTCCGGGAGGACGTTAGCCACGACGACCGCTTCCTTCCCGGCACCGTCCAGCGCGGCTTTCGCCCCGGGGGCGGCCATCTTGTTACCGGCAATAACTATCGGGACATCCAGTTCCGCCCGGGAGAGCGTCTCCGCGTTGCGCAGGAGCACCTCTTCATTGCCGCCGTCCGTGCCCCCGGCCAGGACGATGATGTCCGGGGCAAGCTGCTGCACCCGCGCCATGTCTTCCCGGCTGAGACCGTGGGCAAAGGTCCCCACGATTTTCGCCCCGGCGCCCAGCGCCGCTTCCGCGGCGGCCTTGGCGGTCAGGGCGGGAATAAGGCCGACGGCCACCACCCGCAGGCCTCCGGCGGCGCTGCTGCACGCGATAAACCGGTCGGCTTTCTCCGGCTTCAGCCCGCAGCGCTCCTCCAGACTAGTCAACGCCTGCTGAAGACCCAGGGTGATATCGTTATGCGCCGTCGTCAGCGCCTGGGCGACGCCGCGCACCTCTCCCGCTGCCAGGTCAAAGGCCACCACCTTGGTGAAGGTGCTCCCGAAGTCGACCGCATAAATCAGGCCCAATTTTTATCCTAATAAAGGCGAACTCGACGGCAGACAGAGTGCCCGCTTACCGGGCAACCATCCCCAGCTCTTTTTCCTGCCAGTCCGGCGGCAGAACGAGCGTGCCCTTGCTGATCGCCATCACGTCGCCGACGACGGTATCATAATCGACCTTGATGTTCTGTTTCCGCTCCCGGTCGGCCACCCTTTCGCGGTGAAACTCGATTATCTCCTTGCTGAAAGGCAAATTGCCGGTGGTGAAGTAGCGGATGATGCCCTCCGCGTCCCTGACCCCGATAGCTTTGCGGGCGACGCGGGCGTTGGTGGAAAAGGGCTCGTCCAGGACGCCGGCATCAATGGCCCGTGACGCGCCGCGGATAATGTCGCCGTCACCCAGGTCGATTACACGGTCGAGAATGGCCTTGACTTCCTTCTCCAGCATCGCTATCTCGAACTGCACTGGCTTCATGTTCAGAAAGTCTATCTTCTGCTGATTCAGGAGGTTGACCATCATCCGCGCGCAGGTGAGGCTGGTGGCGTTATTCTCCTTGGTGGGAATCCGGTGCGCCTCGTCGACGGTAGTGATGTAGCAGATGTCGGCATCGCTGAACAGGGTGAGAATGGGGGCCATCGCCACGACGGCGTAAGCCTGGCCGTAGTCCTGCGGGAAGGAGATATTGGTGGCGTAGCCGGTCATCAGGGTGGTATTGATATCCCTGTAGCCGAACTTCTCCAGGTATTCCCGCCCCATCTTGCGGAGGGTGACCGCGGTGGCCACCGCCTGGGAAAGGCTCCCCTGGCTGCCCCAGGTGCAGAACTGGATGTTCTTCACACCCTGCTCGGCGGCAATCAGGTGCTCGATAATCTGCGGAGCGATAATCAGGCTGGGCGGGGTGATGCAGGAAAGGGCCCCCTCCGCCCGGTGCTGGATGGGCACCCCGTGCTCTTCGTAATATGCTTCCAGGCGATAGATATACTGGAAATTACGGACCACCGCCTCCAGCGGCAGGTCCTGGGTATAGTGGAAGAAAGCCGCCAGTGAGCCGCACTCACCGATGCCGGTATGTCCTCCCGCCAGCCCTATCTCGTCCACGAGCCTCATGTCCGTAGCGGGCGCCCATATCATCACCGGCAGGTCCAGCGCTTCCACTTTCTTCCGGGCCCCGGCGACCCCGTAATAGGCCAGGGGCAGCCCGTTCAGCAGGGACCGCCCGGTACGCTCGGACTCCTTGAGCTCGCTCTCCGCCTTGGCGAAGAAGTGGTTCCGCGTCAGGCTGTCGATGACGGTGGAATGAAAGTCGGTCTTGCCCACCTCCTGGAGATACCGGGCGAACTCGATGTCCTTCTCGATGGGAGAGACTCCCATCATGCTGCAGAAGGTGTAGTTGCCCTGGCGCCGCACTTCCGTCAGCCGCTTAACGTAGTTCTTCGAGTCCGGCATGCTCTTCTGGTAAGCGATGCCGTCTTCCAGGCTGACGTCTTTGCCGGTGGGCCACTCCGCCAGGACCTCTTCCCTCTCTTTGAAAAACTCTTTATCGGTAAGCCGCTTGTTCCTGACTTCCATCTTTCCTCCACTCGTCGTTTGGTATGGGTTGCGGGTCCGGGGATATTATTAAGAATAGCATATCATCCTGCGGAAAATAAAGGCAGTTTCAGAGTCGCCGACGCCTCCATGACACCGCGGGGCGCAGGCCGATAATAAAGCAGCCGGAGCGCGGGGCGCTATCCGACGACGTAGCCGCCGTCCATGACGATATCCGCACCGGTAAAATAGGCCGCCTTCTCCGAGCAGAGCCAGGCCACCGCCTGTCCGACCTCTTCCGGCGTGCCGAGCCGCCCCAGCGGTATCTCTGTGACGGACGCTTTCATTTTCTCCGGGTCATCGCCGATGTACTCCGCCACCATGGGGGTCATGATTCTGCCGGGGCAGATGGCGTTGACGCGGATGCCCTCCGAGGCGTAGGTCAGCGCCGCCGACTTCGTAATACCCCTCACGGCGAACTTGGTGGCGTGGTAGACGATGCTCCGGGGGTAACCCACCAGGCCGGCAATCGAGGAACTGTTGACGATGGCCCCGCCGCCCCCCTGTTTTCGCAGCTGTTTTATCTCGTGCTTGCAGCACAGGAAAACGCCGGTCATGTTCACGCTGACCGTCCGGTCCCAGTCCTCTTTCTTAAAATCGTCCACCGGCGCGGTCGCCCCGGCGATGCCCGCATTATTAAAGGCGCAGTCCAGCCTCCCGTAAGTCTTGACGGCAAATGCCACCATCGCCGCAACGTCAGCCTCTCGGGAGACATCGGTCTGGACGAAGGTCGCCTCTCCCCCTGCATCCTGGACCATCTTCACCGTTTCCTCCCCACCGCCGGGATTGATGTCCGCCACGACCACCCGGGCGCCTTCCCGGGCAAACACCTGCGCCGTCACCCTGCCGATGCCGGAACCGGCGCCGGTGATAATCGCCACCTTGCCTTCCAGGAGTTGTGCCATTCAACCTCCCTTTCCGCCATATCGGATTAGCGGCAGGCTTTTGCCGCCGCCAACCCCGTTTTTTTATTCTTATTACCGATTCCGGGTTACCGGTAGATGTAGCTGCCCGCCTGGTAGCGCGTTGGGATTACCGGCACCTGCAGGTAGGAGTCGTATTTCCCGCCGGTATGAATGATGTGGGTGCCCTTATTGAGCGTCTCCCAGGCGAAAGGTTCGAACCACCCGGGCTCACGGAAGTAATGCCCGGAGACGACGACGCGCAGCTGCTGCCCCGGATGCCATATCATGCTCGTGGGCCAGATTTCGATGTCCACCGGGACGATTTCCCCGGCCTTAAGGAGTTGCGCGCGGCGATGGCTCTGCACCGGCCGGTAGTCCGTGGAAAGCTTTTCATCGAGCTCGCGGTGGGACACCCGCAGCTTGCCCGGGAAGCCGGGGTGGGGCTCCTTGAGCACCCTGACCGGCATGAACTCGCCCTGGTCGTCCAGCTTCTGGACGGTGATAAAAAGATCCATGTCGTTGTTCCCCTTGGCTTCCACCCACAGGCGAATTTTCAGATAGCCGGTGAGCTCCGTCTCCTCGTCGAAGCGCATCGTGAAATTGGCCGTGCCCTTCTTCGCGTCATAGCTGACCGAGGACGCCGGTTTCACCGGGTTGGGAGAAAGCGTGCCGGACTTGGCGTCAAGATAGTATTTCCGGTACTGGGTACGCGCCAGGGGGAATTCCCTTTCCGGCCGCTTTACCTGGTAGTCGATGTCCCCGGCGTCCATGATGTCGATGCGCACCCGGGGCGTCAATTCCCACCCGTTCCGGATGTCCTTCAGGTAGCGGTCGAAGAAGAGGATCAAGTCCTTGAGGTTCTCGGCATCATGGAAATCGGGCCACTCGAAGTCACGGTGCACCCGCAGCCATTTCTTCGCGGAGGAGATGCGCCGGTAACCCTCGATAGAGCCGCGCAGGTGGAAATGGCTCCAGCCGCCGGTGATGTAGGCCGGTATCTCAATCTCCTCGAAGCGCGGTATCTTGTCCTCCCAGTAGGCGTTCATCAGCGGGTATTTGAAAGCCATGGCGAGGTAGTCCTCGATACGACCGCCCCCCGTCACCCGGCTGATAAGGCGGTCATTGAAGCCCACTTCCGGGAAGCCGCCGCACAGCACAAACTCGCGGTAGATATCCGAGGTGCCTTCCCAGGGGGCGATGCAGGCGAGGTGGGGCGGCTTCTCCGCGGCGGCGAGCCACTGCACCATGGCCAGCCAGGAGTTGCCGGACATCCCGACCTTGCCGGTGCACCAGTCCCGGGCGGCGACCCACTCGACGATGTCGGCGCAGTCCCTGCCTTCCTGGGTGCCCCAGCAATAGGCGTCGCCCCCCGAGTTGCCGGAGCCGCGCGCATCGGGATTGACGATAGCGTAACCATAGTGGCAAAAGAAAGCCGGGTCGGGCCCCTCGAACCGGGCCATCTTGGAGATTGCCCCCGGGGGCACGCCGTGGGTCAGCATCTCTTTCGGCATATAGCCGAAGCGCTTGCCCATGGGGCTGCAGCCCAGGATGGCGGGCAGCTTGCCGGTAACTCCCTCCGGGCGGTAGACATCGGCATAGATGATGGTGCCGTCGCGCAGCGGTACCGGGACATCCTGGTCGACGTGGATGCCCTCCTCGACGTACTGGCGGGGCATCAGCGGCGGGTAGTAACGTGACGGGTCGACGTTGGCCATGGAACGTGTTTTCCGGTAGATGACCTCGATTTCCTCATCACCATACTTGCGGATTTCCTTCAATTCCTTTGGCACTCTGGCTGGCATGATTTCCCTCCTGTTTTCTTGTCTAAGGATATCCTACCTACCCCATGCGCAGGGCGACGACAAAGTCGATCGCCTCGCCGATGGTCTTTTTCCTGCGGGCTTCCGCGTAGGGGATTTCCGTCTCGAAAGCGTCCTCCAGCACGGCAATCAGCTCCACGATATTCAGCGACTTCGCCTTCAAATCCTCGACGAAGCGGGTGTCCCGGGACAGGGTGCTCTCGTCCCGCTTAAAAATACGCGCCACTTCTTTCACCAGGCGCTCGGCAATTCTCTCCTGTAATGTCACCTTATGCTGCTCCCTCCTTTTTACTTCCGCTTTTTGCCGGATTTCTCGCCGGAAAAGCCAGGACGATGGTGTCCAGGGCAATCATCCGCTCTTCATCGGTGGGCACGACCAGGACCTTTACCCGGGAGTGCGGCGCGCTGATGACCTGCTCCGCACCGATTGCCCCCTCGTTCCTCGCCGCATCCAGCTCGATTCCCAGAAAGCCCAGCCCTTCGCAGACCATCGCCCGGACCCGCGGGGAGTTTTCCCCGGTGCCCGCGGTAAAGACCAGCGTGTCCAGTCCACCCATCGCCGCGGCGTAGGCGCCGATATATTTTTTAATCTGGTAGGCGAACATCTCCAGGGCAAGACGGCACCGTTCGTTGCCATTATCGGCGCTATCGATAATCAGGCGCAGGTCATTGCTCACGCCGGAAATTCCCAGCAGGCCGCTCTCCCGGTTGAGCATGTTATCGATGCGGTCGAGGCTGAGACCGAGCTGCCGGTTCAGGTAGAAAATCAGCCCGGGGTCGAGGTCGCCGGACCTTGTCCCCATCATGACACCGGGGACGGGGGTAAAGCCGAGGCTGGTATCCGTGGAACTACCCTCCGCCACCGCCGAGATGGTCACGCCGTTGCCCAGGTGGCAGATGACCATTTTCAGGTCGGAGAGGGGCTGCTTCAGGACCTGCGCCGCCCGCTGCGCCACGTAACGGCAGGACGTCCCGTGAAACCCATATCTTCGGATTTTATGAGTCCCGTAATACTCGTAGGGGAGCGCGTAGAGGAAAGCGCGCGGGGGCATGGTCTGGTGGAACGCGGTATCAAACACCGCCACGTGGGGCACGTCCGGGAAAATCGCCTGGGCCTCCCTGATACCCGTCAGGTTCGCCGGATTGTGCAGCGGCGCCAGGGGAACGCAGGCCTCCATCTTGCGGACAACGTCGTCGCTGATGACCGTGGAGGCAATAAAGGTATCGCCGCCGTGGACGGCGCGGTGCCCCACCGCGGACACCTCCGACAGCTCACGGATAACCCCGTCGGCGGGGTCGAGTAACGTTTTCACGATAAGCTCGAAGGCGCTCCGGTGGGAAGAGACCGGCACGTCCCGGCGCAGCTTTGCCCCGCCGGCCTCCTGGCTGAGATAAGCGCCTTTTTCCCCGATTTTAGCGACCGTGCCCTTCGCCAGTACCCGCAGTGACACGACGTCGAAAAGCTGGTACTTGATTGAGGAGCTGCCGCAGTTAATGACCAGTATTTTCACGCGTTCTGCGCCTCGGTGACCACCAGCGTGATCGCCCCGACAATATCTTCCACGGTCGCCCCCCGGGAAAGGTCGCTCACCGGTTTGGCGAAGCCCTGTAAAACGGGCCCGTAGGCCGCCGCCTTCGCCAGCTGCTGCACCAGCTTGTAGCCGATGTTCCCCGCGTCCAAGTCCGGAAATACCAGGATATTGGCCCTCCCCGCCACGGGGCTGGGTTCTTTGATTTTCCTCCGGGCAATCTCCGGCGAGATGGCGGCGTCCAGCTGTAGTTCCCCGTCCGCGGCCAGCCCCGGCTCGCGCTCCCGTATGATTCGTAAAGCCTCCAGCACCTTGTCCACGTCTTCATGGGTGCCGCTGCCCTTCGTCGAAAAGGAAAGCATGGCCACCCGCGGCTCCCAGCCCAATAGCTTCCGGGCGCTCCGGGCGCTGGTGATAGCGATGTCCGCCAGCTGCTCCGGTGTAGGAGAAATGTTGATGGCGGCATCGGCGAAGATGAGCAGGCTGCCTTCCTCACCCCGGTAGCCGGGGATGTCCATCAGGAAAAAGCTGGACGGCGTGCTGATGCCTTCCTGCATGCCGATGATAAGCTCGCCGGCGGGGATGACCTCCGCCGCCCCCGATTCCGCCCCCGCGCCCACGCCGACCACCAGGGCATCCGCGTCACCCGTTTTCAGCATCATCGCCCCGAAGTAAAGGGGTTTTACCAAGATACGGCGCGCCGCGCCGGCGGGAAATTCGCGTTCCTGACAGTATCTCTCCACATAAACTTCCAGCCGGTCCGAGGTGGAGGGGTCGATAACGCTGACTTCGCTCAGCCCCGCTGCGGTCGCCTTTTCCCGGATGCTTTCCTCTTTCCCGAGCAGGACCGGTGTGGCGATGCCTTCCGCAGCCACGCGCGCCGCCGCCAGGATGATTCTCTCTTCCTCGCCTTCCGGGAAGACCACCCGCGTGGCGGGGCTTTTTATCTTCTTCTGCAGCTCACTCAGGATATCCATCTTCCGTCCCTTTCCTTTTCTCACCGGGGATGGTTTCTGCGGCCAGCGCCGCGCTGGCTATTGCATACTCCGTCTCGTAAGAAAGACTGAGCAGCACCTTTGCGACGTCCCGCTCCCGGGCAAGCCGGGCAAACACGCCGGAAAGCTCCGGCAGCGGCTCACCGTGCTCTCCGTCCCTGATTTCTATCTCCGTCAGTTTCACGCCGGTCTCCCAGCCGATACCGAAGCATTTAAATATCGCCTCTTTGGCCGCGAAGGTAATGGCGTAATATGCCATGGTATCGGGATGGGCGGCGGCGCGCTGCTGCTCCCACGGCGTGAAAACCTTGTCCAGGAATACCCTGCCGGAGCTTTCCACAGCGTCCCTGACGCGGGTGATGCTGACAATATCAACGCCGATGCCCAGTACCATGCTACCGTCTAGACCTCTGGTCCGGACGCCCCCGGCGCCCGCTACGATGATGCCGGTTTTCCTGCGGGAACTCTGCAAAAATCTAACACTTTGGGGATTTGCTGTCAACCCGTGCTCAAGCGCGGTATCGTTCCCGTCCGGATTGGACGCATACCCTTTACGTCAATACGGGTAAAATTATTGCCGCGGGTATGTTACTATAGTTAGTATATAATGGAGCCGAGGACGGCGCAGAGGCGGTAAGCGATAATGGCAGTTCCGGGCTATGAAATCCTGTCCCGCCGGTTAAATCCGTTCCGCTTTAACCTCCAGGAACTCGGCGGGGCTCTGGGGGACACGGGCACACTGCTGCCCCTGATGGTGGCGTTAATCGTGATAAACCGGCTGAACGCCACCTGGGTGCTCGTCACCGTCGGGCTGTTTTATATCATCTCCGGCCTCTATTACCGCCTGCCGATACCGGTACAGCCGCTGAAGGCCGTGGCGGCCATCGCCATCGCTTACGGGCTTTCCAGCAGCGTTATCGGGGCGGCGGGGATAATGATGGGCGTTATCCTGCTGTTCCTCTCCATGACCAACCTTATCGCCGTGGTGGTGCGGCTGTTCCCCCGGGCGGTGGTCCGCGGGGTACAGTTGAGTATCGGGCTGGTGCTGCTGCGGCGGGGCGTGGAGCTTGCCCTCAGCCGGCAGATGTTCGTCAGCGGGAGCCCCCGGATACTCGGGCTGGAGCACTGGCCCGTCGGCGTCATGCTGGCGCTGATGGCGCTGGCGGTCTTTATCCTGTTCAAGTTTATGCCCCTGAGAAACCGCGGGCAGTTCCCGCCGTCCCTGGCGCTGCTCACCTTCGGCCTGGGAACGGGCATCATCTTCAATACCTTCCCTGGGTTCGGCAAAATCGGCCCCGCCCCCCCGGAAATCACTTTACCGGCGGCGGCTGACTTCTGGCTGGCGCTGACGGTGCTGGTGATTCCCCAGTTGCCGCTGACGCTGGGCAATGCCGTAGTGGGCACCTGGGACACTGCCCGGACCTATTTCGGGGAGCGCGCCGCGAAGGTGACCCCCCGGGCGCTGACCGCCTCCATGGGGCTGTCCAACCTGGCGGTGGGAATGCTCGGCGCCATGCCCATGTGCCACGGCTCCGGCGGGCTCACCGCCCATTACCGTCTGGGCGCCCGGACGGGCGGGGCGGCCCTCATGATAGGCGGGCTGCTGCTGCTCCTGGGGGTGCTGCTGGGGCATGCCGCCCTGCCGCTTCTTTCCATTATTCCCCTGGCAGTCCTGGGGACGCTTCTGGCGATTGTCGGCGTCTATCATGCCCTGCTCATCCGCGACCTGAAGGGCTTCGGCAACCTGGCGGTCGCGGGGGTGGTGGGCATCGTAACCATCGCCCTCGGCAACCTGGCTTACGGATTCGCGGCCGGCATCCTGCTGTATTACTTACTGGTGCTGGCGCGAAAAGCCGTGAAACCGGCTGCCTGAGGGACCCGTTCCGGTTCCTCCGTTATCCCTCGTCCCCTGCGGATACAGCGGCGGCAAGCGCCCGGCGCCTCATTCCCGCCAGGAGCCAGGTAAAGACCAGCCCCAGGCCGCAGACCGCGGCGACGAGGAAAAACCCGGAGAGAAAAGTACCGGTAGCGTCTTTCATTATGCCGAGAAGATAGGCAAAGGTGAACGCGCCGAGGTTGGCGTAAAGATTACCAAAGCCGGCGGTCGTGCCCGCGGTCCGGGTACCCATGACCTCCACCGGCAGGGCGAAAAGCGGGCCGAAATACATTTGCGCGAAGATGGAGTTCACCGCGATGGCGACCACCACCAGGACGACGTTGTCCAGGACCACCATCAGGGCAGTGGTGACCATGAGGACGCTGAGGGAAACGCCGATGACCAGGGTGGGGTTATGGAGGCGGTCGGAGGCGTAGCCGCCGATGAGGTTGGAAGGGGCGATGATAAGCGCCCGCATGGCGATAATCAACCCGGTAATTTGCAGGGAAAGCCCCTTTTCGTCCACGAGCAGGCTGGGCAGCCAGAAAGCGATTCCCTGCAAGGCCGCCATGCGGATGTACTGGATGGCCCCGCAGGCCCACATCAGCCGGCTGCGGAAGAGCTGCAGCACCGCCCGGATATTCACCTCCTGGCGCGGGGCGGCGCGGGGCGACTCCTTCCCCAGGCGCCAGAAAAGCAGGGCTACGGCGATGCCGGCCAGCGAGAAGACGATGAAGGGGACACGCCAGTCATAGCGGGCGGACAGCCAGGGCCCCAACACGTCCAGGATGACGTTGCCGGAAAAGCCGCCGACCAGGTACAGCCCCATGGCGGTCGCACGCCTTTCCTTGGGGAACCACCCCGCGATGAGCGACAGTCCGGGAGCAAAGACCAGCGAGCGGAAAAACCCGGACACGGCCTGGTTTATCAGCGCCTGCCAGTATTCCGTGACCAGACCGAGAGTGAAGGAAAGCACCATAGCCCCGAGCGCTCCCAGGACGAAGAGCCGCTTCGCGCCGAAGCGGTCCGTCAGGAAGCCCGCGGGGATTTGCATCAAGGCATATGTCAGGGTGCTGGCGGCGGCGAGGGTGCCCCCCTGCGAGAAGGTCAAGTTCAGATCGGCGCGTATCAGCGGTAAAAAAAGCGCGACCCCTCCGATGGCAAGGGGCTGAAAGCTCTGGCAGATAACGACAAGGGTGAGATTGGTGATGCGCTGCCGCCGGAATATGCGGTCTACCGGATTAAGGTTCATGCCGCCGGTCAACCTTCCTGTTTTCGGGGACGGCGCCACCGCCGCCGGAGCCACGGGCGGCGGGCGGACGCGTCATCGTCCCGGCAGCTTTCCATACCGGTATCTGTTTCGGGGATTGCCCGTAAAGGTGGTCTCTCACCGTATTATCCGGTGCACATTATACCACACGTTTCCCCCGGAACTCGTGCCGCCCGCGGGAAAGCGCGGGGTTAGTTGCGGCATCCATCCTGAAAAAGTTAGAATTAATCTAGAGATAGTTCCGGCGCAGGACGCCGAATCGGGAGAAAAGGTCAGTCAATCATGAAAAATACCAGGCGCATTCTGCTGTTTATCGTTACCCTTACCGTGCTGTTCGTCACGGGAGCGAGGCCGCTGGCTTTCGCCCAGAACGAGAACATCCCCACCGGTTTCAGCAACGTCCGCCTGTGGGTCTATCCCGAGTATGACGACCCCCGGCTACTGGTCATGCTGGAAGGGACGATTGTGGGGGCGACGGCACCGGCGCAGGTCAGGTTCCTGGTCCCGTCAGAGGCATCAATGTATTCCGCGGGCTCGATGGACGCCCAGGGGCAATACACCGGCGGCCCGCCCGACCGGAATCCCTCGGAAATACCGGGCTGGGACGAAATCAGCTATACCGTGACCACCAACGTTTTCCGGATGGAGTATTACGACCCGCTTATCGTCGGGCAACCGGACAAGACCATCGACTACGAGTTCCGCTGGCTTTACCCCATCTCCGACCTCGAGGTAATCGTCCAGGAGCCGAAAGGGTCGAGCGACTTCACCGTAGAGCCGGACGCACCCCGTTTCGCGGACGGTGAGGGCTTCTACGCCCACCGGTTCAGCTACACCGACCTCGATGACCAGCCGCCTCTCCGCTTCCACATAAGCTATTCCCGGTCATCCGCTACGCCGTCGCTGGGTACGTCCGGCGGAGGTGGCGCAACGAGTTCGCCGAGTACCCTGCTGGTCATCATCGCGCTCCTCGTTTTCTGCCTCGCCCTTGCCGGATGGTTCCTCTGGGTAAGAAAACCGCAGCCGAAGACGAGGGCGGACCGCCGCCGCCTGGATAAATCCCAGGGACGGGGGACCGGCGGTAAGACGCTTTCGGAAAAGTTCTGCAGCAACTGCGGACAGTCGCTGAAAGACTCCGCGATGTTCTGCCCATATTGCGGAACGAAGCGAAAATAGCCCGGTCCCCGTCACATCGGACCCTTAAAATCAGCTTTACCAGGAGGGGCCTCAAAGAACGCGAAGCCCCTCCCCTTTTGCCCCGCACTTTGCCGGGAAAGCGCCCGCGCAGTATAATGCGTGCGGGTAAATCAAAACAGCTCCGGGGGTGAGCACTTATGCAGGACGTGATTGAAGCAGCACTCCAGACCGTGGAGAAAGGCGAAAGCGGCGTCATCGCCACGGTGATACGCACCAGCGGCTCGACGCCCCAGAAACCCGGCGCCAGGCTCCTGATACGCCGGGACGGCAGCACCGTGGGCACCCTGGGCGGTGGTTGCGTGGAAGGAAATGTCTGGCACTCGGCGAAGGAGCTCATGGAGCAGGGCAGAGGCCCTGAGTACCGGGAATACTTCCTGAACGAAGAGCTGGCCGCGCAGGACGGCCTGGTGTGCGGCGGCACGATGCACTTTTTCCTGGACCCTGCGCAGGACCGGGAGGACTTCCTCGCCTGCGCCGGAGAGATACGGAAAGCCTGCGAGGGCGGCAGCCCCGTGGTCCTGGCGATGCTGGTCAAGAGCGCCCCCGGGGGAAAGCCCGCCGGCGCCCGGCTGCTTATCCGCAAGGACGGCAGCACCATCGGCAGCCTCGGCAGCGATGCCCTGGAGACGATGGCGAAAGAGACCGCTCCCCGCCTCGCCGACTACGGAAAAAAGCAGCTGCTCACCGATGAGAACGGCAACGAGATATTCCTGGAAGGTTTCACCACGCCTCCCACCCTGGTGGTCATGGGGGCGGGGCATATCAGCAAAGCCCTGACCAGCTTTGCCGGGATGGTCGGCTTCCGCATCTACATCGTCGATGAGCACCCGCAGTTCGCCACCGCGGAACGCTTCCCCGAAGCCGAAGGCGTGGTCCTCGCCAGCTTCTCCGAGGGGCTGTCACAGGTGCCCGTCAACCGCAACACCTTTATCGTGGTCGCCACCCGGGGACACCGCGACGACGACATCGCCGTGGAAGCGGCGTTGCGCACCCCCGCGGCCTACGTGGGCCTTATCGGCAGCAAGCGCAAGACCCTCCTCATCCACGAGAGCCTCCGCCAGCGCGGCGTCCCGCCGGAAAGAATCCGGGAAATCCACGCCCCCATCGGGCTGTCCATCGGGGCGGTGACCCCGGAGGAGATTGCCGTCAGCATCCTGGCAGAAATGCTGATGTGCCGCCTGGGCGGCGACGGCAAAACGATGAAACTGGAAAAGAAAGCGGGGGCAACCGATTGAGTAAAAACGCGGCAGTCCTCCTGGCCGCGGGGTCATCGGCGCGCATGGGCACCGCCAAGTTCCGGCTGCCCTGGCAGGGCAAGACTCTCCTTGAATATCAAATCGGCGCCTTGAAAAAAGCCGGGGTGACCCGGATTATCCTCGTCCTGGGATACGAGGCGGAAGCGGCCCGGGCGCTGGTCGCCACCGACCCCGCCGTCGAAATCGTTCTCAATCCCCGCTACCGCGAGGGCAAGACCACCTCCATCAAGGCCGGGCTGCAGGCCCTCGACCCCGCCCCCCGGAACATCATCGTCCTGGGAGTTGACCAGCCCCGCACCGCGGCAACATTGCGGACTATCCTGGAGAGCCATGAAAAAGCCGGCGCCCCAGTCACCGTGCCCGTCTGTGAGGGAAAGACCGGGCATCCCCCCGTTTTTTCCGCCAGCCTGCTGCCCGAGCTGATGACCATTTCCGAGGAAAAGATGGGGCTCCGGGAAATCGTGCACCGCTTCCGGCACGAGACGGAGAAGGTCGCCTTCTCCTCCCCGGAGGTGCTGCTGAACCTCAACACGCCCCGGGACTACGAGCAGGCGTTACGCCTTACCGGAAAGCCCCGCTAGTAGCGCAGGTAGGTGGGCACCACGTTCCGGTATTTCCGCACCAGTTTCTCCCAGTCCGGCGGCAGGTCTATTTTCTGGGTGACCCAGCTCGTGGGCCCGGCCACGGAACCGGAGAGCGTTTGCGCCTGAAAGATGTTGACGATATTCCCGGAGCCCCCGGCGACGACCACCCGTATCCAGTCCGGGTCATGCAGGATGGACATGGAGTCCATCGGGTTCACCGTCACCAACTCTTTCTCGTGCACGCCGGGGTCCGCCCCGTAAACGTAGGCGGAGTGCCGGAACGCCGGGACGCGGCCGTACTGGGAGACATAGAACCGGATGCCGTCCTTCGTCCAGCCCTTGTCCGCCAGGGCTTTGGCATTGAGGGGGTTGAGCGCCAGCAGCGTGAGCCCGCGTCGGCCGGGGAGGAGGTTATAGATGATGGCGTTGAGAATCCCCTTGTCGTCCGAACCGTAGGTCATCAGGCGCGCGTCACAGTTGGGGCAGAAAAGCGTGATGGCGCTGTCCTCTTTCTTCAGGCCGTGCTCGACGTGCAGCGGCTCCCAGGGGCTGTCCTCCTCTTTCTCGCCGATGACCTGGGTGTATTTCCCGGGATTGCCCAGCACGCCCATGTCCTCAATCCCCTTGCGCACCCCGCCGATGTTCTTGATAATCAGCCCGATGGCCCGCCCGATGGTGGCGTTGGCGATGTCCCCCGGACTGAGCGCCCCCACCCCGCAGTTGAGGTTAATCTGGGGACGGATGGGACCGTTCACCACCCAGAAGGGCGCCCACGAGCCGGTGCTCACCTGCCAGGTGCCGAAGTAGGCGCGGGGGTCCAGCAGTGCCTTGACCGCGGCAATCAGCACCGGCATGGCCGTCGGCAGGGCGCCCGCCATGACCGCATTGACGGCAATTTTCTCTACGGTGGCTTTACCGAGGCGGGGTATCATCTCCGCGACGACGTGGTCGGGTGGCAGGTCCGTCCCGGCAAGCATTTCCGCGACCGCCTCCGGAGTGGGGGGAATGACGGGCAGGCCGTCCGTCCAGCCCCGCTGGTAGTAAAAGCGGTTGACTTCTGCCAGGCTGCCCTTGAAGACCACGCTGGGAACCGCCTCCACCGCGGGCGCCTGGGGCGCTTTTTCTTCGGCGGTGAGCGGCTTGGTCAGCGCAGCGATAATGTCGTCCACGACAGCGTCCACCGCCACCTCCACGTCCGCCATAATAGTGCACTCCAGTGGCACCAGCTCCGGCACGAGGCGCAGTCCGGGAATGCCCTTCCCGGCGGACGCCATCATGGCATCCGGGACGAAGTCGCGGTGCACCAGAGCCACCGCCGGCTTCCCGGCTTTCTCAATCTGGGTCGTGTTGTACACAAGGTACTTGGTGCAAGACCCTCAATCGCCCACGGCGGCCACGGCGGTATCGATGCCCTTGACCCACTCCTGGAATTCCGGAAACTCTTTTGTTTCGGCAATATCCAGGTTATAGTCATGCGAGAACCAGCGGAAATTCGCCGTGGGGAAACGCTCCCGCAGCCGCTTTTCCACGACGGTCAGGATGGGCTGTGAAGCGACCTTGAAATGCTCACTGAAAAGCCCGATCGTCTTCCCGGATAAATCCGCCACGCGGGGCTGGATACCCCGCGGCTTCACGGGCGTCACGTCCGCCCAGGGATTAAGCACCTCGTACTGACCGCTCATCGCACGCGCCTCCTCGTTTTATCTTTGCGTCTTGTTTCCGTTGAACTCAGTCCAGGCCGAGCAGCTTTGCCGGGTTGGTCTGCACCAGGACTGCCAGCTCCTGCTCGGAAAAACCGTGGCGGAGCATGGTGGCCAGCATCAGGCGGAAACCTTCCGGCGGGGGCGGGTTTTGCGCCTGCCCGAAATCGGTGGTCAGGATGCAGTGCGCCACCCCCAGGGCTTTCACGTGCTCC
>JBDRGD010000134.1:0-2370 GCA_043818095.1 Chloroflexota bacterium
CACGGGCTGTGGGGCTATTGCCGTCAGCCTGGCCCTTGAGTTGACCGGCGTAACCGTGTTCGCCGTTGACATCTCCGCTGAAGCCCTGCGGTTTGCCGGGATAAATTGCCGGAGGCACGGTACCCTTGACCGCGTCCTCCTGTTGCAGGGCGATATGCTGTCGGCTCTTCCCGCACCGGCGGACATAATATTAGCCAATCTGCCCTATGTCAGGGTGGCGGACCTGGCGGTGGCCGGGGCGCTTGGTGAGCCGCTCCTTGCCCTGGATGGGGGGACTGACGGGCTGGACGGGATACGACGCCTTTGCGCTAAGCTACCGGGAAGGCTTCAGGCCGGGGGTCACCTTGTACTTGAGGTGGGCGCCGGGCAGGCCGGGACGGTCAGGGACATGCTGCGGGAGTTGTTTCCCCGGGGTGTTATCAGGCAGCTTACCGACCTCGGTGGGATTGAGCGCGTTATCTGTCTCGACCTGTGAATCAGGTGAAAAAGGAGGTTCTGAGATGGCGGGACCTTTGACCGGGACTCGTGTACTGGACCTGGGACGTTTTATTGCCTGCCCGTTCTGCGGAATGCTCCTGGCCGACCTCGGCGCCGACGTAATCAGGGTGGAGAGGCCGGGTGGCGGGCAGGACCGTTACCTGGGGCTGCTGACCCCCGGGGGTTTCAGCTACAGCTTCGCCAACCAGAACCGCAATAAAAGGGCGATAACGCTTAATTACGAGCGGAATGACCGCGCCAGAAGTATCCTCAATGAGCTCATCATGTTCTGCGATGTCGTCATTGAGAACTACAGCCCGACGGCGGCGGAGGCGCTCGGTATCACCTACGAGGGCATGAAGGCACTGAAACCGGACATCATCTTTGCCCATGTCTCCGCTTTTGGGCCTGATGGTCCTTACAGCCACCGCCTCGGCTTTGACCAGGTAGCCAAGGCGATGTCCGGAGCAATGGCTGTGAGCGGTTTCCCCGGCCCGCCGACAAAGGAGCAGGTACCGCATATCGACTACATGACGGCCTGCCTGACGGCGGTGGGCGTTGTCTCTGCCCTGTACCACCGCCAGCGAACCGGCGAAGGCCAGATGATTGATACCGCCCTCCTCCAGACCGGCCTCACCTTCATGGCACCCATCATCGGCGAGTGGGAGACGGGCGGGAGGCGACGGGAGCGCGTCGGTAACCGCAGTCATTTCCTCGGCCCCAGCGACCTTTACCGGACGAAGGACGGCAGGTGGGTTATGCTGGCCATTATCACGGACTCCATCTGGCGGAGGTTCTGCCGCTTTATCGGGCGTGAGGACCTTGCCGAAGACCCGCGGCTGCAAACAGAGCTGGACCGCTGGGAGCACCGGGATATCGTCGATCCTGTTGTCAGCGACTGGGTTGCCTCGCAGACGGCGGAAGATATTATTGCCCTTGCCGAGAAGATACCGATTCCGTGCGGCATCTGCTACGAGCAGGACGAGGTCGCCCGCGACCCGCAGGTGCAGGCGCGCGGCATGCTGGCCGAAGTAGCTATGCCCGGTGTCAGCGGCACAATGCCCGTTACCGGCACGCCGGTGCGGATGTCCGTCACGCCTACTGCAATCGAGCGGTCTATTCCTGCGGTCGGTGAGCACAACGAGGAGGTCTACTGCGGCCTGCTCGGATACGGCCGGGACGACCTCGCTGAGTTGCAGGGGCAGGGTATCATATAGGTCTTTAATTTCGTTGGCAGAGGGAGTAACGTGACAACACGGACGCCGTGGCACGAAGATGACTCGTTCTGGGAGGACTGGGGGCCGGTGATGTTCCCCCGGCGGATTTGGGAAGGAACGCCGCTTGAGGTAGACGGCATTATCTCGCTGCTGGGCATCAGTCCCGGAATGCATATTTTAGACCTCGGCTGTGGTCCGGGCAGGCACTCCCTGGAGCTGGCGCGCCGGGGTTTCCGGGTTACGGGCGTCGACCGGACACGTGTTTACCTGGATGAAGCGTCTCAGCGGGCTGCCGTTGCGGGGCTGGATATTGAGTTTGTGCATGAGGACATGCGCAGCTTCTACCGTGAGGGTGTCTTTGATGCCGCGATAAACATGCTCACCTCTTTCAGCTACTTTGAAGACCCCGAGGAGGACCGCCAGGTCGTTGCTAACGTCTACCGGTCGCTTAAACCCGGTGGCGTGTTTCTTCTGGAGACAAACGGCAAGGAGGTGCTGGCCCGTATCTTCCAGGAGCGGAGCTGGGATGAGGAGGACGGCATCCTCTGGCTCCAGGAGCGGCGGGTGAGCCAGAACTGGGGCTGGATGGAAAACCGCTGGATAATGATTAAGGGAGATACACGCATCGAGGGGAATATCTCACACCGCCTCTATGCGGCTACCGAGATGACGGCCA
>JBDRGD010000135.1:0-3868 GCA_043818095.1 Chloroflexota bacterium
CCTGGGGCACGAAGCCCACCTTTCCCTGCCAGCTTCCGTTACCGCGGTCCACGGTGGTGACCATTTTAACCGTGTCGTCTTTCTCCCAGTCCTCCAGGTCATAGCGGAAACAGAGGTCGGCGGGACTGCGGGCGCCGTAGATGATGACGATGTTGCCGTAGTCATGCCGCCGGTCAATCACGTTCCAGATAAGCGAGCGCAGGGGCGCCAGGCCGATGCCCCCCGCGATAAAGACGAGGTCTTTCCCGCGCATCTCCTCCAGCGGGAAGCTGTTGCCGTAGGGCCCGCGGAAGCCGATTTCCGCGCCTTCCTCCAGGCGGTGCAGGGCGTTGGTGACCTTCCCCACCCGCTTCACGGCGCATTCCAGGTGGTCGGGCCGGGTGGGGCTGGAAGAGATGCAGAAAGTGGCTTCCCCCGCCCCGAAAACGGAATACTCGGCGAACTGTCCGGGGGCGAAGGTGAATTCCCCGCGCAGCTTTTCGTCCTTGAACCGGAGGTGAAAGGTCTTCGTGTCCGCCGTTTCATCGATGATTTTGGTGATGACGGTGAGGTGGGGCAGGTAAATATTGTCCCGGGCGGGGAAGCGGGGTCGATGACTGATATCGGAAATCGGCATGACTAACCTTTCCCTTCCTTCCCGGTCTTTTCGGGCAGGCTGGCGAGCACCCGGGTAATGTCCCAGTTTACCGGGCAGAGCCGGATGCAGCGCCCGCAGCCGGTACAGGCGGTCAGGTGAAAAAGCTCCGGGTAAAAGAGGTATTTATGGCTTACCTTCTGCCGCACCCGCTGCCATTTCTCTTCACGGGGGTTCTCCACGGGCATCCTGGTATAAAGGGAAAAGCTGCAGCTGTCCCAGTGGCGCCAGCGCGAGCCGTCTTTCGGGTCTGCCTCATCATTGATGTCGAAGCAGTAGCAGGTGGGGCAGAGAAAGGTGCAGATGCCGCAGGAGATGCACTTGGCGGCGGCCTTTTCCCAGAACTCCCGGTCTTCAAAGACTTCCCGCAGCTTCTTCGCTACCCCTTCGACGTTAATCTGCCGCTTTATCCGGGTGCGGGATTCCTCCCGGCACTCCCGGGCTTTCGTCTCGTCGTCGGGTGTCGCGTCCGCCAGCTCGGCGCCGTTCGCCAGCAGTTCCTCGCCCAGGGGGGAAACGGCCTCCATCAGGTAAGCATCGCCGGTATCGGTCAGCATCACGTCCACGTCCGGCGAGGCCGACGGGTCGATACCCAGTGAGGTGCAGAAACAGCTCCCGGAGGGCCTTGTGCAGCCTAAGCCGACGAGGACGGTGTTCCGGCGGCGCTCCAGGTAGGCGCTGTCCGGGTAGGTGTCCCGGAAGACCAGGTCCACCATCGCGGCGGCGCGGGCGTCACAGGGGCGGATGCCGAAAAGCAGTTGCCGGTCGGTCGGCGCTCCGGGCAGGTCCAGCGCGATGCCGTCCGCGGTCTTCCGGTAAGCGAACAGCGTCTCCCGGAGGGGCAGGAAGCGCGCCTTGGGAGGGAGTGAAGTGTTGCGATACGCGTCCAGGCTGAGGTCTTCCCCCTCCCACGGGGCCATCTGCAGGGTGCCACTCTTCGCGGAGGGCACCAGGACGCTGTATTGCTCCTGCCACCGTGCCAGCAGCCTGCCGATATCGGACCTGGCGATTTTCTTCATAGCTACCGGAAAAGGTCTCCCGTTTCTTCACTCTGGTAAGCGGTCATCAGGGGCGGCTTGGTGATGTCCGTCCCGGGGTGGTAGTCAAAAAGCTCGGTAACGGCGTCCGCCATGGAACGGGTCAGCGCCCGCAGCGGGATGTCCGCCGGGCAGGCGCGCTCGCACTCCCCGCAGTCGGTGCACCGCCCCGCCGTGTGCAGCACCCGCGTCAACTGGAAAAGCAGGTTGTCCGGCCAGTGGGGGACGGGGGAGAGCCAGCGCGGCTCGGATTCCTCGATGAAGCAGCGCTCGCAGAAGCAGGCGGGGCAGACCTGGCGGCAGGCGTAGCAGCGGATGCAGCGGCGGAACTCGTCCTGCCAGAACTGCCAGCGCTCCGCCGGGGGCAGGATTTCCAGTTCCTTTAACCGCTTCCGGCCGGCATCCGCGTCCTGGACAGCGGGTGCGGCTTCGCCGAGGAGAACATCGTATTCCCGGGGGACGGGGGACTCACAGCCCAGGCAGTCCTCCCGCAGGACGTCCCCGGCGGGGAAGGTCTGCGCCTTGCCGTCGATGGTGACGGTTACCTTGTCGCCCTCCCGCGTGATGGCATCGATGTCGTCCCTCTCCATGCCGGTGAGGCTTTCCACCCTGCGGACATCGATGATGCCGGTGCAGGGAACGCCGAAGATGAAGAGGTCTTCCCGGTTCACCTGTTTCTCTTGTATCAGGTTGACGATGGCGCGGCTGTCGCACCCCTTGGCCACGATGGCGGTGCGCCCCTGGCCCCTGCCCAGGTAAACGCTGAGATTATTGTCGATAAAGGGACTGATGACCAGGAGGTCGGCCTCGTCTGTCTCCCCGGTAATCAGGGGAGTGGTGGTAAACTTAAGGCTGCCGGGGGCGTAGCCGATGAGGCGGGCTACTTTTCCCCCGGCAAGGAGCGCTTTAGCCTCGCGGCGCAGCTTCTCTTCCATGTTCCTCGCTAAAAAGTCGGTTGGGGCCGATTGCTTTTATCTCGCGGGTAACGTCCGCGACGACCCGGGCGAACTTCTCGCCCTCGGAAGCGGAGACCCAGCTTAACTGCAGGCGCTGCGGCTCGATGCCGACCTGCGCCAGCAGCCTCCGGGTAAGCGCCATCCGGCGGCGGGCGCGGTAGTTCCCCGTCTGGTAATGGCAGTCACCGGGATGGCACCCGGAAACCAGGATGCCGTCGAAACCCATGCGCAGGGCTTTCAGCACGAAAAGGGGGTCGATTCTCCCCGAGCAGGGAATCTTGATAATCCGGATGTTCGCCGGGTATTTCTTACGGCTGGTGCCGGCGAGGTCGGCGCCCGCATAGCTGCACCATTTGCAGAGAAAAGCGATGATTTTAGGTTCCCATTCGCCGTTATCCGACATCAAGCCCCTTCAGGCGCGTTTCCGGGGCTATTTTAGCATACTGCCTTGCCGGGCTTCAAGGCTGGTTTGAACCGCCGGCGAGTTTGACGGTATAGTGTGCGGAGAGGGTATGAAAACCGCCGACTTCGATTATACGCTGCCGCCCGCACTGATTGCCCAGACCCCGCTCGAGCCGCGGGACAGTTCCCGGCTGCTGGTGATGCACCGGCAGACCGGCGTGCTGGAGCACAAGCGCTTTACGGATGTCGCGGACTACCTGCGGGCGGGCGACGTCCTCGTCTTTAATGACAGCCGGGTAATCCCCGCGCGCCTGCACGGCAGGAAAGCGGACGGAGGGGGCAGGGTGGAACTGCTGCTGCTGCGCCGGGTGGAAGAAGGGGTCTGGGAGGCGCTGGCAAAGCCGGGCAAGCGCCTGAAAGAGGGCAGCATGATTGACATAACAAAAGACGCGGCTGAAGACGGCGGCGGCAGCCTCCGGGCGGAGGTGGTGGGAGTGAAGGACGAGGGCGTGCGGCTGGTCCGTTTCGCGGAGGAAAGCCGTCTGCCGGCGGTGGGCGAGATTGCCCTGCCGCCTTACATCCATGTCCCCCTTGAGCAGCCGGAGCGCTACCAGACGGTTTACAGCAGGGTCGCCGGCAGCGTCGCCGCGCCCACCGCGGGCCTGCATTTTACCCCCCGGCTGCTGGACAACCTGAATGAAAAAGGCGTGCGCCGCGCCTTCGTCACGCTGCACGTGGGACTGGATACCTTCCGCCCGGTGAGAGAGGAAGACCCGGCCCAGCACCGGATACACCAGGAATACGCTGTTTTAAGCCCGGAAACCGCGGCGGAGCTCTCC
>JBDRGD010000136.1:0-8999 GCA_043818095.1 Chloroflexota bacterium
GTGCGCGGTTACATGATGCTGGACCTCTGCTACGACGAGGACTTCGGGGCGGCGGTGGACTTCAACGTGGTGATGACCAGCAGGGGCGAGTTCGTAGAAGTGCAGGGCACCGCGGAGGGGAAACCGTTTACCCGGCAGATGATTGACGAGCTGCTGACCCTGGGAGACAAGGGCATCAAGCAGCTTTTAGAGAGCCAGCAGGCGGCGGTGCAGAGCGCTTAGGGGCGCACCTGGCCGTCACCCAGGATAATCCATTTATAGCTCGTCAGTTCCTTCACTCCCATGGGCCCGCGGGCGTGCAGCTTCTGGGTGCTGATGCCCACCTCCGCGCCGAGACCGAACTGGCTGCCGTCCGTGAAGCGGGTGCTGGCGTTAACATAAACCGCGGCGGCGTCCACCTCGTTGAGGAAGCGCATGGCGGAAGCATAGTCCCCGGTGACAATCGCCTCGGAATGCCCGGAACCGTAACGGGCGATGTGCCCCAGGGCTTCCTCCATGGAGTCCACTACCTTCACCGCGGCAATCAGCGCCAGGAATTCCTTGCCCCAGTCCTCATTGACGGCGGGGATGGCTTTACCGGAATAATTTTTCCCGATGACCGAAAGAGCGCGCTTATCGGCGTGTATCTCCACACCGGCTTTCGCCCATTCCGCCGCCACGGCAGGGAGACAGCGCTCCGCGATGTCCGCGTGGACCAGCAGGGTGTCCAGGGCGTTACAGACCGTGGGACGCTGCACCTTGGCGTTGTAGGCGATGGCTGCGGCCTTGGCAACGTCGGCGGAGCGGTCGATATAGGTATGGCAGACGCCGATGCCGCCGGTCACCACCGGCATCGTGGCGTTCTCCGCGACGAACTTTATCAGCTCGGCGCCGCCGCGGGGAATGAGCAGGTCAATCACGTCGTTCATCTTGAGGAGCTCGTTGACCAGGGCCCGGTCCGTGTTTTCGATGTGCTGCACTGCTCCTTCCGGCACGCCGGCGCGGGCGCAGGCCTCCCGGACGATGTTGGCCAGCGCCAGGTTAGAATTTATCGCTTCCTTGCCGCCCCTGAGAATAACGGCGTTGCCTGATTTCAGGCACAGCGCGGATATATCGATGGTGACATTGGGACGGCTTTCGTAGATGGCGCCGATGACCCCGATGGGCACCCGTTTCCTGCCGACCTGCAGGCCGTTGGCCAGGACGTGCATGTCCCAGACTTCCCCGATGGGGTCGGGGATATCCGCGACCACCAGCACGTCCCGGGCGATACCTTCGATACGGTTGGCGTCCAGCATCAGGCGGTCGAGCATGGCATCGTTCATGCCGGCGTCTTTGCCCTGCCGGTAGTCCCTACGGTTCGCCGCAATGATTTCATCCTGCCGGGCGCGCAGGTCCTGGCTGATATTTTGCAGCGCCTGGTTTTTCACGGCGCTAGACAGGAAAGCCAGCCGGCGCGCGGCTTCCCGGGCGGCTTTACCCTTGGTGACCAGTTCCGCGGTTGTCGCTTTCATGATTTACTCCCGGCGAGCGGCCCGATGCCCGTAAAGTGATAGATATAGCGCGGCGGCACCCCGCTGACCGCCCGGTTCACTCTTTTCTTCAGGCTGCACTTGCCCCGGCGCTTGTCCTCCAGCTCAATCAGGTAGCCGGAGCCATCGGTCAACGCCTTATATTCCACCAGGACGAGTTCCCCCCACCAGGAGTTAGAGGTCTCGCTCTGGAGACGGTACATGACTTCCCCCAGGAGGCGTTCCTTTTTATAATCCGCGGTAAATAGTCTGCCGACGGGCATTCGGACCTCTCTTTCTTGATTACTAGATTACCGTCAGATTGTTACGGTGCACTACCTCGGGGCCGTAATCAAAGCCGAGAAGTTCCGTAATCTGCCTGGAACGGGCGCCCTTAATCACGGCGATATCATGGGCGCTGTAATTGGTAATGCCGCACCCCAGGTGTGTCCCTTCCGTGTCGTAAATATCCACCAGGTCACCCCGGTCAAAATTACCCTCTGCCTGCCGGATACCGGCGGAAAGCAGGCTGCGCTGGTGCGTCCGCAATGCCTGCGCGGCTCCGGGGTCGATGACGACCTTGCCCACCGTGCAAAGGCCGGAGACCATCCAGCGCTTGCGACTCTCGATTTTCTGGCGGGGCAGAAAGCGGGTGCCGATGCTTTCCCCCGCGGCCAGGCGCAGGATAACGTCTTCGGCATTGCCGTCGGCGATAACCACCGTGATGCCGGAAGTCGTCGCCAGCTTCGCCGCCTCAATCTTGGTGATCATGCCGCCGGTACCGAGCTGGCTGGTGGTCCTCGCCGCGAGGCGCGTGATGCTGGCGTCTATTTTGGCAACTTCAGGGATGAGCTTCGCATCCGGGTGGTGGCTGGGTTCCGCGGTGTAAAGCCCACGGGTATTGGTCAGCAGCATGAGGAGGTCGGCGTTCACCAGGTTCGCCACCATCGCCGAGAGATTATCATTGTCGCCGAACTTGGCTTCCTGGATTTCATCGACGGCGACAACGTCGTTTTCGTTAACGATGCCGATAACCCTGAGCTCCATGAGCGCCATCAGCGTATTGCGGGCGTTGAGATAACCGGCACGGTCGGAAAGGTCGGTCTTGGTGAGCAGGGCCTGCGCCACGGAGATTTTAGAGGGGGCGAAAAGCTGCTCATAGGTGGACATCAGCCTGCCTTGCCCCACCGCCGCCAGCACCTGCTTGTAGGGGATACCGCGTATATTCCGGTTCAGGCCCAGCTTATGGCGCCCGGCGGCGATTGCCCCGGAAGATACGACGATAACTTCAGCGCCTTTCTGGTGCAGCAGGGCTACCTGGGTCACGAGCCGGGACATGACATCAAGGTCCAGGTGGCTGCTGCCGCCGGTGAGCAGGCTGGTACCGAACTTGACCACAATGCGCCGGTAGCGCAGCCCGTTTTCTTTTTGCTCTTTCTTTGCCGTTTCTTTCATGCCCGTCACAGATTATGTTGATTTCGGATTAATTATACCAAGCGAGCGCAAGTTGAACAAGGAATGGCGAAAATAATTCACGGCAACTCGCTGTCTGTGTTAGAATCTAGTCTGGGGCTGGTCGTTAACGGCGAGCCCTAGAGGTATTTGGGGCACAGGACATGGATTTAACCACTTTACTTTCGCTGCTGGCGGAGCGGCCCGCTTACCGGCGGCTGATATTAGCCCTGGGGCAGGCAGAATGGGCAGACCGTGCCACGGTGCCGGAAGCAGCCAGGCCGTACCTGCTGGCGGCTCTGGCGCGGGACCTGGGTCATCCGGTGCTGGTGCTGACGGCGCGCCCGGAGAACGCCCGTACGCTCCAGGAGCAGCTGCGGAACTGGTGCCCGGCGGCCCGGGTGCTCTTTTTCCCGGAGCCGGAAGTATTGCCTTACGAGCGTATTACGGCAGATGCCGCCACGGAAATGGAAAGGGTGCGGACGCTTTCCGTCCTGGCGTGCGCGGATGAAGTTGCTACGGGGCAAAGCGCTCCCCTCCTTATCGCTGCGGCGCCCGCGCTGATGAGCTTTACCGCGCCGCCGGGGGACTTCCGGAAATCATGCCACCAGGTGACCGTGGGGATGACCCTGTCCCCGCTCGATTTGCTCAGCCGGTGGCAGGCGATGGGCTACGAGGCGGAAAGCCTGGTGGAGATACCCGGCACGATGAGCCATCGCGGCGGCATCGTGGATATCTTCCCGCCGACGGGCGAACTGCCCGCGCGGCTGGAGTTCTTCGGCGATACTATCGAAAGCATCCGGCTTTTCGACCCCGGGAGCCAGCGTTCGCAGCAGGAAATAAAGTCGGTGTCCGTGGGCCCGGCGACGGAGCTGCTGGCGGTCCTGCAGCAGGGCAGGGAGGAGGTAGCGCGGGTGCTGCGCGGGCTGGACCTGTCCGGATGCCGCGAAGAGGTTCGCGAGGAGATAGGGCAGGAAATCGCCGGGATGGAGGAAAGACAACGCCCGCGCCATCCCCGGTTTTACGCCCCGCTGTTCAATCGGAGCAGCCTCCTGGACTATTTACCGGAAGACGCCGTGGTCATTCTCGACGAGCCGCTGGTCCTGGAGCAGGCGGTTGCCGCTCTGGATATGGAGGCGCAGCAGCTTGCCGCCGGAGCATTGCGCAGCGGGGAAATCCCGCGGAACTATCCCCGGCCTTACCTGGACTGGACAGAACTGGCTCCGCGCCTGGAACAGCGCCGACGGCTGGAAATCACCTCATTTGATACCGGGGAAGAGGCCCTCCGCTTTGATTTCCGGACAGCCCCCAATTTCACCGGACAGCTTGGCGTTTTCCTGGAGCAGGCAGCGGAGTTGCGGCGCACCGGGAAGCGGGTGATTATCGCCAGCAACCAGGCCGGACGCCTGTCCGAACTGCTGGCAGAAAAAGACATCATCGCCGCCCCGGTCGAGGAAATCCGGCAGTTGCCGCCGCCCGGCTCCGTCACTCTGCTTAAGGGCTCTCTGGCGGAAGGCTGGATACTGTCCCCGGACACCTGCCTTTACACTGATGCCGAGCTTTTCGGCTTCGTGAAACAGCGGCGCCTGGCCAAGAAACGTCCGGTGCCGCGCCACAAGCTTTTCGTCGATATCACGCCGGGCGATTATGCCGTGCACGTGGAGCACGGTATCGGCAAGTTCCTGGACGTGGTCACGCTGCATACCGCCGGCGTGAAAAAAGAATACCTGGTGCTGCAGTATGCCGCCGGGGACCGCCTTTACGTGCCCACGGACCAGATAGACCGTGTCAGCCGCTACATCGGGGCGGGGGACCGCCCGCCGGGGCTGAGCCGCCTGGGGACACAGGAATGGCGGCGCACGAAGAAGCGGGTACAGGAAGCCGCGGAGGAACTGGCGCAGGAGCTTCTGGGGCTCTACGCCCACCGTGAGGTTGCCCCCGGTTTTGCTTTTTCCGGGGACACGGTCTGGCAGCAGGAACTGGAAGCCTCCTTTCCTTACCTGGAAACGCCCGACCAGGCTACCGCCGAGCATGACGTAAAAGAGGACATGGAGAAGCCGAAGCCGATGGACCGGCTGGTCTGCGGCGACGTGGGCTACGGCAAGACGGAGGTGGCAATCCGGGCTGCGTTCAAGGCGGTGATGGACGGCAAGCAGGTGGCGGTGCTTGTGCCCACCACGGTGCTCGCGGAGCAGCACCACGCCACTTTCCGGGAAAGGATGAACGCCTTCCCGGTGAGGATTGAGGCCCTCAGCCGTTTCCAGCCCCCCCGGGAGCAGGACACGATTATCGAGGCGCTGGCGCAGGGCAAGGTGGACATCGTTATCGGTACCCACCGCCTCCTCCAGAAAGACGTCGCCTTCAAAGACCTGGGCCTGCTGGTTATCGATGAAGAGCAGCGTTTCGGGGTCGTGCACAAGGAATACCTCAAGAAGCTGCGGGGGGAGATAGACGTCCTGACGCTGAGCGCCACCCCCATCCCCCGCACCCTGCACATGTCCCTCGTGGGGGTGCGGGACATGAGCACCATGGAGACGCCGCCGGAAGAGAGACTGCCCATCAAGACCTACGTGAGCGCCGATAATCCGCGCCTCATCCGCGAAGCGATAGTGCGGGAACTGGAGCGTAACGGGCAGGTCTTCTTCGTGCATAACCGGGTGCAGAGCATAGAAGGGGTGGCAGCCGAGCTGCGGGAGCTGGTGCCGGAAGCGGAGTTCGCCGTGGCTCACGGGCGGATGCCCCCGGAGACGCTGGAAGCAGTCATGGCGGATTTCGCCCGGGGTAAGGCGGACGTACTCGTCTGCACGACGATTATCGAGTCCGGGCTGGATATGCCCAATGTCAATTCCATGATAGTGCACCAGGCGGACCGGCTGGGACTGGCACAGCTTTACCAGCTCCGCGGCAGGGTGGGGCGGGGGGCGAACCTTGCCTACGCTTATTTTCTCTACGAAGGCGGCAGGCACCTTACCCCGGCGGCGCAAAAGCGCCTGCGCACGATTTTCGAGGCTACCGAGCTCGGTGCTGGGTTTGATATCGCCATGAAAGACCTGGAAATCCGGGGGGCGGGTAACCTGCTGGGGGCAAAGCAGAGCGGGCACATCAGCGCCGTGGGTTTCAGCCTTTACTGCCGCCTGCTTTCGGACGCGGTCGAAACGCAGAAAGCGAGGCTGGCGGGCGGTAAAGAGGTCAGCCGGAGGCTGCCGCCCCCCGCCATCGACCTCCCGCTGGCGGCCTATATCCCCGAAGAGACCGTGGCGGATATTAACACCCGGCTGGAGCTTTACCAGCAGCTGGCAAAAATCGGGGCCGAGGTCTCAATTGATGAGTTCGCCCGGGACTTTACCGACCGTTTCGGCATGCTGCCGGCGGCGGTGAGTAACCTGCTCTTTGTCATCAGGATAAAGCTACTGGGGACAAAAGCGGGTGTCGAATCGATTGGTACGGAGGACAGCCAGATTGTGCTTCGCCTCTTCCCGGGGATGCGTTTTACGGAAAAACAGCGAGCCCTGTCCCTGCCGGCCGGGGTGAACCTCGGTGTAAGCCAGGTGCGGCTGGACCGGAAAAGGCCGGGAAAAAGCTGGGAGGGGGTGCTGGAGACGCTGGTGCGTCAGCTGGCAGAGACATCAGCCCCATAGCGCCGGGAGTTTCGGGCGGGGAACGGGTTAAGTCTGCGGCTCCGGCTTCACCTTGCCCTGGAGGTGCTTTTTCAGGTTCTGCAGGGACTTTCCGATGTCTTCGAGGCTGTGCTCAATCTGCCGGAGCTCCGTTTCCGCGTTGTTGGCGCGGCAGCGGGGACAGACCACGACGCCGCCTTCGACGAGCTGATGCAGGTAAACCGGGAAATTCAATTTACACTCGGGGCAGGGAAAACTGACCGTGGTGTTTTCGATACTCATGCTAACCCCCTGTCGCAGCTCCGTATTATCCCTGATACCGGGTCAGGGTTAACCCCCAACTCTTATTCTTAATCTAACATCACGGTATAAAGATACCCATAAAGTTCATAAAGAAATCGTGAAGGTTTCACGAAGCTTTCGTAAAAGTGGCGGGCCCTGCCGCTGCCTTGACGTGCCGGGCACCGATTCATTATCATCAATTGCAGAAGGGGTAATAAGATGAGGTTAGCGGCATGATTGTGGAGATGAAGACCGGCTCAAGCCAGGGGGAAGTCGATGACGTGGTCACGAAGGCAAAGTCCCTGGGCCTGGGCGTCCAACTGAACATGGGTACGGATAAGGTGGTGGTGGCGCTGCTCGGCAGCAATACGGGGCAGATACCCACGGATATCTTCGCGGTATTGCCGGGGGTGGAGAGCGTCACGCGCATCATGAAGCCGTACAAGCTGGCCTCCCGCGAGGTCCGGGCGAAAGATACCGTGGTTACCGTCAGGGGGGTGCCAATCGGGGGCAAGCAGGTGGCAGTGATGGCGGGCCCCTGCGCCGTGGAAAACGAGGCACAGCTCCTGGCGGCGGCAAAGGTGGTGAAAGAAGCCGGGGCCACCGTCTTGAGGGGCGGCGCTTTCAAGCCGCGCACCTCTCCCTTCAGCTTTCAGGGGCTGGCCGTCGAAGGGCTGAAGTTCCTGGCAAAGGCGCGTGAGGAATACGACATCCCCGTCATCACCGAGGTTATCGACCCCCATGACGTGGAACTCGTGGCGAAGTATGCGGACATCTTACAGGTAGGCTCCCGCAATATGCAGAACTTCCGGCTGCTGACGGAAATCGGGAAGAGCGGGCACCCCGTGGTCCTGAAACGCGGTTTTTCCTGCACGGTCACGGAGTGGCTCAATGCCGCCGATTACCTGCTGGCGCAGGGGAACGACAAGGTCATCCTCTGCGAACGTGGTATCCGGACCTTCGAGGACAGCATCCGCTTCTCCCTGGATATCTCCGCGGTGGCGGTGATAAAGAGGGTAAGCCACCTGCCGATACTGGTCGACCCCAGCCATGCCGCGGGGCATCACGACTTCGTTCCGGCAATCGCCCGGTCGGCCATCGCCGCGGGCGCGGACGGTCTGCTGATAGAGGTGCATCCTAACCCCAAAGAGGCGCTCGTGGACGGACTGCAATCGCTGGCCCCGGACCAGTTCAACGAACTGATGGCTTCCCTGAAACCGATTGCCGCCGCGGTGGGTCGGCAACTCTAGCATCCCACCCTGTGCTATACTCGTGTTATGACCAGGCAGCGCGTCGATAGTCTGCTGGTGGAGCGGGGACTCGCCGAAAGCCGCACCCGGGCGCAGGCGCTGGTCCTGGCAGGGCAGGTGACCGTCTCCGGTAAGGCCTCGGTAAAGCCGGGGACGATGGTATCCCCGGATGCCGATATCGCGGTGCTGTCCCCGCCCCGCTTCGTCAGCCGCGGCGGTATCAAGCTGGAGTTTGCCCTGGAGCAGTTCCGGATAGATGCCGTCGGCATGGTAGTGGCGGATATTGGGGCGTCTACCGGCGGTTTCACCGATTGCCTGCTGCAGCATGGCGCTGCGCGCGTTTATGCCGTGGACGTGGGTTACGGACAGCTGGACTACCGCCTGCGGAAAGACCCCCGCGTGGTCGTCATGGAGCGGGTCAACGCCCGCTATCCGCAGTCCCTCCCGGAAAAGGTTGACCTGGTGACGATGGACGTTTCCTTCATCTCCGTGGAGAAAGTCCTTCCCGCCGTTGCCCCATTGCTGAAAGACGGCGGCAGCATTATCGTCCTCCTCAAGCCGCAGTTCGAGGCCCGGCGCGGGGAGGTGGGCAGGGGAGGGGTGATTAAAGACCCCCGGCTGCACGCCGCCGTGATAGGGCGTTTCCTGCACTGGGCATTGGACCGCAATTTCCGTCTGGAGGGAATGGTAGCCTCGCCGATACACGGGTCTTCCGGAAATAGGGAATTCCTGATAAAACTTAGTTTGACATAATGATGATAGAAAGCATTGTTATCGAAGTCGATGGTATCCCTATCGTCGGCGCGCTGTACCTACCCGACGCCGTCAGTCCGCAGCCCGCGGTCTGCATCTGCCACGGGATTCCCTCTGGAAAACCGGCGGAGCCGGGTGACGGCGGCTACCCGGCG
>JBDRGD010000137.1:0-2859 GCA_043818095.1 Chloroflexota bacterium
GTATCCGGGATGTCCTTGGGACCCTGGCAGCACCCGATGACGAAAATACCGTCCGTCATCGTGGCGATGGGTGCCAGCTTGGGGTGCTTTTCCATGAAAAAGCCGTCGGCGCTGCGGCTGATGTTGAACAGGCGGGACACCTGCCCGGTATCCGCGTTCGGCTCCAGGGCGCAGCCCAGGACGACCATGTCCACCGGCAAACGCCGCTGACGGCCCGCCAGCGTGTCCTCGAACTGCACGACAAGCCTGCCCGCTTCTTCCGGCGTCTCGGCGACATCGGTGACCTCCGCCGGCTTGCCGCGGATAAAGACGGTCCCCTCTTCGAGGATGCGCTGATAAAACTCCTCGTAGCCCTTGCCGAAGCTGCGCATATCGATGTAAAACTCGTAGACCTCGGCGCCGGTGTGCTCCCGGATGAGGTGGGCGAACTTCAGCGAGTACATGCAGCAGACCCGCGAGCAGTAGTCGTGATACTTTTCGTCGCGGCTGCCCACACAGTGCATCAGCGCCAGGCGCTGCGGCTCGGTACCGTCCTTGAGCAGGATATGGCCCTCGGTCGGGCCCGCGGAGTTGACCAGCCGCTCGAACTCCAGGCTGGTAACGACATTATCCAGCCTGCCGTACCCGTACTGGTGAATGGGGGACGGGTCGAAAAGCTGGAAGCCGGTGGCGACAATCACCGCGCCGACCTCGATATCCACGATTTCGTCCTGCTGGGTGAAATCGATGGCCTCCAGTTCGCAGCCGGGGACCCCCTTCTTCTCGATGCCCCGCTGACAGAGACGGCAGAGGTCCTTGCCCTCGGCAAGCCCCTTGAGATGGCGGCAACTGGCGGCGTCCACGACCACCTTGTTGGGCACCGCCTGCGCGAAGGGCCTGTAAATGGCCTTGCGTTTCCCCAGGCTCTCCTCGAACTCGCTGGGGACGGCGGTGGGGCAAAGCTCCTGGCAGCGCCCGCAGCCGGTGCACTTGCTCCAGTCGACGTATTTCGCCTTTTTCCGCACCTTAATCTTGAAATTACCGATGTACCCGGAGACCTCCTCGACCTCGCTGTAAGCGAGCAGCTCGATGTTAGGGTGGGACCCCACCAGCGTCATCTTGGGGGTCAGAATGCAGGCGGAGCAGTCCAGCGTGGGAAAGGTCTTGTCCAGCTGCGCCATGTGCCCCCCGACGCTCGGGGAGCGCTCCACCAGGTAGACTTTTTTACCGGCGTCGGCGATTTTCAGCGCCGCCTCGATGCCCGCGATGCCCCCGCCCAGCACCAGGGTGGCCGGGTTGACCGGCACCTCACGCGTCTCCAGCGGCTGGTGATAGTAGACCCGGTGCACCGCCGCGCTCACCAGTGCCCTGGCTTTCTCCGTGGCGGCGACTTTATCTTCGGTCACCCAGGAACAGTGTTCCCGGATGTTCGCCATCTCGAAGTAGTATGGATTCAGTCCGGCTTCCTGGCAGGCCCGCCGGAAGGTGGGCTCATGCATCGTCGGGGAGCAGGAAGCCACCACCACGCGGTTCAAGCCCAGCTCTTTGATGTCCTGCTTGATGAGCTCCTGCCCCGGCTCGGAGCACATGAACCGGTAATCGCGGGCGACCGCCACCGCGGGCAGGTCCTTCGCGGCATTAGCGACTTCCCCGCAGTCCACGGCCCCGGCGATGTTGCTGCCGCAGTGACAGACGTAGACCCCGATTCTAGGCGCCACTTTTCACCCCCGCCAGCTGTTTCAGGAGGGGCGCCGGGGAAACGATGTTCGATTTTATACCGAGGGAATCCGGGGAAAGACCCAGCGCCAGGCCGATAAGCTGGGTAACGTAAAATACCGGCATGTGATAATCGGTACCGCCGACGGCGTTCACCCTGCCCTGGAAAGCGTCCAGGTTCGTCTGGCACAGCGGGCAGGGCGTCGCCAGGCACTGTGCCCCGCTGTCCGCCGCGTTCTTTAAAAGCTTTTGCAGAAGACCCAGCACGGCACCCTCCGCCGAGATGGTATGGGAGCCGCCGCAGCAGCGTGCTTTCAGGGGGAAGTCCACCGTTTTCGCCCCCAGGGCGGTGAGAATGCGCTCCAGCGTCTGCGGGTTCTCCGGGTGGTCGAAGCCGTAGTCCGGGCGCACCATCTGGCAGCCGTAATACGGCGCCACCGCCATGCCCTCCAGGGGCCTCTGCACCCTGCCGGCGATGAACTCCGGCGTAACGTCATTCACCAGGACCTCCATCAGCTGCCGCACCCGCACCGTGCCCCGGTACTGCAGGCCGATAGCCTGTAAAGCCTCATTCACCTGCCGCCGCAGTAATACGTTCTCCCGCAGGTGTCCGTCCGCTTTCCGCAGGGTCACGTAGCAGGAGCTGCACGGCGTCACCAGGTCCAGGCCCGTTTTCTCCGCCAGCGCCAGGTTCCGGGCGGCAACCAGCACCGCCTCCGCCTCGTCCAGCGAGCCGTAAGGGGTGGAGCCGCAGCAGGTCCAGTCCTCCAATTCCAGGAGACTTATTTCCAGCGGCGCGGCCACCGCCCGCACGGACAGGCCGAGACCCAGGCCGGTGCTCTCCGCGGAGCATCCCGGAAAATAAGCGTAGTCTTTCAAGGGCGCCCCCTGATCTCGCGGAACTTGCGGATGATACGGGGCAAATCGCTCCCGCTTTTCACCCGGGCGGACCGCAGGGGGAGACGCCGATGCGTCAGCAGTTTCAGACCCAGGGGCATCATGGCGATGGTCGCCCGGGGATGACGCAGCAGGTCGGGAAGGACCGCCAGGTAGAACCGGAACATCATCTCCAGTTCATGCACCCGGCCATGCCGCTGTAAAGAGCCGACGAAGCTGCGGTACATCGCCGGCGTGCGCGTCCCCCGGGGGCGGCGTCCGCCGGCA
>JBDRGD010000138.1:0-3001 GCA_043818095.1 Chloroflexota bacterium
TGCGCACGCTGGTCGCTTCCCCGGCGGCGGTAATCGTGTCCCCGATGCGCACCGGTTTCAGGAAGCGGCTCTGGTGGGACAGCAATATCACCAGCCCCGGCAGCTTCGCCATCGCCGCGGATATCAGGGAGATGGCGAGGACGCCGTGGGCAATCCTCCCCTGAAACATCGTCTTTTGGGCGAAAGCTTCGTCCAGGTGCACCGGATTGAAGTCGCCGGAGACCTCCGCGAACATCCGGATATCTTGTTCCGTAATCTCCTTGGTGTGGCTTACCCGGTAGCCGGTGTCCACCCCCAGGCGTTCCAGGACGGGTTGTTCTTCGCTCATAGTTCTCCTCCCAGTGAACCGCGGGTAACCTGACGGTCTTCCGGCGGGCTTTCCCCGCCCCCGAAATCCTCCGCGATGATGGACGCTCCCAGGGCGTTGACCAGCTGCGGCTGCGGCGGCACGAGGAGCTTCAAGCCCAGTCGCGTCTCCAGTTCTTTAATGAGCCCGGTGTCCCTGCCCCCGCCCCCGCTGACGGCAATGTCCGGCTCCAGCCCCACCCGCTGGCTGAGGGCGACGATTTTGTCCGCGAGGGCGCGGTGCACCCCGGCGAGGATATCCTCCTTGGGAATGCCTTCCGCCACCCGGGAAATAGCCTCGGACTCGCCGAAGACGGCGCAGCTCGTGGTAAAGGTAATCGGGTTCTTCGCTTTCCGGGAAAGGGGGCCGATATCCTCGAGGCTTACCTGGAGGACGTTGGCGATGACCTCTAAAAAGCGTCCGCTCCCCGCGGCGCATTTCTCGCTGACGATGAAGTTGCTCACCAGCCCGCGCTCCGTGCAGCGGATGACCTGGCTGTTTTGCGCCTGGATGTCGATAATCGTCCGGGCGGTGGGGAAAATCCGGTTGATGCCCCGGGCGCAGCAGCGCGTGTCGGTAACCTCGCGGTGGGGGAAGGGCACGTTTCCCGCTCCCTGTCCCGTGGCGACCGTGCCCGCGATTTCTGCGGCGGCGATGCCCGCTTTTGCCAGGAGCTCCGTCCGGAGCTTTTCGGCGACGGCGCGGTAGTTGCCGCCGGAGGCAAGGACGAGTTCGGCGGCGATTTCCCCGTCGCCGGTGATAACGCCCTTGCTGGTAGCGGAGCCGATATCGATACCCAGGTAATGCACCATATTTTTTATCCCTGTTCGAAGAACGTCGCTTCGGTCAGTTTCCGGTCCGCGCGCTTCACGGGCTCGCCCTTTGCCTGCGCCTGCGCCACGATTTCCCTGCCCAGGAGGGCGGCACCGAAGGCGCCGCTGACGAGCGGGTCTTCCGGCACCAGCACCTCGCGCCCCAGTTGGCGGCTGATAGCCCGCACCATGCCGGTGTTCTTGGCGACGCCGCCGGTAAAGACCACCTCCGGCTCGACGCGGAGACGCCGCAGCAGCGCCACGGCGCGGCTGGCGATGGCTTCGTGCAGCCCGGCGACGATGTCCTCCACGGCGGCGCCCTCGGAGAGGTGGGCGTTGATTTCCTGCTGGGCGAAGATGGTGCAGGTATTGCTGATTTTGACGGGGTGCTGCGATGCCAGCGAGAGCTTTCCCAGGTCTTCCAGCGGTATGCCGAGCGTCCCGGCGGTGACCTCCAGAAAGCGGCCCGTCCCCGCCGCGCAGCGGTCGTTCATCACGAAGTTGAGCAGTTTACCGCCCTCGCCGAGCCTCATCGCCTTGGCGTCCTGCCCCCCGATATCCAGCGCCGTCCGCGCCGACGGGAAAAAACTGGCGACCCCCCGGGCGTGGCAGGTCAGCTCGGTAACCTGGCGGTCGGCGAAGGGGATGTTGATGCGCCCGTAGCCGGTGGCGACGATGTAGCTGAGCGCCGTGACGGGCAGGCCTGCCTGGGCCAGCGCTTCCTCCATCACCCGGTTCGCCAGGCGGCGGTGCTCGGCGCCGGTATGGCTCTCCACCCGGGCGATGATACGTTCCCGGGCGTCGATGATGACGACCTTGGTCATCGTCGAGCCGAGGTCCAGTCCGGCGCAATAAAGAGCGTCTGCGGGCATGTCTGCTTACCTGTTTTCGCCGATTACTTCCAGGAAAGCCTGCACCCTGGTGCGCAGCTGGCCCAGGGCGGACGGGCTGTAGTCCAGTTCCAGGTAAATATGGGGTATGCCGGCGCGGTCGAGAAAATCGCCGATACCGGGCACTTCGTAGGCATGGCTGTCGCAGTAGCGCAGCGCTTCCAGGATAATGCCGTTTGCCCGCCACTCGCGGGCGTAGTCGGCAAGGTAGCCGAAGCGGCTCTCCAGGTCCGCCAGGTAGTCCTTGCGCCGCCCCGAGGCGTCGAGGACGGTCTCGCGGAAGGTGCGGGGATTGCGCACGTCCACGAGGTAGTGCCGGGCCAGTCCCGCGATAGGGTCGTCGGTGGCGGGGACATCGGAGAAATAAGCGCGGCTGCCCAGGGCGTTGTCGTCCATGACCACGCTCGCGCCGAGGCTCTCAATCATCCCGGTGAGGGCGGTGTTGTCCATGATGCTGCCCCAGACGAAGAGCCGGGCATGTCCTTCCCCGGACTGCTCCGGTCTCCCGGAAATCTCGGCGATGACCTCTTCCAGCAGGGCGCTGCCTTCCGCCACGGGGAGGCTGGCGAGGGCGACCATCACCTGCAGGGTCTCCGTCCCGGATATCCGCGGCGGGTCCGGTTTGCGCAGGTCGTAGAGCTCCCGCACCAGCGCCCGCTGGCGGTTGTGCCTGGCGACAGCGTCCCGCAGCTTTTCCGGGGTCAGTTTACTGCCGGTGTAGGCTTCCAGCGTCTGCTGAAAGTCTCTTAAGAGCTGCTCGTGCTGGCGGACGGCGGCGTCATGCGTGGTGTGGGGGGTATCGATAAAGTGGTTATAGTTGCCGCCGATATACATCCGCCAGATGTGCGCCATCTTTTCCCCCACCTCGCAGGTATGGCTGAAGACGGAGCCGTCCAGGAAATCGTAGCGGTCCTTCAATCCGAGGTCCATGACGCTGCGCAGGAAAGGACAGA
>JBDRGD010000139.1:0-20158 GCA_043818095.1 Chloroflexota bacterium
GGGGGCGGCCGGGGGTGCGGGGGCGGGCGCGGGCGCGGGCGCCGGTGACGGGGCGGGCGCAGGTGCCGGGGCGAGCGCGGGCGCGGGCTGACTGCAGGCCGCCAGTAACGGCAGGGCTATCAGCAGGAGCCCGGCAAGCGCGATAACCACGGGTATCAGGTATTTTTTCTTTGACATTGTGGTCCTCCTTTACGCTAACGGCGCGGCTCGTATGCTGTCTCCGGGGTCAGCCGCGTCCCTTCAAATCCCCGGTCTATATTTCACCGCCGGTTTTCCCGGCACTTATGTACTAATTTAGAACTTCACCGCCTCCCCTCTTCCGTAATTCATGCGCTTTCGTCCGTTAAAGGACGTATCGTGTTCAGGCAGATTTAATGCCTAGTATACTACTCGCCCTGAAAAGTGTCAAGACACGCGCGTATCTGAGCATCATTCTCTAAGCACCAGTGTCAGGGCGTCGGAAGGGCAGGCGACGGTGCAGCCGCCGCAGCCGGCGCAGCGCTCCACATTTACCTTGATTTTGCCTTTTTCCGCGTAGAGCGCCGTGCAGACGTTATCGACGCAGCGCCCGCAGCGGGTGCACTTTTCCTCGTCCAGGGAGATGACCGTCCCGCCCTGCAGGAAGTCTACGTCTTCCTGGTACTTGATGTGCGGCTGCGCCATCCCGATGAACTCGGAAACGTTCTTATAGCCCTGCTCCGCCATGAACTTCTTCATAAAGCCGCTGCTGCGCCGGATGAGGCTCCGGCCCTGCTCGATGACGCCGGTGCAGAGCTGGGTCAGCCCGGCGCCGAGCATCATCACCTCCACGCAGTGCTTCGGCATCACCAGGCCGCCCGCCGCGGCGATGTCAATGCCGGGGACGAAGCGGGCGATGGCGGCGACGTCACGGTAGCAGAGCATGCGCAGCCAGGACCCGGAGGTGGTGCAGAAGGGATTGCCGTCGGCGAAGGGCCAGAGGGGCCTGCCCCCGCGGTAAATATCGGGCGGGGCGATGCCGACGAGCCCGTTCACCACCTGGATGTATTTCGCTCCGGCGTCCCGTATTCTTCTTGCCAGCTCGACGATGCGGGGGAAGCCGGTCTCCGCGGAGCATTTCACCCCGATGGGGATATTGACGGAGCGGACGACTTCCCGCGTGATGTTCTCAATCATGGAGGGGTCGTTATCGCCGACGAGGACGCCCATGGTGCGGGCGGGGAAGCGTTTCTCGAAGAAGTCCTCGATGCCGCCGCGCTGGGCGCAGGGCTGGGGGCAGCCGAAGTTTAGCTCCACCATGTCCGCGCCGAGCGACTCGTACATCTTCGCGCCGTCGACGTAGGCGTCCGGCATGTCGGCTATCCCGGAGATGCCGACAATCAGGGGCACGTCCGCGGGTTTTTCCCGGCGCATGACCTCGATGAGCTTGGCCTTGGCGGGGTGAATCGCGCGCATCTGTTCCCCGCCGATCCAGAAGGGGGTATTGATGAAATACATCCCCTCGGCGCCGTAGGGGGCGGTATCGCAGCCTGCCCGCATCGCCCGCTGGGCGCGGGGGGCATTGGGGTGCGCTTCTTCCGGGCGGCAGACCTCGTGGGCGCGGCGTATCGTTTCTTCCGTGGCGTAGCCCGCCATGACGTAAACGTAGCCGGCGCCGGCCTTGATGTGCTTCAGGAGGATATCGGCATTGGTCCTCACGTAGGCGTCCAGGTTCGCCGGCGGGTCACAGCCGAAGGTGTTATCGATGGCCGCTACCCCGATGGGCGAGCGGAATTCCACCCCGGCGAAGGTAACCTTTAGACCGGGGGCAGCAGCTTTCGTCGTCATGTCAGCTTTCTCCTTTCGCGGTCTTCTCCGGACAGCAGTGTCAGTCCCGGAGTGTCAGCTTCAGGGCACCGGGCTGGCAGGTAACGGTACAGCCGCCGCAGCCGGTGCATTTCTCCTTCTTAATCTTTATCTGGCCTTTTTCCGCGTAGAGCGCGGCGCAGATGGTGTCGACGCAGTTGCCGCAGCGGGTGCATTTGCTTTCATCCAGGGAGATGACCACCTTCCCCGGCATCAGGTCCACGTCTTCCTGGTACTTGATGTATTGCTGACCCTGCCCGATGAAGTCGGAAACACTGTCGTAGCCCTGCTCTGCCATATACTTCCCCATGAAGCTAACGGTGCGCCGGATAAGGCTGCGGCCCTGCTCGATGACGCCGGTGCAGAGCTGCGCCAGGCTGGCGCCGAGCATCATCACTTCCACGCACTGTTCCGGGGTGACCAGCCCGCCGGAGGCGGCGATATCGATTCCCGGGACGAAGCGGCCGACGGCGGCGACGTTGCGGTAGGTGAGCATGCGCATCCAGGAGCCGCAAGCGAGGGCGAAGAAATTGCCGTCGGCGAACTGCCAGGGGGACTTGCCGCGGTGGTAGATGTCCGGGGCGGGGATGCTGATGCCGGCGTTGGTCAGCTGGACGAATTTCGCGCCGGCGTCCCGGGCGGCTTTCACCGTGCCCACGATGCGCGGGAAACCGGTCTCCGCGGTCAACTTCACCCCCACGGGTATCGAGACTTCCTTGACCACCCTCCGGGTGATTTCCGCGACGATATCCGGGTGCTCCCCGAGGAGCGCTCCCTGGAAGCGCGGGGGAAACCTCTTCTGGAAGAAGTCTTCCACCGCGCCGCGCATGCCCGGCGTGGAAGGGCAGGAGAAATTAAGCTCGATGATGTCCGCGCCGAGCTCTTCCCAGCGCTTTGCGCCGTCGATATAGCTCTCCGGCACGTCCCCGATGCCGATGGTGTTAGCGATAATCGGGGTGTGCTCCGGGCGTTTTTCCAGGAGAATCGCCATGATTTTTTCTTTCACCGGCGCCGTCATCTTCAGAAAGTCCGTGTCCACCCAGAAGGGGCCGACGTGGAAATAGATGCCCTCCACACCGTAAGGCTCCTGTGCCGTCACGGATTTCAGAACGCGGAAGCTGCGGGACTTGTTGAAGTGGGGCTCCTCGAAGCGGCACTTCTCCCGGATGATGCGGAGGGTGGCATCGCTGATGAAAGAGCCGCCGATGGCGATAAAGCCGGCGCCGGCTTTCACGTGTTTGAGCAGGACGTCCGCGTTGATTTCCGCGTTTCCCTGGGGATCGCCTATCTTATCCCGGCCGAAATGGGTGCCGAGGGCCGCCACCCCCACGGGGGAGCGGAAGGGGACCCCCGCCATGGTCAACTCCAGGCCCGGCAAAGCTTTCTGCTGAACAACCACTTTAGCCTCCTTGCTGGTAGATTACGGGGCTGACCCGGAAGAACCCGGGCGGATGTTTCATTATAATATTATATATGTAAGATTATAACACGGCAATTTACCGGAGAAAAACCGCGGCGCCGATTTTCCATATTAAATGTGGGGTTATCGTCTGACCTGTCTCCGGGCACGCTTTGCGAACCGGCAGGTTAACTGATATTATAGTAATTATTGAATTTATAAAGTAACACGCGGCAACAGCTGCCAGATTCACCACACTTTTCCGTCAGGCGGTTGAGGGGCGTCACCATTTCCGGAGTTGAGCAGCCATGCGGTTTAGCAAGATTACCCGTCCCCTGAACACTGTTTCGGAAAAAACGAGCCGGGCGGCCAATGCGCTCGGTCTTTTCATCATCGTCGCCATGATGCTGCTTACCTTTATCAATGTCTTCCTGCGCTATGCTTTCAACGAGCCTATCAAAGGCGCTTATGAGATTACCGAGCTCATGATGGCGGCCCTCGTTTTTCTGGGGCTCGGCTATACGGCGCTGCAAAAGGGGCATGTCTCGATTGAGTGGGTGGTCTCCCGCCTGTCGGCAAGGGCGGGCACGGCCCTCGGCAAGGTCACCCAGGTACTCAGTATCATTTTTCTGGCCCTGATTGCCTGGCAGGGGATTGCCCAGGCACAGGCGGTGCAGGAGCGGCATACGGTTGCGGGACTGACCAACATCCCCGTGTTTCCCTTCCTCTACGTCCTGGCCTTCGGCGCGGCGGTGATGTGCCTGGTGCTCCTCGCCGACCTGCTTAACTACCTGAACGAGCCGGAAAGCAGGAGATGGGAGCCGTGGCTGTGGCTGGTGTCCGCCGTTCTGCTGGGGACGGCGCCGTGGTGGCTGCACCGGTTACCGCAGGGTCTCAGCCCGCTGGCTGCCGGCGGTATCGGCGTCGTTTTCCTGTTTATCGCCCTGTTTTCCGGCATACCCATCGGCATCGGCATGGGGCTGGTCGGCTTCCTGGGCAGCATCTATCTCATCGGGACCAACCCCACCCTGGGTATTCTGAAAGCGGTCCCGTACCGGACGGCGGCCTCTTATACCCTCAGCGTGGTGCCTCTTTTCGTTCTCATGGGGGCGCTGGCGTCTACCGGCGGCCTGAGCCGTGATATTTACTATGCGGCGTACCGGTGGCTGGGGAGGCTGCGCGGGGGGCTGGCGATGTCCACCGTGGCCGCTTGTGCCGGCTTCGCGGCGATATGCGGGTCCAGTCCGGCCACCGCGGTAGCCATGGGCACGGTCAGCCTGCCGGAGATGGAGAGGTATAAATACGACCCCAGCCTGGCTACCGGCAGCGTTGCCGCCGGGGGCACGCTCGGTATCCTGATTCCGCCGAGCCTCGGTTTTATCCTTTACGGGCTGCTCGCGGAAGAGTCCATCGGCAAGCTCTTTTTAGCCGGGATTTTACCGGGGATATTGCTGGCTTTCCTGTTCATAGTCGCTATTTACCTGATGACGCTGCGCAATCCCAAACTGGGGCCGGCGGCGCCGGGGACGACCTTCCGGGAGAAAATGGCGGCTTTCAAGGGCGTCTGGGCGATAACGCTGCTGTTCGTCGTGGTGATGGGGGGATTTTATTTCGGGGTTTTCAGCCCCACGGAGGCGGGCGGGGTGGGCGCTTTCGGAGCGCTGGTTATCACCCTGAGCACCCGGCGCCTTAGCTGGAGCAAGTTCGTCGGCGCGGTGGTGGACACCGGAAAAATCACCTCCATGGTCTTCCTGATACTGATTGGCGCCATGATTTTCGGCTACTTCCTGGCGTATACCCGGCTCCCCTTCGAGCTTGCCGGTTTCGTGACCGGTCTGAACCTGCCGCCGCTGGCGATCCTGACCGCCGTCCTGCTGGTCTATCTGGCCCTCGGCTGTATCATGGACTCCCTGTCATTGATTATCCTGACCACGCCGATTTTTCTGCCCCTTATCCTGGCGCTTGGCTTCGACCCTATCTGGTTCGGCGTTATCTTCGTGATTATCCTGGAGGCGGGGCTGATAACGCCTCCGGTGGGCATGAATGTTTACATCATCAAGGGAGTGGCGAAGGATGTGCCCATGGAAACGATATTCCGGGGGATACTGCCTTTCCTGGCGGCCATGATATTCTGCATCGTTATCCTGACGGCTTTTCCGCAAATCGCCCTGTTTCTCCCTAACCTGATGAAGTGACGCGGGGCTTTTGTTTTCGGAGGGCGGGGTTTATAATGCTGTTAAACGTGGATTGATGCTGATACCAGAAAGGGAGGTGGGATATGAGGTAACCGGAACTGGTTAAGGCAAAAGACTAAGTACCGAAATGAGGGAGGTAACGAAATGCGCAAGAACGGACTAGTAATATTACTGGTGAGCCTCTGTCTGGTGACGCTGTTCGCGGCAGCGTCCTGTGCTCAACCGGCGCCAGCACCCGGTCCGGCACCCGCTCCGGCACCGTCGCCCGCCCCGGCCCCGGCATACTCGGTGACGTTGAGCGCGACCACGATACACCCCGAGCCGGGCACCTTCCATGCCGGGGTGATGGCCCCCTGGGCGAAGATGGTCTCGGACAAGAGCGGGGGACAGATTCAGATTGACACATTCCCCATGGGGACTTTCGCCGCGCTGCCGGATACCTATGACGCGGCGGTGAACGGCCTCGTGGATATCGCGCTGACCTACAGCGGATTCAGCCCGGGGCGTTTCCCGAGGGGCACCGTCATGCAGCTGCCCGCGGCCCCTTTCGCCGTTGACGGCCCCGTTTCCAGTGTGGTCCTCCAGAAGCTTTACGAGGGCGGCTATCTCGGCAATGAGCTCAACGATGTCAAGGTGCTCTGGCTCTTCTCCAACGCGTCGCCCACCAAGATCCATTTCGCCAAACCGGTAAGCACGATAGGCGACCTTCAGGGTAAGAGAATCAGGGTAGCCGGCGTGGTGCCCACCAAGATGATTGAAGCGGTGAAAGGCGTGCCGATACTGATGCCCCCGCCGGATGTCTATCCCAGCCTGGAAAAGGGCGTTATCGATGCGGCGCTGTTCCCGTATGAAGCCGCCGTGTCCTACAAGTTCTCCGAGGTGGCCAAATACCACCTGACAGAGCCGGGCAACGTCGATTATTTCATCGTTGCCATGAACCGGGACAAGTGGAACTCCCTGCCGGGCGAGGCGAAGCGGGTCATGGAAGACCTGAGCGGGCAATATGCCGCCCAGTTCACCGGCGAGGTGGAGCTGAAATACGAAAATAAAGCCTACGAAACGCTGAAGGCGGCCGGTGACGAGTTCATCAGTTTCTCTCCGGCGGACCACCAGGCATGGCGCGCTGCCGCCGCCACGGTATGGGACTGGTGGGTCGGTGACATGCAGTCCAAGGGCATCGACGGCAAGGCGATACTGGCTGCCGCGGAGGCCTTTACCAAGGAATATAAATAGCGATAACATCGCGGGTTTAACCGCTAAAGCGGTAGACCCTGCCCGGTGAAGCCGGGATTCTGAAAAGAAAAAGTGCCTGCTTCCTCTCCGGAGGGGGCAGGCACTTTATTTCCTGAAGCTTTACTTGATAAAGATGATGCCCACCGATATCGCGCAGGGTATCTTCTCCAGGTTATCGAGCAGGGCATACATCTGCCAGCCCACCTTGTTTACCAGGTCCACGACGTCTATCCCCACCGCTTCCATCGCGGGGCGGGAGAGCAGGGGGAAGCGGCAAATCCTGCTTTCCAGGAACTGGCACTCCAGGCCGGTGCAGAGGGAGTTCCGGCAGGAGCCTCCCCCGAAGCCCAGCGCCAGGTGATAGCCGTCCTTGTAGGCCTGGCGCTCCACTCCGGTCACGATTTCCGCGTTCAGGCGGTGGTACGGCGGCTTGCCCTTGAATTTGGGGTCGCCCGTCTTCTTGAGCGCGTAGTCCGCAAATTCCGGGACGTCATATTTAAACAGCAGCGCCCAGGAATACCGGTTCACGGCTTTACGCACCGTGTCCAGGTCCGGGGCATGGGGCGGACAGTTGGGGGACTGCCCGGCGCGGAGACAACGTGGAGAAAGGCATTTCAGTCGTACCCGCTCGTCAATCTCTACGGCGCTCGCGGGAATGACGGCGGTATCGGTAGCGCCCAGTTCCCGGGCCAGCTGCCGGTAACGTTCCAGGTCGGCCTGCAAGGTCTTTTCATCCGGTATCCTGTCCAGAGCCCTCGGTTGCACCATGTCCGTTGCCTCCTGCCCGTCTTTTCCCCATGATACCCCGCCGGCCATACCGTTTTCCAGCCGAAACGCCGGCGGTAACCCGCGTTGACTTCCGGAGACAGTGCGTGTTATCCTTCCCTTGCATTTCCCGCCAGGACAATAACAGGAGGAGGCCGTCCCGTGAACAAAGAAGCTGAAGCCCTCATGCGGCGCCAGGTATCCGACCGTGAGCTGGAGCGGAGGTGGCGCGCCGTGCGCCAGGCGATGAAGGAAAGAGGCCTGGATTTCCTCGTCATGCAGAACGCCATCGCCCATCTCAGCGGATACGTGCGCTGGTTTACCGATGTGCCCATCGGCGGGAACCCCTCCACGGTGATTTTCCCCCGCGAGGAAGAGATGACGACCATCTGGCACGGCGGCCGTCCCCCCGCCGAGCCGAAGCCGCCGGCATGGGCGGTGCGGGGGGTGAAAAAGCGCCTCAGCGTGCCGATTATTCTCGCCCTGGGCTACAGCAGCATCTACGACGCGGAGCAGGTGGTGGCGGAACTGAAGCCCCACGGGAAGTGCCGCGTCGGCCTGGTGGGCCTGGGCCTCATGTCCGCAGCGCTTTACAAATACGTTACGGAGCACCTTTCCGGCGTAACCTTCGAAGACGCGACGGATATGGTGGATACCATCAAGGCGGTCAAGAGCGAGGAAGAACTGGGCTTTCTCCGGGAGACCTGCCGGATTGAGGACGAAATCTTTACCGACGTGCTGGCCCGCGTCCGGCCCGGCCGGACCGATTACGAATTATACCGGGACATCGTCGCCAAGAGCCTGGAGATGGGCGCCGACCAGACGAACATCCTGGTGGGCTCGGCGCCCGCCGGGACGGCTACCCGCATGTCCGGCCCGAGCTTCATGGTCAACCGTGCCCTGGAGAAGGGCGACCACGTGCATATCCTCATCGAGACCAACGGGCCCGGCGGCTACTGGGGCGAGCTGGGCAGGGTCATCAGCCTGGGCAAGCCTGCCGCGGAACTGCAGGAGCACTTCGAGCTCGACGTCAAGGCGCGGGAAGTGACGCTGGACCTGCTGAAACCGGGGAACGATCCGGCGGCCATCTTCGCGGCGAACAACGCCTTCCTGAGGAAAGCGGGCTACCCGGAGGAGCGGAGAATCTACGCCCACGGGCAGGGCTACGACATGGTGGAAAGGCCCTCGCTGGACCCGGGGGAGACCATGAAGCTGGCGGCGCGGATGTTCATCTCCGTGCACCCGACGGTTATGTCCCCGAAGGCTTTCGTGTCCCTGACCGACGACTATTTCATGGGGGACAACGGGAAACTGGAGTGCCTGCACCGCACCCCGGTAAAAATCTTTGAAGTCTAATAGCCCCGGCGCTTGTTGACGATGTTGTGCAGTTTCTTGCCGTCCAGGTAGCGCCGGAGGTTATCGCAGAAGATTTTACCCGCCAGGTCATCGTAGTCCGCCCGCTGCCCGGCGATGTGGGAAGTGATGATAATGTTGGGCAGCTCCCACAAAGGGCTCTCGGCGGGCAGGGGTTCTTTGGTAAAGACATCCAGCCCCGCCCCGGCAATCTGCTTTTCCTTGAGGGCGCGGATTAAGGCGGGCTCATCGATAATGCCGCCGCGGGCGACGTTGATGAGGTAGGCGGTGGGCTTCATCGCCTTTAGCTCCGCCGCCCCGATAAGGCAGGTGGTGTCCGGGGTCTGGGGGAGGCTGATAACGACGAAGTCGCTCTGCGTCAGTAAATCATGGAGACCTTCCGGCGGCAGTATGACGTCCGCGTAGCGCGCCCGGGTCACCCTTTTCGAGCGGATGGCGACGATGCGCATGTTGAAGCCCCGCGCCATCCGGGCCACCCCGCGCCCGATGTTGCCCAGGCCCAGGATGCCCACCGTCTTGCCTTCGAGGAGCTCCGGGACGATGTTCTGCCAGCGTTTTTCCTGCTGGAGCCGTGACCACAGGGGCACTTGTTTCGTCAGGGTGAGCATCATCGTCAGCACCAGCTCTCCCGCCGAGGTGCCGTGCATCCCCTTGGCGTTGGTGACGATGACCCGGCTGGAGATGAGTGCCTCGTCGAGGAACTTGTTCACCCCCACGAGCTTGCACTGAACCCACTTCAGGCCGGGGGCGCGGGCGACGACGTTGTCCGGCGGGGCGTAGCCGTAGATTATCTCCGTCTCCGCCAGCAGGGCATCCAGCTCCTGACTGCTGGCGCGGTTGCCGGCCGCCTCGCCGATAACCAGGTGCGTAATCTCCCGTACCCTTATCTTCGGGCTGACGTCCCGTATCTGGCGCAGGTGTTTTTCCTCCAGGGGTTTCCCGCTCGAGCGGGCGGAGTTATTTACCAGGATATTCACGTAAGAAGAAGGCACGTTTTCCCCCTTTTCCAAATGTCTTGCTCAGGCATGGCGGGACGCGGTATCGTTGCCATTTTAGTCTCGGCGGGGAGCTTTGTCAAACATGTTTTATGTTTGAAAGGGGACAGGTGAGGTGAGCAGCGCCAACGATAGGTAAGCGAAAACGTCAAACGAAATGCTTGCCTGACCCTTTTTGAAAGTGCGTTATTGTCTGTTATAATAAAAATAGAGGGTTACCACAAAAGAAACGGCAGCCCACGGGAGATAAATTGATGGTAACCAATCGAGTACATTTCACCAGCATTGCCGGGGCATCGGAGCTCTTTAGTCCGCAGTTCCAGGCGTTCCTGGCCTTCCTGTATGACCGTTTCACCCCGCGCATCAAAGAGCTGCGTGCCCGGCGCGCGGAGGTGCTCCGCAGGGCGCTGGAGCAGGGCATCATGCCCGCGCATCCCACCGTGACCGAAATCAACACCGGGGACTGGCGCGTACCCCCCGTCCCCGAAGAGCTGCGCAAGCCGGGTATCGAGATTTCCGGGCCGGTCGGCGTTACGGGGATGTTTATCAACGCGCTCAATCCGGGCCCGGAAGGAACAAGGGCGGAGGGCGACCTCGACGATGATGAAGACTCCGCGGGCTACCATTTCCGGGATACCGTCCAGGCGGCGCACAATCGCCTGGGGGCGGTAAAGCGGACGTTGACCTACTACGATGAGGCGAAGCAGAAAGAATACCGCCTCGTAGAGGGCGAGCTGCCCTTTTTCATGCACCGGGAACGCGGGCTCCACGTGGACGAACCGGAGGTAACTGTGGACGGCGCCCCGGTCTCGGCGAGCATCCTGAGTACGGCGCTGACGCTCTACTATGCGGGCAGGGCCCAGGCGGAGCGGGGGCAGGGTATCTACTTCTACCTGCCCAAGCTGGAGGACGCCGCCGAAGCTGCCCTCTGGAAAGATTTCTTCGACGCCAGCCGGGAATACCTGGATTTCCTGAAAGATGCTACCATCCGCGCCATTATCCTTATCGAATCGCTGCCGGCGGCCTACCAGATGGAGGAGCTGCTCTATGCCCTGGGGCCGTACGCCGCCGGCCTGAACGCGGCGCGCTGGGACCTGAAAGCCAGTATCCTGGAGTTCATCATGAACGACCCCGCGGCGGTCTGGCCGGACCGTTTCGGCGTGGACATCAAGACGACCCCGTTCCTCTCGGACATCTTCCGCCGCCTCGTGGCGGTCTGCCTGAAGCGCGGGGCGGTCCCGATAGGCGGGATGGCGACCGCCCTGCCCAGCCGGGATGACGCGGTCAACCAGGCGGCCGCCGCCGCCATCAGGGCCGACAAGGAGTGGGAGGCGCGGCAGGGCTACCTGCGCGGCTGGGTGGCGCATATTTTCCACATGAAGACCGCCGCCGACCCGTTCAAGGATTTGTACGCTTCCGGGTGGAAACCGACCCCGGAGATGGCGGACCCCTCCCGTTATCCCGTAAAGCTCCAGGTCCCGGAAGGGTTGGTGACCGTGGGGGGCACGCGGCGCAACGCCCGGATGCTCCTGGAATACCTGGAGGGGTGGTTGAACGGGAGGGGCGCCAAGGGGATTGACAGCCTGGCGGGGAAACCGGGCATTCACCCGGCGCTGATGGAAGACCTGGCGACCGCCCGCATCTCCATGGCCCAGATTACCCAGCGCCTCCGGCACCGGGTGCAGGACGCGGAAACCGGGCAGGCCCATGACTTCGCCCTGGTGAAACGGCTGCTGCAGGAAGAAGTCGAGGATATCCTGCGGCTGCTGAAGGCAGAGGTCAGTCCTGTGGAATACGCGGCGGCCGAGGTGAAGTACCGGAAGGCGATAAAAATCGCCATGCGCTGGCTGAAGAACTATACGGAGCTCGATTTCCGGAGCCTGGGTTCCTACACGCGGGCGCAGCTGGACGTGATTGCCGCCGAGCCCGACGCCTTCTAGCTTCCCCCGTTGTCCGCTCAGGACAGGTGCAGCAGGCGCTGCGCGTTCTTGAGGAAGATTTTTTCTTTATCCTCTGCGGTTATGTCCATGGCGTTAATCGCCTCGATAGTCAGCACCACCTTCTTCTCGCCGGCGGGGCCGCTGTAAGGATAGTCGGTGGCGAAGAGTATCCGCTCCGCCCCGAAGAAGGCGCAGCCGCACATCAGCGCCGGGGCGTTGCCGCCCAGCGCGGTGTCCCCGTAGAACTTGTGGAAATAGTCTATCGGCGGGCGGGGGATTTTCACGGTGGGGTCGCTCTTTTTCAGCGCCACGCGCTGCGCGAAGTAGGGGACCATGCCGCCGCAGTGGTGGGTGATGATTTTCAGGTCCGGGTATTTCTCCAGCACGCCGCTGTAGACCAGGCGGGACATCGCCAGGGTGGTCTCGAAAGGCCAGCCGAAGGTGCTGCACAGGGCGTAGAGCGATTCGTTTTCGTCGGGGTAATCGGGGATGTCGGAGTCCCGGACCGGGTGGATCCAGATGGGCAGGTCGTACGCTGCCATCTTCTGGTAAAGCCCCATGAATTCCGGGCGGTCCAGTGGCTTCCCGTTAATCGATGAGGATATCTGCACGCCTTTGAAGTGAAGGTCACGGATGGCCCGGTCCACCTCTTTCAGCGCGGCGTCCGTGTCATTCATGGGCAGGCAGGCGATAGCCCCGGCGAAGAAGTCCGGATGCTTTTCGACCATCTCCGCCATTTCCTCGTTGGCGATTTTCGCCAGCTCCACGGCATCGGTGGGGGTGGTCACGTGCTCCACCGGCGGGGTCGCCAGGCTCAGAATTTCCCGGCGACCGGGGAATTTCTCCAGCACGCGCAGGCGGGCGTCCAGGTCCCAGAGAGCCGGGGTGGCAGCATTCGCCTGGGCGTAATAGCTGGGGCGCTGGCTTTTCTTCTCGAGCAGGGCGGTGAACTTCGGCGGCGAGATATGGGTAAAGACGTCAATCATCCGCGGTGAATCCTTCATTCCGTTCTCCTCACACCGATTTCTCTTCGGGCAGCGGTTTCTCCGGGCAGGGCGCGCTTAAAACGCTTCGTTAGATCGTGTTCGGCAGCCAGAGCGCCAGGATGGGGAAGATAATGACCAGCGCCACGGCAGTGGCATCACAGACCAGGAAGGGAATGCCGGACCTCACGATTTCGCCGAAGGTGGTCCCGGGCGGGGCAATCCCCTTCATGACGAAGAGGATGGAGCCGTAGGGCGGTGTGGTCAGCGACATCTCGATACAGACGAGGTAGATAAGCCCGAACCATATCGGGTCGTAGCCCAGTGTCAGGACAATCGGCATGTACATGGGCAGGGTGAGCATCATGATGGGGAAGGCGCTCATAAACATCCCCAGGAAAAGCACCGTGAACAACATCGAGATGATGAGCATCATGGGCGGCAGCCCCAGGCCCATTATCCAGTCAATCATCCCGCGGCTGGCCCCGGATACGGCCAGTGCCTGGCTGTAGGCGCGGGAAGCAGCGACGATGACGAAAATCATCACCGTAATCCGCAGGGTGTTGTGCAGGGATTTCTTCAGCATGTCCCAGGTCAGCTTGCGGTAGGCCGCGGCCAGGATCAGAGCGCCTAAAACTCCCATGGCGGCCGATTCCGAGGGCGTGGCGATGCCGAGGAAGATGAAACCGGTGACCATCAGGATAACCAGGCCGAGGGGCAGGACGTACTTCGCGGTCTCCAGCAGCTTTTTAGGGAACGAGGTGGTGGTGGGGGCGTAGGGAGGGGCAAGGTGGGGCTGGAGCCAGCAACGGCCGATAACGTAAACGGAGTAGAAAAAGGCGATAATAAGTCCGGGAAGGATACCGGCAATGAGGAGCTTGCCGATGGATTCCTGGGCGATGGATGCCCAGAGGACGGCCAGTCCGCTCGGCGGAATGAGCATCGCCAGGCCGCCGCTGCCGATGATGCTGCCGATGGCAATCGGCTTCTTGTAGCCGCGTCTTTCCATCTCCGGCAGGAGCGTATCGCCCAGCGTCGCGGTGGTCGCAATCGTGGCGCCGCTCAGGGCGGAGAGCAGGGTGGCGGCCACCACCGTGACGATGCCCAGCCGGCCGGGTATCTTGCCCAGCCACTTGTCCACGACGTCAATCGCGTGGAAAGCCATGTCGGTGCGGAAGATGATTTCACCCAGCAGGACGAACATGGGTATCGGCAGGATGGAGAATCGGGACAGCCCGTCCCAGAGCGTGTGAGTGACACGCAGTAATCCGGGCATGCCGCCCCCGAAAAAGCCGATAAAAAAGAGGGTAATAAGTAGGAACCCGAAGGCGACCGGGATGCCGGTGGCCAGCAGGATTACGAGGCTACCCAGCAGGATTATCAGGGTGAACTGCCATTCCATAGTCTATCCTGTCACCTTTATAATTCTCGGTCCAAGCTTCTTTCCGGGGGTTCCTCCGCAACCGGTGTCCCGGCGGCCCCTCGCCATTCCCTGAAGAATTTCACCGTCCTGCGGGAAAACTGGATGAAGAGGATAAGGAAACCGAAGGGTATCACCGTCAGAAAAGGACCCTGTATCGGTTCCACTTCCGTTACGAAGCGGACGCCTCGTTCCCAGTAGCTGATGGTCATCAGGGTGCTCAGCCAGACGACGGACCCGCAGACGAGCACCGACGCGAAAGAAGTGACGGTAGAAACGGTTGCCCGTTCCGCCAGGGTGAGACGGCTGAGGACGAAATCGATGGAGACATGGCCTTCCTGTTTCAGCACCCAGGCTGCGCCCAGAAAGGTGAGTATCGCCAGGCAGTACTCGGTGGTCTCCAGCACCCAGTTCAGGGGCCGGTCCAGCAGCCTTGCCGATACCTCGATAACAACCAGCAGGAAAGCAAGGGCGATGAGCACCATCCCGACGTAGCTGAGCATGTCCAGGAAGCGGTCAAAACCGGCGCCAAGTCTCTTTAGAATGTTGTTGACCTCCGCGCTTGCGTTAACGGGGAATTTCCAATTTGCGGTTGGGGGGAGGCCGGTATTCTCAGCCTCCCCCCGGTTAACCACATTAACAGCTACTTAATCTGGACCTGTGCGGAGATGGGAGGCAGGTACTCATTATCTCCGGCGACGGCCTTAAACTTGGGGCCGTAGACCGGGTTCTTCTGGGTATAGCTTTCCCAGGCAGCCTGGTAGCCCTTGGTGTAGAACTGCTGGCTGTCTTCCGGAGTCCACAAAATGCGTTGCAGGTCGCGCTGGAGGCGAATCTGGTCGAAGGAGAGGATGGATTCCCAGAGAGGCGCCCAGGTCTCCTCGGCGGCAGCTGCCTGCTCGTTCATGATCTGCTGGATATCCGCCGGGAAGGACTGCCAGGTCTTCAGGTTCATCGCGGAGAGCGTGGAGTTTTTGAAGAAGGTAGGTCCGTTCCAGTATTTCAGTACTTCGTTCAGGGACCGGGCGTAGAAGGTCTGGCTGGAGGGATAGACCGTCCCGTCCACCAGGCCGCGCTCGACCGCGGTGTAGATTTCATCCGCCTGGACCATGACGGTCGTGGCGCCGAAGGCCTTCATCACCGCGTCTTCCGGGGCCTTGGCGCGCAGCTTCATGCCTTTCAAGTCCGCGGAGCTGTTCACCGGCTTGTTGGTGAAAATACCGGAGTTCCCCAGGTAATCGGGGCTGGTCCGCTGGTTGAACAGGTAGTGCAGACCGTGCTCATTCAGCGCCGCATCCATAATGTCGTTGAACCCGGACTTGCGCAGTCCGGCAGCTCCGTAGCCGGTCAGCGGCTGTACCAGAACGGCGGGGATGATTCCGGAGTAATAGGTAGCCACGCCCGGGAAGGCGTCAAACAACCCGTCGATGAGGGCCTGGGTTACCTCGTTCAGGGGATAGACCTCCGGTCCGCCGAGATATTTCCAGGTGACCCGCCCGCCGGTGGCCACGGTGACGCGGCGTGTCCAGTCCCAGAACTGCTGAAACTCCTCGTTGGCGGGGTTGCCGCTGTTATCGACGACCTTGAGTTCCCAGGTCTTTGCGGCCGGTGCCGGTGCGGGCGATGGTGTGGGAGACGGGGCCGGTGCCGGCGCGGGGCTGGAACAGGCGCCCATCATCAGGGCTAAGAGGATGGCGACGGTTAATACGGAAATCGTAACAAGCCAAGTTCTTTTTACCATATTTTCCCCCTTAATACTACTTCCGAGAGTGGATACCTGCTTCATTACATTAAGCTCACCCCCCGCTTTGATATTCAGGTAATACGATATATTATCGTCTTTGCCGGTATTTGTCAATCGGGATTTCTGGCCGCGGCGGTTGACACCTTTGCCGCTTTCCGTCTATCATCGTTGTGAAAAAACCGATGCGCAAAGGAGATGCCAGCCATGCAGGACGCTAGTCATGAGACGCTGAACCCCCCGGAACGAATACTGATGGGACCCGGGCCGAGCAATCTGCATCCCAGGGTACAGATGGCGATGATGGCGCCACTGGTGGGGCATCTGGACCCTTATTTCCAGACCATCATGGAAGATACCATGAAACTCCTCCGGGAAACCTTCCGCACCCGCAACGATCTGACCTTCCCCATCTCCGGGACCGGTTCCGCGGGCATGGAGGCCGGCTTCTGCAATTTCCTGGAGCCCGGGGACGTGGCGGTCATCGGGGTGAACGGTCTCTTCGGGGAGCGCATGGTGGACAACGCCGTCCGCTGCGGCGCCGAGGTGGTCCCGGTGAACGCGGAGTGGGGGGAAATCGTTACGGCGGAAGCTATCAAGGCGGCGCTGCAGTCCCGGAAAAAGGTGAAGCTGCTGGCGCTGGTGCACGCCGAGACCTCCACCGGCGTCCTCCAGCCGCTCGAGGAGGCGTCCCGCCTGGCAAAAGAACATGAGGCGCTGTTCCTGGTGGACACGGTCACCTCCCTGGGCGGGGTAAACGTGGTGGTGGATGACTGGGGCATCGATATCTGCTACAGCGGCACCCAGAAGTGCCTGAGCTGTCCGCCGGGACTGGCGCCCTTCACCGCGGGAGCGAAAGCGCTGGAAGCGCTGAAAGCGCGCCAGGGCAAGGTGCTCAGCTGGTATCTGGACCTGACCCTGCTTTCTTCCTACTGGTCCGCCAGCCGCTTTTACCACCACACCGCCCCGGTCTCCATGGTCTATGCCCTTCATGAAGCCCTGGCCCTCATCGCGGAGGAAGGTCTGGAGGCGCGTTTCCAGCGGCACGAGCGCTGCGGCACGGCGCTGAAGCAGGGCCTGCAGGCGATGGGACTGGTGCTGCATGCCCGGGAGGGACACCGCCTCAGCATGCTGACCTCCGTGCGTATTCCGGAAGGCGTGGACGATGTTAAAGTAAGGCAGGGACTGCTGCGGGAGTTCAGCCTGGAAATCGGCGGGGGACTGGGCCCGCTGAAGGGGAAGATATGGCGCATCGGGCTGATGGGCTATTCCTGCACGGTGGAGAACGTGCTCCTGCTGCTCTATGCCCTGGAAAAGCAGCTGACCGCCCAGGGCTTTAAGCTGACGCCGGGGGCGGGCGTGGCCGCCGCCACGCAGTCGCTGCGGCAGTCGTAAGCCGGTTAAAGCTCAACCTTCGGCGGCGTAGTCGTGGAGCAGCTTCATGCCCGCTACCCTGGTGGCCAGCTCCATGTAGTAGGCCCCGGTGACCTTCAGCGGCCTGATGGCGGTATGCTCCTCCAGCGCGGACTCCTGAAAGACGAGGGAGGCATCCGCCGCCGTCCAGACTTCGCCCAGCCAGGCTTCCTCGTCCATCTGGACGACCTGGTGCGCCAGGGGCTTGACCGACCCCGTAAGTACGGGCGGAAAGTAGAGTATCGTGTAGAGCGGCATGCCGAAGGGGGGCGGCAGGTCCTTCAGCTTTTCCGGGGCGACGCGCCGGTCCAGCCGGATATTGCCGGTGATGAGCCGCTCGCCGTGGGACTCCAGAAAAGCGCCCAGCTCCGTCCCGGCGCCGAACTTGCCGATGGCCCTGTTCAACTCCAGAAGACGGGTGTTGCTGTGCGTCAGGTGGATGGCGCCCAGTTTCTTGGGGACGCCCATGAGCAGCCCGGCGAGCAGGGCGAAGTCCTTGTCCACCCAGCAGAAAGCGCCCCGCCGCGCCTCCACGCCGTTAAGGCGGCAGCGTATGTGCAGGGTGCATTCCCGGTATTGTGCCCTTTCCGGGTTGCGCGCGGCCATGTCACGGTCGCTCTCCCCGACGAACAGCCAGTCCCCGAAGCGGACGGCGCATTCCGCCGGCTCCGTGAGGGAGGGCTCGAAGGGCGGGGGCAGCATCCGGCGGACCTCCGCGGGGTCGGCCTCGTAACAGATGACCATCTGCGTCGAGGAAAAATACCAGGGGAAGTCCCCGACCAGCTGTGCCCGGCCTTCCGGGGTCAGGGGATGGGTAAAACCTTTCAGTTCGCCGCTCATCTTCGCTCGCTCCTTTACGGATGTCCGCGCCATGATAGCACACCCTCTTTCCCGCGGCAAGGAGTTCTAAGAAGGCGCGCAACTACCGCCAGGACTTAACCTCTCCCCGCCAATGCCTTATACTGTGGAGGAAAGAAACGAGGAGGTACCGCGCCGATGAAACTCTATCCCGACAAGCTGGACTTCATGGGGGTGCACCACCTGATTACGGACTCCGTGGTGCCCCGGCCCATCGCCTGGGTGTCCACCGTCAGCGCGGACGGGGTCTTTAACCTGGGGGTCTTCAGCCAGTACGGCATCATCTGCGTCCAGCCTCCGATGGTCTACATCGGCGCAGTGCAGGAAAGAGACGGGACGCTGAAGGACACCGTGGTGAATGCCGCCGCCACCGGGGAATTCGTGGTGGCGGCGATTACCGAGGAACTGGGGGAGCGCATGAACATCACCGCCACGGACTTTCCCCCCGAGGTTGACGAGTTCCGGGAGGCGGGGCTGACGCCGGTGCCGGGGGAGCGGGTGAAAGCGCCGCGGGTGGGGGAATCGCCGCTGAACCTGGAGTGCAAGCTGGTGCAGATGCTGGAGTTCGGCGGACCGCCGCGGGGCCTCCGCAAGAACACGGTAATTATCGGCGAGGTGGTGCTTTTCCACGTCGCCGACGACTGCTGGACCGGCGAGGGCATCGATGTGCCCCGCCTGAAAACCATCGCCCGGATGGGCACCGTGGTGGGGCACCCTTACTGCGTCAGCACCGTCCCCTTCGACCTGAAGCCGATTGAGTTCGGTAAGTAACGGCTTAGCCGGACTTCAGCCGCTTCTCCCAGTCCGGCGGCAGCTTTATTCCCCGGGTGGCGGGATTGGTGTAAAAAGAGAAGAGCAGCAGGGTGCGGTTGCGCTCCCTTGAACCGCAGACGACCACGTGCAGGAGGGCCGGGCTGACCACGGCGGGGAGCTTCTTCTCCGGGGCGACGTCTAACGATTCCGGTATGTATTTCATCTCCGCGAACTGGTGAATCGTATGCTCTTCCGGCACCAGGCGGTCGTCAATGTCCCTCACGGTCTGCTCCGAGTATCGGGAAATCTGCTCCGTCACCTGCTTCTTGCTGAGACCTGACTCTTTGAGCACCCTGGCAATCGGCGGGGGGATGAGAACGCTGACCATCATGCTCTCCCCGAAGCGGTAGGACATGGGATGCATCCCGCAGCGCAGCTCCGTGCCGATGGACTTCAGGTGGGGCTCCGCCGTGGCGCCCTTGCTCTCGGACTCGGGGCCGATGGTCCCCATCCAGGCCATCGCCGTGACCGTGCTGGTATTGCGGTCGAACCCGTGCTCCATGTGGTAAGGTTCCCAGGGGCTGCCTTCCTCGTCCTCGGCGATGACGAAGGACTGGGGGTGGCCGAAGACCGCCATCTCGCTCACGCCCGGGCGGAAGCCGGCGATGTTCTGGATGATCAGGTGCAGGGCGCGGCCGATGGTGGTGTTGGGGCTGGCCTTCCCGGTGTCCCCGACGCGCTTCGCCCCCGGGCTGATGACCCCCGTCCCGGAGAAGAAGTTGAGCTGTTTGGCGATGGGGCCGTTAATCAGCAGGTAGGGGCGGCAGCCGCAGGTGTTGCCGATGTCTTTCAGGCGGAACTTGGGGTCGGCAATCGCCTCCACGGCGGCGAGCAGCACCGGCATATACTCCGGGCGGCAGCCCGCCATCACCCCGTTCACGGCGATATTGCGGGGGGTGGCGCGCAGGTTCGCCAGAGGCAGCACCGCCACCTCTTCGTCGGGGTCGCGGTCGGTGAACTTCAGGAACTCCGCCACCTTCCCGGGGGTGGGCGGAACGATGGGCAGACCGTCCGTCCAGTTGCGGCGGTAAAAGAACTCGTTGACCTCCTCGAAGCTGCCCTTGAAGACCGGCTTATCGGCGGGCGGCTCCTTGGCGCGGGCGGCGGACGGCGGGACCGGCCTGGTCAGGCCGTCGATGACCTGCTGCACGACACGCTCGGCGATTTGTTTATCGATTTCCTCATCGGAGTGGGTATAGATGGCG
>JBDRGD010000140.1:0-11599 GCA_043818095.1 Chloroflexota bacterium
TGATGGGGGCGCTGGGGAAGCGCGGCCTCAAGGTGCAGCCGTTCAAGACCGGCCCGGACTACATTGACCCCACCTACCACACCAAGATAACCGGGGTGCCCTCCCGTAACCTGGACACCTGGCTGCTCGCCCCGGAAGCTATCCTCGAGTTTTTCCACCGCGCCATGACGGGCAGGGATATCGCCGTTATCGAAGGCGTGATGGGGCTCTACGACGGGCGCTCCCCGACGAACGACGAAGGCAGTACCGCCGAGCTCGCCAAGCTCCTGAAAGCGCCGGTGCTGCTGGCCGTCGACAGCCGCAAGGGGGCGCGCAGCCTGGCGGCGCTGGTCGCCGGCTATCGCGATTTCGATGCCGCGCTGGACCTCCGGGGGGTCGTTCTCAACGGCATCGGCAGCGAAGGGCATCTCCGGGTCTGCCGGGAAGCCATCGAGCACTATACCGCCCTTCCCGTGTTAGGCTACCTCCCCCGCGATGAAAGGCTGACCCTGCCGGAAAGGCACCTGGGTCTTGTCCCCACCGTCGAGGGAGGGGGAGAAGGGGACGTCCTGGCACGCCTCGTCACGCAGTGCGAAGCCACGCTGGATATCCCCCGTATTTTACGCCTTTCCGAGGAGGCTGCACCCCCGGAGACCGCCCCCGGGCTTTTCCCGCCCCGGCTAAAAGCGGCGATTACCAGGATTGCCGTGGCCCGGGACCGGGCTTTCAGTTTTTATTACCAGGACAGCCTCGACCTCCTGGAAGCCTGGGGCGCCGAGATAGTGTCGTTCAGCCCTCTGGAGGACGGCGCGCTGCCGCCGGAAACCTCGGGTATTCACCTCGGCGGCGGGTTCCCGGAGCTGTATGCCGCGGAACTGGCCGCAAATGTCCCCATGCGAGCAGCGATTAAGCAGGCCGCCGCGCAGGGGATGCCGGTCTATGCTGAGTGCGGCGGGCTGATGTATCTCGGTGAAAGCATCGGCGACTTTGCGGGAAACGAGTATGCGATGGTGGGGGCTCTTCCGTTGACGTCACGCATCGACAGCCCGCGCCTCAGCCTGGGTTACCGCACCGTCCGGGCGCTCCGCAACGGTCCCCTCCTGCGCCGGGGAGAGTCCGTCCGGGGCCACGAGTTCCACTGGTCGGTGCTGAAAAGCGGCGCCGAAGGCGCCAACGCCTACCGCGTTACCGACCGGGGAAACTGTCTCGAAGGCTTTCAGGATAATAACCTGCTCGCCTCCTATGTCCACCTGCACCTGGGCAGCCGCCCCGGCATGGCGCAGCGCTTTATTGAGAACTGCCGGAAGTTTCAAGGCAAATTAAGGCAGCTATGAAGATAAGCCTGGCGGGAATCAATCACCAGACAGCGCCGGTGGCCATCCGCGAGAAGGCGTCCATCAGCCCCCGGAAGCTGGACGATGCCCTGCTCGTGTTGAAACCACGCCTCCCGCGGGGCGTTATTCTTTCCACCTGCAACCGGACGGAGGTATACACGGTCAGCCCGGACGCCCCGGACGATAAAGCGGGCGCGGACTTCTTTCGCGACCGTCTGGGGCTGCCGGAGGCCGGGTTCTCCCGGCATGTCTACTTTCGGCATGATGTTGCGGCGGTGGCACACCTTTTCCGCGTCGCCAGCGGACTGGAATCGATGATCGTCGGCGAGTACGAGGTGCTGGGTCAGGTGGGGCATGCCCTGGAAGCCGCGGAAAAAGCCGGGATGGTGCACCTGCCCCTGCGCCACCTCTTCCAGGAGGCCGTCCGCACGGGCAGACGGGTGCGCGAGGAGACCGGCATCAGCCGCAACGCCATCTCCGTGAGCACGGTCGCGGTGGAGCTGGCGGCAAGAGCAGTGGGCAATCTTGCCGAAAGTAAGATGCTGGTCATCGGCACCGGCGAGGCGGGAAAGCTGGTCGCCCAGACGGCCCGGGACCGGGGCGTGTCCCGCACGGTGGTCGTCGGGCGCACGCTGGCGAGAGCCCGGCTCATGGCGGAACAGCTGGGGGGAACGCCCGCTGGCATGGAAGGCCTTCCCGGAGAGCTGGCGGACGCGGACATGGTAATTTCCTGTTCCGGGGCGCCTCATTATACCCTGAATACCGGGCAGGTCAAGCGCGCCATGGCGGGACGCCCGCAGATTCCCCTCGTGATAATCGATATCGCCGTCCCCCGGAACGTTGAACCGGCCGTCGGCAGAATCGACCATGTCTTTCTTCATAACATCGACGATATTACCGGGCTTTCCCGGGAGAACCTGAAGCAGCGCGAGAGTGAAATCGCCTATGCGGAAAAAATCGTTGCGGAAGAGGTCGCCTCCTTCCGCGATTGGTGGCGGGAGTATGAGGTCAGGCCGCTGATAAAAGCCCTGACGGGCAAAGCCGAGGCGATACGGCGCGCGCACCTGGAACGCACGCTGAAGAAGCTGCCCGGACTGACCGGCGAGGATAAGCGCCGCCTCGAAATAATGACGAGAACAATCGTCAGCGGGATGCTGAAAGACCCCATCCGCAACCTGAAATCGGACGGCAACGGATATAATTATCCCGAGGTTATCGCACGGCTTTTCGGGCTGGATGACCCGGACGGCAGATAAAGCGAAAAGAGGTCTCTTCAGATTTTCAGCCCGGTTTTCCAGCCGTCTTCCAGGGCCTCCAGGAGCAGTCCCGTCCGGAGAGCATCACCGATAAGATGGACCTCGGGCACTTTCCCCTGCATTGCTTTGAGAAGAGAGTCGTCGGGGCGGGGCGGCAGCGCCACCAGGAACGTGTCCGCGGTAATCATCCGCTCCTGCCCCTCCCGGTTCGTGATGCGCAGGCCCTGTTCCGTGAATTCCCGGTAGCGCACCCCGCAGAAGCTGACCGTGCCCTTCTTGTTCAGCCAGCTGAGCAGCGCCTTGCGGTTACGGGAGTCCGGCATACCCGCGCCAAGCTCATCAGATTCTTCGAGGATGGTGACCTTCCTGCCGCGGCGAACAAGGAACTCCGCCGCCTCGCAGCCGTGTATCGCTCCGCCGATAATCGCCACCCTTTGCCCGACGGGCAGCCAGAACCTCGTCAGACGTCCCATGACGCGGGGACCGAGGAGTTTCAGGAAGAAACGACTCCGGCGGCGCAGGCCGTCCGTGGTAACGACATTAGACCGTTCGCTTCCCGGGATTCCCAAACCTGCCGGAGTCCCGCCGTTGGCGAGAATGATAACGTCCGGCAAGTTCGACCCCTTTTCGGGAAAAGTCTCGCCCCGCCTGATTTTCACCCCCAGGCGCTTAAGCTGCGACTGCAGGCTGCGGGATAGTCCCATCAAGTCCTCGTCTTCCGTTCCTTTCACCAGCGCCGCCAGTGGCAGCAGTCCGCCCACCCGGGGCTCTTTTTCGTAAAGGGTAATGTCGTGCCCACGTAGCGCCGCCATCCTTGCTGCCGCCATGCCCGCCGGTCCGCCACCCACTACCGCCACCCGGCGTTTCTCTGCCGCGGGAATGATAGCCATCTCGCGCTCCCTGCCCAGGGCCGGATTCACGCGGCAGATTACCGGGATATTCCTGGCGTTACACTCCTGGCACGTCCCGCAGTTGATGCAGGGGACGATTTCCCCCCATCTCCCCTCGGCGAGCTTGCGGGGGAACTCCGGGTCGGCGAGCAGCGGCCTGCCGAAACCGATGGCGTCCGCAGCGCCGTTCCGCAATATCGCCTCCCCGGAAACGGGGGTCATACCGCCCCCGATGATTACCGGCACGGAGACGACTTCTTTGATGGCGGCGGCGATAGGCGCCCCGCTCCCCGTCCGGATGCTGAGCCGGTCGGCGTCGTTCCAGCCGGGGTTGGGCGGCTGGGGATAAAGCACGGGGTCGGGGGCAGAGAAGAGGTTAAACGCTCCGAAGCCCTTGCGCAGAATATTCAGATAGTCCGCGCCGGCGGCCACCGCCTGCCGGGCAATCTGCTGACCCTCAGAGACGGTAGTGGCTTCCGCGGCGCCGTATTCCGCGCCGTTCATCCGGAAGCCGACGAGGAAGTCCGGGCCGACGCTTTCCCGTATCGCTCTCAAAACTGCTACGGCCAGGCGCGTCCGGTTTTCCAGGGTAGCGGTGCCGTAATCATCATCCCGCCTGTTCCAGACGCGGGAGAGGAAAGAAGCCAGCAGATAGTCGTTCCCGGCGTGAATCTCCACTCCGTCCAGACCCGCCTTTTTCACCCGTTCCGCGGACCGGGCGAATTTCAGAATGATATCCTCGATTTCCCCGGCGGTCAGCGCCCTGAGGTTAAAGCTGCGCCCCAGGGTCTCGCGCATATAATCGGCGCCAAGCTCAGAAGGGCCCAGGGCCGGCTTTCCGGACGTCTGGGAGTTATGCTCCGGCCCGGCATGGCTTATCTGCTGGATTACCGGGCAGCCGTGCCGGTGGGCAACCTCCGCCAGCCGGGCGAACAGGGCGACGTCCCGGTCCGCGGCAACGGAAAGCTGCAGGCCTTTGCTGCCCTGAGGAAAATCGATGTAGGCATGTCCCACGATGAGGACGCCGGCGCCCCCGCGGGCGAGGCCTTCGTAACAGTCAAGGACGCGCTGCGATACCCCGCCGTCTGCTGCAGCATAACCGAACCGCTGGGGCGACTTCACCACGCGATTTCGAAACACTACGTGGTTAATCGGCAGGGGTTCCAGCAGCTTCTTAAAGGCGGCGGTTCGTGACATCGGCCATTTCCTTCCGCAAAGGTTGTCCCGGCTGTAGGCTAGGGAAAGCGTGAGACCGCGTTATTATATGCCGCGGTTATCCCCGTTTGTCAACCTGCCAGGGATGATGGGATGAAAGGGATGAAACGACCGATTACTGCGATTTCATCCAGACGACGCCGAGCGTGATACTGAGCACCACGCCCACGATGACGAGCAGCCACCACCATTCCAGTGGAAGCGTATCCAGCAGGGAACCGCCCTGGTCCCCCTCCGTGGCATTATTACCGGGGAGCCTGGGCGCATCCAGCAACTTCAGCGTTTTGCTGACCTCATTGTTCGTCTCGTTAATCTCGGTGACCGTGTCTGAAGAATCCACCACCAGCTTAAAATTCTGCGTTTTTTCTTCGGCAAGCCAGGTGAAAGACCGGGAGGCATAGGCTCCGGCATTAATCGCCGGCAAATCAGCGTAGCCCTTGAACTCGTCATCGACGTAGAAAGCGACGCGGGAGGCGTCGGCTTTCCCGGTGCCCTGATTTTTCACGTTGACATGGAAAGTAATCAGGTCTCCCATCTGGGGGGCCTGCGGTATCCAGGTGACTTTCTCGACGAAGAGGTCCGGCATTATCGTGGAGATGGTGACCGTCTTTTCGTTATTGGTCTCCAGGCTCTCCGTAATGGTCTTGTCCGAGTCCGCCACAACCCTGATTTTATGGACGCCGGAGTCACCCTTCCAGGTGAATACCTGCTTTTTCGTTTCCCCGGCAGCAAGGGCGTCCACCATCGTAGATGTGAGATAGACATCATCGCTGAAACAGGTGAGATAGAAACCGCCGGAGGTCCCGGTGCCCTGGTTTTCGACAGTAATCGTGATGGTGACCTCACCGGTATCCTGGAAGCTATTCAGCGCCCAGTCGATAGCCGAAACGGTGAGGTCGGGAACGGCGGGGGCGAACACGAACGACTTTTCATTGTTTGTCTCGTCGCTCTCCGCCAGGGTATCGGAGGAGTCCAACGCGAAGCGGATGCCGGGGGAGTTGACCGCCGCCGTCCAGGTGAAGGTCACGGTCTCCGTAGCCCCCGGGCCGATGCCGGGCACCTCCGCGGAAGACATTTCCGCGTCGTCCACGTAGTAGGTGGCCCGGGAAGCCCCGGCTTCACCACTGCCCTGGTTGCTGACCGTAACCGTGAAAGTGACGGTTTCCCCGGCTGCCGGGCTCTCCGGTGTCCAGCTAACGCTGTTGATAACCAGGTCAGCAGGCGGAAGATGAAGGGTCTTGATGTTGTTGTCCTCGGCGCTCTCCACCAGATTTTCATCCGCGTCCGCCACGGCGGTAACGGTGTGCGTGCCGTTTTCCGCGGTCCAGGTAAAGGTCCTGCTCACTACCGCCCCCGCGGCGATCTCCTGGATTTCATCATAGCCCCGGGGGGTGCCGTCGATGTCATAGGAAAGGTGGGAGTATTCCGCCCGGCCGTCGCCCCGGTTCTTTACGCTGATGGTGAAGGTCACCTTATCCCCGGGGGAAGGGTCCTGAGGAACGATAGCGATATCCTGGATGACGAGGTCCGGAGCTGCCGGCAAAAAGGCAAATGTCTTTTCATTGTTGTTCTCATCGTTTTCCAGGTTCTGATTGCTGGAGTCCGCCACGGCGCGGACGTTCTGCTGCCCTGGCGCCACCGTCCAGGTGAAAGTTTCGTTGGCCTCACCATTCGCCTCGATAATTCCGATGGACTTGGAGCCCAGTAGCACATTGTTGATGTAAAGAGACGCATGGGAAGCGGACGCCTTGCCGCTGCTCTGGTTCTTCAGGTCTACGGTGAAAGTGATCTTATCCCCGACTATCGGCGCCACGGGCTCCCAGGTAATGCTCTGGACGACCAGGTCTGGGGCGACGGGGGTAAACTCCACGACCTTCTCGTTATTATCTTCCAGGCTCTCCAGGCACGTCTTGGTCACATCGGCGACCACCTTGACCGGGCGTTTCCCCGCCTCCGCCGTCCAGGTGAAGGTATGCTTCGCTGTAGACCCGGCATCGATTGCCGGTATGGGCTGGGAACCGGTGACGGAAGCTTCGATGTAGTAGGCAAGGTTCGTGCTGTCCGAGCGCCCGTTGCCCTGGTTCTCCACGATGACGGTGAATGTCACCGTGTCTCCCACGGACGGGCTCGTCGGCATCCAGGAAACACTCTTGATAATCAGGTCCGGTGATAATGGCGAGAAGGTCACGGTCTTCGTATTGTTCGCCTCGTCGGTTTCCAGCAGCCAGAAGTTGGAGTCCGCGACGGCCTTAATCTCGTGGTTTCCCGTCTTGCTCTTCCAGGTAAAGGTCGTGTTGGCGCTCAGCCCCGCCGCCAGAGGGTCTACGGATACCGAACCCAGGGAATCATCGTCGACAAAGAACGCCACGAAGAAGTAGTCCGCCTTGCCTGTGCCCTGGTTTTTTATGGTGACGGTGAAGGTAACATCGTCCCCCTTGGAAGGCAGTTCCGGGGTCCAGGAGATAATCTCGACCAGCAGGTCCGGAGCCTGTGTGGCGAAGGTCAGTATTGTTTCGTTATTATTTTCATCGCTCTCCAGGACCAGGTCCTGGGTATCCACCCTCGCCCGGGCTACGTGGTTTCCTTCCTTGGCCGCCCAGGTGAAACTCCGGGTAATCGTCGCTCCTGCCGCCAGGACGGGAACGTCCATCTCCCCGCGTGGGGCATCATCGAGGAACAGGGCCACCTTGGTAAAACGCGACTGGCTGCTGCCCCGGTTCTTGATAACCACGCTAATCGAGACGGTATCGTCCTTGGAGGGCTCTTCCGGGTCGAGTTTTATTTCCTGAACAACCAGGTCCGGCGCCAGCGGCGAGAAGGAGAAATTCCCCTCGTTGTTGTTTTCCTGGCTTTCTGCGACCTCGTGAGCATAATCGGCAACGGCTTTGACTACATGAGCGCCGATGGTGACCTTCCACTTGAAGTTCAGGGTGGTCACCGCCCCGGCATTCAGCGCCCCCGCCGGAGCCGAGGTCACCTGAGTAGCATCGACGTAGAAAGCCACCTGGGATGCGCCGGCGTTCACACTGCCCTGGTTCTTGACGGTAACGTAGAAAGTAGCCTCTTCCCCTACCGCGGGATAACCGGGCGTGCAGGTGATGCTCTGGATAACCAGGTCCGGGCTGCTCTGCGCCTGGACCGCTCCCCCGCCGAGGAACCCGGAAAAACCGGAGAAGAGCAATAGGGCTAAAGTAATCGTTACCGCTGATATCGTCCGCAGGATACGGGGCATCTTACCTGCCTTTCACTGCAATTTATGTCCCCGCGCTCACGGGGCAGTATCCGAACAGTATTACGGGAAGAGCCGCCGGTGAATAACATATTATTCCGAATCTAGCATGACATCTTTGAGGCTAAATAACAATCCATCAAATAGGCTAATAGGGGTAGTCCAATAGTACTATTCAGCTTCAGAAAAACCCTCTGACCGGGTAAAACGGTAAAACGGATGTCCTGCCCCGAAACAGGCATCATGCTATAATGTTTACAGCCATTCCGCAGGAGAAACAACGAGCTTTGGACGCGAAAAGCCTGGAAATGCTGGAGTTTCCCCAGGTAAGGCAGTTGCTGGCGGGGTATACCTCGTTCAGCACCAGCCGCGAACAGGCGCTGGCGCTCCTCCCCGTGCCTGACCCGGCACGGCTGCGGGTGCTGCTCGGCCAGTCTGCGGAAGCCCGCCAGCTGCTATCTCAAGAGCCAAACTTTGGCATCGGCGGCCTTACCGACATCCGGGAAGAGGTGGGCGCGGCCTCCCTCGGCATCATGCTGGAGCCCGGGACGCTCCTGGCCGTGAAAGGGACTCTGGCGGCGCTGCGTGACCTGCGCGCTTTCTGCGGCCCGCAGGCGGCAGACTTCCCCCTGCTCTGGAATATCGTGCAGGGCATCACGCCCTTTGCCCAGATTGAGCGGGACATCGGCAGCTGCATCGACCCCTCCGGAGAGGTCCTTGACTCCGCGTCGCCCCAGCTTGCCAGTATCCGCCAGCAGCTGCGGGAGACCCGCCAGCATCTCATGGAGCGCCTGGAAAACATGGTTAATGCGACGCGGTGGCGCCGCTTTTTACAGGACACCTTCATCACGGAACGGGACGGCCGCTACGTCATCCCGGTAAAGATTGAGAGCCGCCATGAAATCAAGGGCATCATCCATGACATCTCCAACACCGCTGCGACAGTATTTATCGAGCCTACGGGCACGGTCGGCATGGGGAATGCCCTGCGTGAGCTGGTGATTGCCGAAAAGAACGAGGTGGAGCGCATCCTGGGCAATCTCAGCATGGAGGTGGGCGCCTGCCACCATGAGATAGCGCAAAATATCGTTCTCGCCGCCGATTTCGACCTCGCGCTCGCCAAGGCGAGGTTCGCGGCGAAGATGAAGGCCGCCGAGCCGGTTATCGTGCCTTTTCCTGAGGACGCTTCCCGCCGGAACACCGTTCTCAAGCTGGTAGATGCCCGGCATCCCCTTCTTTTCGAGAAAGCGGTGCCCTTTTCCGTGGAAATCGGCGATGAGTTTCTCGTCCTGCTGATTACCGGCCCGAATACCGGCGGCAAGACGGTGACCCTGAAAACGATGGGGCTGCTCAGCCTGATGGCGCAGGCGGGGATGCCGATTACCGCCGCCCCGGAGAGCACCGTGCCCGTCTTCGATAATATCTTCGCGGACATCGGCGACGAGCAGAGCATCGAGCAGACTCTGTCCACCTTCAGCTGGCACATCAGCAACATCGTACGCATCACCACCAATGCCACCGCGCGCAGCATGGTGCTCCTCGACGAGCTGGGGACCAGCACCGACCCTACGGAGGGCACCGCGCTGGCACGGGCTATTTTACACTACTTTCTTTCCGGGCACATCGTCGCCGTCGCCACGACCCATTTCAGCGACCTGAAAGCCTACGCCTACAACACCACGGGCATGCAGAACGCCTCGCTGGAGTTCGACCCGGCGACCCTGAAGCCGACCTACCGCCTTACCGTGGGCGTTCCCGGGGGCAGTAACGCCCTGGCGACCGCCGCCCGTCTGGGCCTGCCCGAAGTGATTATTAACGAAGCGCGCGACCTGCTGCCGAAAGGCTCGCAGCAGATGGAAGAACTGCTGACCAGCATCATGGCGGAACGGGAGCGGGTGGCCGCCCTCCGCGGGGAACTGGCGGCGGAGCAGGCAAAGCTGCGACAGCAGAACGAGGAACTTGCCGCGGCCAAACAGAAACAGCAGGAAACGGAAAACCAGATTATCCAGGAGATACGGGACCACATCGTCAGGGAGTCCGCCGGCCTCCAGAAAGAGCTCCGCCAGGCGGCCGCCGAGTTGCGTCGGGAGAGGTCCGCGGAAAGCCTGCGCCGGGCGCGGGAGAGCCTGGCTTCAGTTCAGTCCCAGCTGCGCAGCGAGGCCTGGCAGCCCGTGTCCGGTAAAGCGTCCGGTGCCGCCGGGGACGATATCATCCGGGCGGGGGATACGGTCTGGTGGCCGGAAGCCGGCCTGACGGCGATGGTGCTGTCCGTCTTCGAGGATACCCGCCAGGCGGAGGTACAGGCGGGCACGACCAAGATAAGGCTGGACCTGGATGCGCTGACGAAAGCGACACCCCCACCTGACGCCGGTGTTTCTCCGGCAGCGCCCCTTTACGGCAAAAGGCCGGCAGGCAGGCACGTTTCCCTGGAGCTCGACCTGCGGGGCAAGCGCGCCGACGAAGTAGAACCGCTGCTGGACACCTATCTCAACGACGCCGTGACCGCGAACCTGGCAGAGGTCCGCATCATTCACGGCATCGGCACGGGCGCGCTCCGGCAGATTGTCCGCGATTTCCTGGCGACCCATCCGCTCACGCGCTCCTTTCGCAGCGGCGCCCGTGATGAAGGCGGCGACGGCGTGACCGTCGCCCGGCTTTAAGGAGACCCGGCGATGACGCTAATCTCCCGGACCCGCCGGCTCAGCCGCAGCGCCACGCTCAATCTCCTGGAAGAAATCGGGCGGCTGCCCGGTGAGAACGCCCGGTCATTTTTCATGTCACCGGGACAAGAATGGACCGCCGATCCCGCCCTGCCCGAGTCTGTCGCTGGGGAAATCGGCGCTATCATGAGCGACGCCCCCACCGGAGGGGCGCTCTTCTGGGGGAATGCCGGGAAATTCCTGGTGCGCCCGCCCTTCCCCATAAAAGAGACTTTGAGAGAAACAGGCTATGCCGTCGCGCCGCTGCGGGAGATGCTCTCGCAGGACATCAGGATTGCGCTGGTGCTGGTGCGTCTTGGCGCCTACGCCATAGGTATCTGCCGCGGGGAGGAACTGCTCGCCAGCAAGGTCGGCACGGGGCTGGTGCACGGGCGGCACAAGAAGGGCGGCTCCTCGCAGGCGCGTTTCCGGCGTCACCGGGAAAAGCAGATTGAGGCTTTTCTCATCCGGGTCGGCAACCACGCCCGGGAAATACTGGAAGGAGAAGCCCGCAGCCTCGATTACCTGGTCTACGGCGGGGCCTGGACGGCGGTACTCGAACTGCAAAAACGCTCCCCCTTCCTCCAGCGCCTGACGGTGCCCACCCTGCCTCCTTTGAACGATTTGCCCGCCCCGCGCCGTGCGGTGCTTGAGCACGCGGTCGGACTGGTCTGGACCTCCAGAGTGACTACCTGGCGGGAAGAAAGCGATGGCCCAGGTAATTGATACTTTATGCAAAGGTTAGACAGTATGAAAATCCTCATCGCGGTACAGGGCAATTACGGCCGGCGGATAGCCGCCCATATTGCGCAAAACGCCCCATCCGGCTGGTCGCTGGCAACCATTGCCCTGCCCGCCCGCCTCCCGCTGCTCATCGATGAGCCGGAGGATTTCTTACCCACCGACATCCCTGAGACCGACCTCCTTCTGGCCTTATCGGAGTCGGAGGGAGCGGCCCAGCTGGTCCCGGCCATCGCCCGCCGGAGCCATGCCCGCG
>JBDRGD010000141.1:0-10327 GCA_043818095.1 Chloroflexota bacterium
TGCTTATCTCCGCGGGTAAAATACCGGGGCATCTTGCCTCTAAAGAACCGGGGGAGCTGCTGCATATTGCGGAATCGGCTCTTGCCAAACTCAAGGAAAAATCCTCTCTAAAGAGCAAAAGGACGCTACACCTGCCTGATACGGCAGTGGGAAAAAGTATCTCCAGACATATTGGAGAGATGGTGGTGAACATGTTAAGCAAAGCGAACGAAACCAGCCCCCGCGTACCGATGGCGATACTGGTGCGCAACAACCTCAGGTTATTGCTGCCGATATTACTTGTATTGACCATCGGAGCTATGCTCTGGTTTGCTCCGGCTGCCAAAGCCTTGACGGTGAGTATCAGCCCGACATCCGGCTCCGGGAACCTGGGCAGTGCTTACAGCTTCACCGTAACCATCACCGTTGAGGATACGATCGATCAATTACCGATACAGAATGTAACCCTCCAGATTTCCAAGGGCAGTAATCTAATCAACTGTACCGATATGCCCATTCCTGGTTCAGCAAGTTCCAGCGCCTCCAAGTCGTACAGTACCTCCGGGGGCACGGTTTCCGTAACGGGGACGAGTGGCACTGGCTGGGTATATGCCACTACCACCCCCCGCTTCGGTTACGGATACGGATACCAGACGGGCACTTTTGGGATAATCTCCCTTACCCCCGGCTTTGGCTATGGCTACGGTGACGGGAGCGATTATTCCGGGCCGACTTCCCTGACATATTCCGTTACCTGGACACCCTCCACATCCTGGCCGACGGGCGTATACGCGATTAGAGCTATTGTCTATGGTGATGATGGTGATGCGAGTAAAGCTTTCACCAATAATGTGAGCTCATCCGTAACGATGGCGTCTCCGGCAACAACCGGTCCTGACGAAGGCTTCAGGACCGGCGGAACGCCGCCGCCTTCCACCAAGCCGGGCGTGACCAAGCTGACCGGCAAGGTTGATAGCCAGGGTAAATTCGCCAATCAGACGAAGGTGGAATCAGCGGACAAGAAGGTTTCCGTTAACATAAAGCAGGGCACCACCGGCAAGACGGCGTCAGGTGCCCCCATCAGCGAAATAAGTATCACTCCGGTGACCTCCCTTCCGGCCTCGGTCCCGCCACCGCCCGGCGGCGCCCTGGTGCTTACCTATGACCTGGGGCCCGACGGCGCGACCTTCGACCCGCCGATAACCATCACGTTCAGCTACAGCGACTCCGCCATCCCTGCCGGTGTTGCCGAGGAGGACCTGGTTATCGTCTACTGGGACGGCAGCGCGTGGGTACAGCTCGACAACGTCGTCGTTGACCCGGACACCAACACCATTAGCGGTGACACCGACCATTTCACCAACTTCGCCATTGCCGCCTACAATAAACCGGCCAGCTTCGACATCAGCAACCTGGCTATCAGCCCCGCGGTGATTAACCCCGGCGATACCATCGATGTCAGCGTTGATGTTGCCAACAGTGGTGACCTGACAGGCAGCTACATAGCCGTCCTGAAGATTAACGGCACCTCCGTCCAGACCGAGACGATAAGCCTGAAGGGTGGGTTCACTACCAAGCTTACCTTCTCGACCATACTGTCGACGGGCGGCACCTATGAAATCGCCGTGAACGGGCTGACCAGCACTGTCAACGTCAAGTCGCCGCCGGCCCCCACACCGACACCTCCGGCACCGACACCGGCACCGCCGGCCCCCGCCCCCGCACCTCCGCCCGCGCCGGCACCGCCCCCTGCTCCTGCTCCGGCACCCGCACCCGCGCCGGCACCGGTAACCAGCTGGCTGCTCATCGGCATCATCGGGCTGGTGACCGCCATCATCGTCGGCTTCGTCCTCTGGTATGCGTTCCGCGTGATGCGGCGCTACGACTAGCCGGGCAGGGTGAAATAAAGAAAACGAGGGGTTCCCCGGGAAACCGGGGAGCCCCTCTCGTTTTTCTTCCGTGAAAAACTACTATTAATTCATTACATGAATCCTTCTATAACTTTGTTTTCAATTTAAATAGCTATCACATAAGACTGCTGTGATAAATCACAGCAGGGTAGGCTAAGGTCAGAGCTCACGGTGGTATAACTGTATCGGGAAAGCCCGGCAAAGGAAACATACGAACAATCATCTGTGAGAATTCACGAAAGGACTGACCAGATATGGCAGCAGCGTCCTGACGTCCTCCAGCTTCTCCAGTTTACCGACCAGCATAGGGAGCTTTTCCGCGTCGGGCAAAGCCGTTCCCGCCTCCCGGGCATAGCGCAGGCATTCCCGGAAATGGCTGAGGTGCTCCTCCGGGGTGGGCGGGTGCGCCGGGCCGTGCGGGGCGTCTACGCTGACGGTAAAATCCGCACCGTCTCCGGTGGTGATAGCGATGGTCGTCCGGCTGTCCGGGGAGGCGTCCACCCGGATTTTCTCGATGAGCCGCGCGATGGCCGGTTCCCGGATGCTCTCCTCGCTGAAGTCGTGGAGGCGGCAACCGCCGCGCAGCAGGACGCTGGCGATGCCGTACTGGATGCTGAACTGGGCGGTCACTTTGGGGTTAGCCCCCGGTATAAACGGGTTCCCGACGATAAGGCGGAGAGAGTCCGGCAGGCGGACTTCCACCCCCGCCACCGCCTCCGCGGTAAGGCCCTTTTCTTTGACCAGTGCCGTGACCGCGCCGATGGCGTCAATCATGCCCCCGCAGAAGGGGGCTTTCTTGAACTCCGCCCGGGTAAAATAATAGTCTCTGCCCAGGCTTCCCGTGAGCGCCTGGAGGTCGTAGCGGTCCCGGTTGAAAAGGTGAAAGTAGCCGTAGGGTCCCGTCAGGAATTCCCGGGGACCGGTGACGCCCCGCTGCGCCAGTTGCGCGCAGGTGATGCCGTCGCGGGCGGCCCACCCCTCCACCAGCCGGGGCGCAAGGGTATGCTCGGTGTAGTTCTGGAGGGTCCCGGAAGCCCGGTTAAGGGCCAGTCCGAAGGCGTGAAACAGCTGCTCCCGGCTGAGACCCAGCAGTTTTCCCGCGATGGCCGTGCTGGCGAAGATGCCGCAGAACCCCGTGCCCTCAACGCCGTCGTAGTAAGTAACGGCGTTTATCCGGGCGGCGATTTCCATGCCCGGGACCAGGGCCGCCAGGAACTCCTGCCCGGTAGCGCCGCCCCGCAGCTCCGCTACCGCCAGGGCGGCGGGTACCGCCAGCGCCCCCGCGTGGCAGGCACCGGCGCCGGGGCCGTGGAGCACCTCGTCGAAGTCTAAAGCGCGGGCCATCGTGCCGTTGACCAGGGCGGCGTTGGCCGCCGGGACCCTGTCTCCGTAACCCAGCACCGTGGCCTGCTCTCTGCCGCCCCATTCCCGCACCAGTTCCCGGACCGCGGTGCAGCCGTCCTCGCGGCACCCGGCAACGGTGGTGCCGAAAATGCCGAGGACGATGTCCTTCATGAAGGCGACGGTCTCTCCGGGCAGGTCCGCAAAGCGGCTTTCCTGGAGAAAATCTACCAGCCTTCCTTCCGGTTTCAGCGCCATTGTTCACCTCGGGGCTTAAATGTGTACCTGATTGTACTCCGTATCTGCCCGTGCTGGCAACGGAAAGGGGGGCTTTATAATTTGGCGCTGGTTTGACATGGCAGGGCAATTATGTTACAAGTAAAGGAATTTTCCATTCCCCGCCGCAAAACAGGAGGTAATACGAGCATGGTAAATAAGCAGGCGAAGTGGGAGCTTCTCGTCCCGGAAGCCCCGGTGAAAGCGCTGCGGACAGACGTTGCTCCCGGTATCGAAAAAATCGCGGGTAAGAGGGTCGGGCTTTTCTGGAACCTGAAGCCCAACGGCGAGGTTTTCCTGCTGCGGGCGGGGGAGCGGCTGCGGGAACGCTTCCCGGATATCAGCCTGCAGGAGTTCCTGCCGGGGAAACCGGATATGACGCGCGGCGCGTCTCCTGCCGCCTTGAAAGAGGTGGCGGAGAAATGCGACGTCGTGATTCTTTCCACCGGCGATTGAGGGTCCTGTACGACGTGGCTTGTCCACGACGCGCTGGAAATCGAAAAGCAGGGTGTTCCCACCCTCACCATCGTGACCACGTCCTTCAAGCCCCTGGCGGAAATCACGGCACGCTCGCTGGGGATGCCCGACCTGGCGATACTGACCGTGCCGCACCCCCTGGGGGGGATACCGGTAGCGGAGGCCCAGGAACGGGCGGATGCCGCCCTGGAAGCCATCGTGGCGGCGCTGACGCAGTCGCGGGGGCAGGGGGCAGCGACCAACGAGCCCGACGCGGAGGAGACCATCCGGGTTGCCGGGAGCATGAGGGAGGTCTTCCGGGCTTTTTACGAGCGGAACTGGACGGACGGCCTGCCTATCGTTCCGCCCACGCCGGAGCTGGTGGCGGAGATGCTTCAGGGTACCAGCCACTCGCCCGGTGAACTGGTGGGGGAATTGCCGCCGCGGGGCGGCGCCGCTACGGTAAAGATGGTCGCCATTAACGCGGCGATGGCCGGGTGCCGGTCGGAGTATCTGCCGGTGGTCCTGGCGGCCGCCGAGGCGTTAGCCGACCCCGTGAACAACATGGCGGGATGGGTAACGACCACGGGGGCTAACTCGCCGCTGCTGGTGGTCAACGGGCCCGTCCGTGACGAACTGGATATCAACTCCGGCAGCAACGCCCTGGGGACGGGACACCAGGCCAACGCCACCATCGGGCGCGCTCTCAACCTCATGGCGCGGAACATCGGCGGCGCTATCCCGGCGGTAACCGATATGACGACCTACGGCGCCGCCTGGGAGTACACCAACTGCCTCGCCGAAAACGAGTCGGCATTGCCCCCCGGCTGGCCGCCCCTGAATGTCGACCGCGGCTTTGCTCCCGGCACCAGCACGGTGACCGTGGAATCGATTAACTCCCAGGTGGACATCTTCGGTCACGAGACGCACGTTTTCCAGCAGATTCTGGACACCATCGCCGCCAGCGTCGTCGGCATCAACAACCTGGGCTTATTGCAGGGAATGGAGATGGTGCTGGGGCTGAACCCGGAAGCGGCCGCGCTCGCTGCCCGGGACGGCTGGACGAAGGCGGGTATCCGGGACTACCTTTACCAGAAGGCCCGCCAGCCTTTGCGCGACTGGAAATACCTGGGCGATAATATCCACGCCCGCGAGCTTTTTCCCGAGTCCAAGACCGCGCCCGACGACCGCCTGATGCCGATGATTGCCGCGCCGGAGGACGTCATTATCATCGTCGTGGGCGGTCCCGGCAAACACTCGGTATGGTGGCCCGGCGGTCAGGGGAAAGCGGTCACCAAATCGGTCGACAGGTGGCGCTGAAAGCCGCGCTTATTTGATAATGTCCCCACCGAAAAAGGGCTGAAGCGCCTCCGGGATGCGGATGCTCCCGTCCGCCTGCTGGTAACTTTCCAGGACGGCGATGAGCAGGCGCGGCAGGGCGACGCCGGAGCCGTTCAGGGTGTGGGCATACTGGGGCTTGGCGTCCGCGGTGGGGCGGTAGCGGACGTTGGCGCGCCTTGCCTGGAAATCCCGGCAGTTGGAGCAGGAGCTGACCTCCAGCCACTCCTCGCAGCCGGGCGCCCAGAGCTCGATGTCGTAGGACCTGGTGGAGGCGAAGCCCAGGTCGCCGGTGCAGAGCTGTAGAATGCGGTAAGGCAGGCCGAGCCGCCGGATGACGTCCTCGGCGTCGGCGGTCAGCTTTTCCAGCTCGGCGTCGGACGACCCCGCGTCGGTGAACTTGTAAAGCTCCACCTTGTCGAACTGGTGTCCCCGCTTGATGCCGCGGGTATCTTTGCCCGCGGACATCTTCTCCCGGCGGAAGCAGGCGGTGTAAGCCACGTAGTATATCGGCAGGGTCCCCGGCGGGAGAATCTCGTCCCGGTGCATGTTGGTCAGCGGCACCTCCGCCGTGGGGACGAACCAGAGGTCGTCCTCGGCGTCGTGGTAAAGGTTATCGGCGAACTTGGGCAGGTTCCCGGAGCCGACCATGCATTCCTGCTTGACCATGTAGGGCGGGTAAATCTCCTGGTAGCCGTGCTCCGTGACGTGCAGGTCGAGCATGAAGGCGATAAGGGCGCGTTGCAGGCGGGCGCCGGCGCCCTTCAGAACGTAGAAGCGCGTGCCCGAGAGCTTCGTCCCGCGCTCGAAGTCGATAATCCCCAGCGCTTCCCCCAGCTCCCAGTGGGGACGCGGCTTGAAACCGGGGTCTTTAATCTCTCCCCACGTCCGTAGCACCACGTTGTCCTCCGTGCCTTCGCCCACCGGCACGGTGTCGCCGGGGAGGTTGGGCACGGTGAGCAGCAGGTCGTTCAGGCGGTCTTCGGCGGATTTCAACTCTTCTTCGGCGGCCCTGATTTTCTCCCGCAGGTCACGTCCTTCCTGAGCGGCATCTTCGTTCCTGCCCCGGGAGAGTTCCTTGCGGCTGCGGCGCAGCTCCTCCAGCGCGGTAATGCGCTCGCGGCGCTCCGTGTCCAGCCGCAGGATTTCGTCGATGGGCGCGGTGTCGTGGCGGTGGCGCATGGCTTCGCGGACGGCGTCCGGGTTCTCCCTGATGAACTTCAGGTCAAGCATTTCTACCCCTCTTAAACTCCCTGCGTTTTTTCCTTGAGCTGCGGGAAGAGGATAACCTCGCGTATCGCGGACTGGTTGGTGAGCAGCATGACCAGCCGGTCGATGCCGACGCCCAGGCCCCCGGTGGGGGGCATACCGTGCTCCAGCGCCAGCAGGTAGTCCTCGTCGATTGTCCAGCGCTCGCCGGTAGCGTCCACGCGCTCTTTCAGCTGTTCTTCAAAGCGCGCCCGCTGCTCCAGGGGGTCGTTGAGCTCGGTGTAGGCGTTGGCGATTTCCAGCCCGCCCGCCAGCGCCTGGAAGCGTTCCACCACCCGCTCCTCGCCCGGCTTCTGCTTGGCGAGGGGGGACATGGAGGCGGGGTAGTCCACGATAAAGGTGGGCTGAATCAGCTTCGGTTTCACGAAGGTCTTGAACAGCTCGTCCACCAGCTTCGCCCAGTTCTTCTGCGGGTCGGCATCCATCTTCAGCGAGCGCATCTTTTCCCGCAGGCCGTCCGCGGTGGGGTATTTGACGAAGTCGATGCCGCTGTGCTTTTTGACCGCTTCCCGCAGGCTCACGCGGGGCCAGGGCGGCTGGAAGTCGATGGTATCCTCGCCGTATTTCACCGAGGTGGAGTCCAGCACCTCCCGGCTCACCCGGGCGACCATCTCCTCCACCATGACCATCACGTCCTCGTAGTCGGCGTAAGCCTCGTAGCTTTCCAGCATGGTGAACTCGGGGTGGTGCTGGGTGGAGACGCCTTCGTTGCGGAAGATGCGCCCGATTTCATAGACCTTGTCGAAACCGGCGACAATCAGTCGCTTGAGGTGGAGCTCCAGGGCGATGCGCAGGTAGAAGTCCTGGTCCAGGGCGTTGTGGTGGGTAACGAAGGGGTTTGCCAGCGCGCCGCCCGCGGAGGGCTGTAGCACGGGCGTTTCCACCTCGATAAAGCCGCGCTCGTCAAGGAAGCGGCGGATGGCGGAGATAATCCGGCTCCGCTTCTGGAAAATGTCCTTCGTCTCCGCGTTGGCGATGAGGTCCAGGTAGCGCTGGCGGTAGCGCTTCTCAACGTCGGTGAGGCCGTGCCATTTCTCCGGCAATGGCTGCAATGACTTGGCGAGGAGCGCCATCTCGCGGACCTCCACCGTGGGTTCCTGGGTGCGGGTGCGGAAAAGGCGTCCGCGGGCGCCGATAATGTCGCCGATATCCAGTTCTCCGAGCAGGTTTAATATCGCTTCACCGAGACTGTTTTTCGGGAAGTAGAGCTGTATCTTCCCGGTGCCGTCGCGCAGGTCCATGAAGGCAATCTTGCCCATCGAGCGGTAGGCGACGACGCGCCCGGCGATGGTTGCCACTGGCTCCGCCTTTCCCGGGGAAGCCTCGTGCCGCTCCAGCAGGGCGATGGCTTCCTGCGTGGTGTGGGTGCGCTTGAACCGGTTGGGATAAGGCTCGATGCCGGCTTCCCGGAGCTGTTTCAGCTTTTCCAGGCGCTGCTGTGAGATGCGTCCCAAGGGTGAAGGCATGGCTATCTTTTCCTGTCTTTATTGACTAATATATGAGTCCCCGGACTGCCCCGGCGACACGCCTATTATAAGCTATCTTCCGGCGGAGGTAAAGCGGTGGACTTGAGGCTGAGCCGCTGGCTTTTCAGGTTGCGCAGCCAGTCGGCGGACTTCACGTCCTTTTCCAGGAGGAACTTGAGGTAGGCGGCGATAGCCCTTTCCAGTTCCTGTTCCAGCCCCTCGTCCAGCTTCAGACGGTCGATGACGGCGGTATCGCTGTTCTGGAGCAGGCGCAGGACTTTCTGCGCGTTGACGGACAGCGGGTAGGCCGGGGAGGGGGGCGCCGGGCACTCCGGACAGAGCACCCCGCCGGCGCCGATGCTGAAGTAGTTGGTCACCGGGCCGACCGGCCGGTGGCAGGAGACGCATTCCCGGAGCTGGGGGCGGTAGCCTACCTTCTCCAGCAGGTGCAGCTCGAAGTAGCGGAGCAGCAGCTCCTTATTGTTTCCCCGGGAAAGCTCTTGCAGGGTGTCCTGCAGCAGCTGAAAAAGGGGGTAGTTCTCGATATTTTCCGCGGTGAACTGGTGCACCAGTTCCAGGACGTAGAGGGCGCAGGAGGTCAGCCAGAGGTCGTTCTTTATCCCGATAAAGCTCTCGATGGTCTGGCTGCCGGTGATGGTGTCCAGGTTGCGGCCCCGTGCCAGGGTGACCGTGCTGTGGGTGATGAGCTCCAGGTGCCCGGCCATCTTGCTCCTGGTCTTGCGCAGGCTTTTGGCAAAGCCCTGAATTTTCCCGAGTTGGGGGGTATAGAGGGTGAGGATGGTGTCCGCCTCCCCCAGCTTCGTCTTGCGGATGACGATGGCTTCCGTTTGGTAGCTGCGCGGGGTTGTCATGGTATCTTGAACCTCACCCCCTGTGTCCCCCTCTCCTTGCGAGGCAGGATGAAGGAGAGGGGGAAAAGATTTCTTAAGAGGGGCGCAGCCCCTCTTAAACTCCCCTTTACATAAGTCGTAAAGGGGAAATTCTGCGCAAAATAGTCAGGCGGCATAAAGGAGGTTGATTACAGTTCCGACCGGCCCTCGATGGCGCGGGTGAGGGTAACGTCATCGGCGTATTCCAGCTCCGTCCCGAAGGGCAGCCCGCGGGCGAGCCGGGTGACCTTTATCTCCAGGGGGGCGATGACCCGGCTGAGATAGAGCGCGGTCTGCTCGCCCTCCAGGTTGGTGTTGGTCGCCAGGATGACCTCCTGAACGTTCCCGTTTTGCAGGCGCTCCAGCAGCTCCCGGATGCGGATGTCCTCCGTGCCGACGCCTTCCGTGGGCGAGAGGGCACCGTGCAGGACGTGGTAGAGTCCCCGGTAAGCTCCGGTGTGCTCCAGGGCGAGGATGTCCTGGGGCTGCTCCACGATGCATATCTGGGTGCGGTCCCGCTGTTCGTTGCGGCAGACGGGGCAGGGGTCGGCCTCGGTGACGTTCAGGCAGGAGGAGCAGAGCTTAATCCGCTGTTTCAGGGAGAGCACCGCATCGGCCAGCTGCCTGCCCTGTTCCTCCCGGGCGCGCAGCAGGTAAAAAGCGATTCTCTGAGCACTTTTGGGGCCGATGCCGGGCAGGCGGTTCAGTTCCCGGATGAGCTGGTTGATGGCGTCTGCCGGCGCTTCTTGGTTCTGGGTCAAGGTCTTTCTCCTGGCTGACTTACATCAGTCCCGGGATTTTCAGTCCCCCGGTCAAACCGCCCAGCCGAGCGGCGGCGGCCTCCTGTGATTTCGCCAGGGCTTCACTGACGGCGGCGAGGACCATGTCTTCCAGCATTTCCACGTCCTCCGCGGAGACCACCTCCGGGGAGATTTTCACGGCGGTTATTTTCTGCTGCCCGGTAGCGGTGACCGTGACGGCGCCGCCGCCGGAGGTGCCTTCTACGGTGAGGTCCGCCAGCTCTTCCTGGGCTTTCGCCAGCTGCTGCTGTAGCTTCTGGGCCTGCTGCATCATGAACTTGTTCATTGTTCCTCCGTGTCGATTATCTGGGCACCGGCCTTCAGCGCCGCATTGACGAGGTGGTTCTTGTCCGGTTCGCAGACGCAGGCCACCCGGCAGGCACGTCCCAGAAAATCGCTGAAAATCTTATCCACAATCCGCTGGTTCTCCAGCATTTCCATTTTTTCCTTGTGTATCGTGTACTTGAAGGAGAGGATAATCGTGTCTCCTTGGATTTCCTTGGGGCGGGCGCCGCTGCGCAGCAGCGCGGCTGCGGGCGTCTTGTTGACGGCGCTGGGGATGTCCTTGATGAACTGCTGCCAGTTCGTGCGCAGGCGCTGCA
>JBDRGD010000142.1:0-2134 GCA_043818095.1 Chloroflexota bacterium
CCGGAGACCGTGCCCGCGGGGAAACAGGCGCGCAGCGCGTCGAAAGAGGTGCTGTCCGCGTCCAGTTTGCCCTGGACATGGGTGTAGAGGTGCATCACGTGGGAGTAGCGCTCCACGTCCATCAGGTTGCTCACCGCCACGGTGCCCGGCTCGCTGACCCTGCCGATGTCGTTCCGCCCCAGGTCCACCAGCATGATGTGCTCGGCGCGCTCCTTTTCATCGCTGCGGAGCTCCTCTTCCAGCAGATTGTCTTCCTCCGGGGTCTTGCCGCGGGGACGGGTACCGGCGAGGGGACGGGTCATCACCATGCCGTCCTCCACCCGGACGAGGATTTCCGGTGAGGCCCCGACAATCTGAAAGTCCTTGAAGTCGAGGAAGAACATGTAGGGCGAAGGGTTGATGGAGCGCAGGGCGCGGTAGATGGCGAAGGGCGCGGCGTCCGTAGGCTGCGCCAGGCGCTGGGAAAGCACCGCCTGGATGGCTTCCCCGGCGGTAATGTATTCCTTTATCCGGCGGACGCTGTCCGCGAACTGCTCACGGGTAAAGTTAGAGGTGAGGCGGGGGCTGTCGGTGGGGGGGACGGGTTCCATGCTGTGCTGGTGATGCGGAATCGGCTGGTTCAGCCGCGCGATGAGCTGGTCGATTTTCCCCGTCGCTTCCCGGTAAGAGCGCTCGATGTCACCGTCGAGGCGGGTATAGCTCAGGACCTTTATCTTGTGGGTCACGTGGTCGAAGACCAGCATGGTATCCACGAACATGAAAATCGCCTCGGGCAGGTCCAGGGGGTCGGCCTCCGGCGAGGGCAGCTCCTCGAAGCGCCGGATGGTCTCGTACGCCAGGTAGCCCACCGCGCCGCCGCAGAAACGGGGCAGGTCGCCCGCGGGGACAATCTGGTATTTTTGCAGTTCTTTCTGCACCAGGTCCAGGGGGTCGGCGGCATCGCTTCGGAGCGTCTTCAGCAGGCGGTAGGGGTCGGTGCCGATAAAGCTGTAGCGGGCGAGGCGCTGTCCCCCCTCGACGCTTTCCAGGAGGAAGGAATAGCCTCCCTGGCTCACCTTCAGGTAAGCGGAGACGGGCGTTTCCAGGTCCGCCACGATTTCCCGGTAAACCGGGACCAGGTTCCCTTTTCCTTTCAGTTTCTTCACTTCTGCCAGCGTTGGATAATACATGGACTCGCTCCTTCCGGGTAATAAAAAACTCCTCGCCATAGGGGCGAGGAGTCAAATCCTTCGCGGTGCCACCCTAGTTAGTCGCTTTGGGCAACCATCTCAGCGGGTACGGCCGGGTGAAACAGGCGATACCCCGGGCTTTAATAACGGTGCCCTTTCCGGCGAGGCCTACTCCCCTTTCGGCCCGCGGCTCCCGAGTCCATTCACCCCCCGCGCTGGCGCCGGCTCACACCTTACCCGGCTCTCTGGGCCCCGCTGGAAGGCTACTAGTCTCGTTCGCAGCCTTTTGCGCTTTTCTTTCTTTCAGTGTAAGAGCAATCGCAAGATTTTGTCAAGTGTCTTCTAATGATGCCCGATTTTTCGCGCCAGCTCTTCGTTCATGACATAACCGGAAACGCTCATCAGGGGCTCGAAGACGCCGGTATCGATTTCCTCCGTCTGCATGGAGGCGAGGCAGGGAAACTGGTGGACGAGCAGCCCGGCGCGGGGCAGAATTTCGGCAACCGGCATCCCGACCAGCAGACTGGCAACGTGATGCGTGGAACCGCAGGGGGCGCCGCGCTTTACGGCGACGGCGAGGATTATTTCTCCCGACTGGTCGATGGTGACCTGTAGTTGCGGTCTCCCGAAATAACGGGCGAAAGCGGAAATAAACTCGTCGGAGTAAGGGACGGATTTGCTGCCGTAGCCGGCGTAGTCCCCGGTGAGGGTGCAGAAAGTGCGGGGGAAAACCGCGCTCATGCCTTCCCGCTTTAGCTCTTCCTGCACCTGGTTCTGCAGGCCCGGCGGCAGCCACGACCCGTCGTCCACGGGCAGGATGACAGCGCGGGCATGGCTCCGGCGGGCGATGGCCGGGACCAGCTGGGCCGCTCCCTCCGACTCCGATAAGGCCAGAAGGAGGTCGGTCTCAGGGATGTCGGTGGGTAAGAAATCCTCCGGCTCATCGATGAGCAGCGGGAGGCGGG
>JBDRGD010000143.1:0-18402 GCA_043818095.1 Chloroflexota bacterium
TAATGGTGGGAACACCTGGGTCACCCAGGCTAGTCTTCCCATCTCCCCCGACCTGGTGGCGATAGCCCCGGATGACACTGACCTGGTGGCAATAGCCAGCACCAGCACTCCGGCGGTCTATATTTCCACCAACGGCGGCTCTACCTGGTCCACCCTGGGCACCGTCCAGGAGACCGGCGGCTCTGCGGCGGCAACCCTGACCGACCTCGCCATCTCCGCGGCGGCATCCGGCATCAACTACGTCGCGGTTTCCGGCACCGAGGCTTCGGAAGGTAACGTCTGGTACTTCAACATCGGCGCGGCCGCTCCTTCCTGGACGGAAACCAACGACCGCGGCGGCTGGGGCAACGGCGCAGGCACCGGCACCATCAATGCCACAGTTACTACGGCAATGGCCGTTACCTTCTCCCCCAACTTCCCCTCCGACCTGACGATGGTCGGCCTGACCCACGACGACACGGAAGACATCGTCGAGCTTCAGCTGTTTAGCCTGGCTTCCTCTTCCAAGCTCTGGAACGTAGATGCAGGCTTTACCGGGTATCCGGTAACCATCGTCAGCGAAACCGGTGTCACGGCCGGCTCCCTGGCGCTGTCGCCCACCTACCTGGCGAGCGACGACACCGAGCGCACCGTCTTCATAGGCCTTGAAGTAGACACCGCCACCAACGACGGCGTCTGGCGGGCCAAGGATACCAACGTGAAAGGCCTCAAGACGGGCTCCGGCAGCGCGGTTGCCAGCGTCGCCTACGACGGCACCACCCTGGTCGCGGGCGCTTACGCGTCCAACCAGGTCTACTACAGCGACGACCCGCTGGCGACGACTCCCACCGTCTCCACGGCGCGCTCCCTGAAGCGCCCCGGCATTGACGCCACTGCCGTCGACGAAATGACCAGGGTGGCCTTCTCCGGCACCAACGTCGTCGCTATCACCGACGGCGCGGAGGGCGCCTTCGCCCGCTCCACGGACAACGGCCGGACCTTCAACGACATCAGCCTTATCAGCACGTCCGTGGTTGCCGCCACCGATGCCGCAGTAGCGGAAGACGGCGTGGTCTACTTCACCACCGACAACGGCACGAACACCAGCCTGTGGCGCAAGGCCAACGACTCCTGGACGAGGGTGCTGGCACTGACCTCCGACGTCAACTACATCGTCCGCGTCGCCCCCGGTGACTCCAGCGCGGTCTACGTCGGCAAGAAAGGCGGCTCCAGGGTCTACTACAGCGCCGACGGCGGTCTGGAGAAATGGTTCATCCGCACGGCCGGCGTCACCATTGAGGACCTCGCCGTCGAGAGTGCGGACGTGGTCTACGCCATGAGCAACGCCAGCGCCGCCACCGTGGTGAAATCCACCAACTCCGGCTTCACCTGGGGCAGCAGCAAGTCCACCAAGCTCGGCGCGGGCAACGTGCTTGTCAGCGTCAGCGAGGACGTTCTCCTGGCCGGTAGCGATGACGGCTTCGTCGCCTACTCCATGGACGGCGGCGCCAACTTCACCAAGATTTCCAAGATAATCGCTTCCGGTCATACCAACGTATCCGTCGCCGCGGACGCTGACTTCGCCAACAACAACACCGTTTACGCCGCCAGCCAGGCGACGGGGAAGAACGTCAGAAAATGGGTTATCGGCGACAGCGACAGCTGGACCGACATCTTCTACTCCAACCCGACGGGCACCGCTGCTAGCGAGATTACCGGCGGCGTTTACGGCCTGGTGGTCATGAACGGCGCTCTCTATGCTCTCGAAGTCAACACTACTTCTAACCAGTCAACCCTCTGGCAGTGCCTGACCCCGCTTACCGCGGGCAGCTCCACAGACGCCTGGAACGACCGTGGCACCACCGCCACCACCGATGATGACGACACTCAGGTACGTCTCGGCATCAGCGCCCAGTCCAACCAGGGCCTGGTTGCCGCGGGTGGACTCCTCTACGCGGTCAAGACCAACGGCACTCCCAAACTCTACAGCTTCAACGACACCCTGAACACGGGCGGTCCCTCCATCATCGGTCCCGTTGACGCCTACTCCAATGCCGTGAACAACGTCACCGGCAAGGCTAACGAGATCGCCTTCTCCTGGTCCCGCCTGTCCCGGGCTACCGAGTACAAGCTCTACATCGCCTACGACTCTGCCTTCAAGGAAATCGTCACCACCGTCAAAGTGACGGACGACAAGAGCACGGTAGTCCAGGCCGTCGGCCCTGACCGGACCACCCCGACGGGCTCCGGTGTCAACTGGCAGCTGGGCGAGACCTACTACTGGCGCGTCAAGGTCAACGAGCCTCTCTACAGCGCCTACTCTGAGACCCGCACCTTCACCATCGAGCCCGGAACTGCCCTGGTGCCGAACATCCTTTCTCCGATTAACGGTACCAACACCTCCAAGCAGAAGCCGTCCTTCTCCTGGAGCCCTGTCTCCGGGACCACGAAGTACCGCTTCGTGCTGGCCAACAACCCACAGCTGACCGCACCGATTGTTGACATCTCGACCACCAGCACCGCTTATGCCATCACCACTAACCTGGCAGAAGGCGAGACCTACTACTGGGCAGTGAGATCCATTGACCCGGTCGAGGGCGGCTGGTCCGCGATTGCCAACTTCTCGGTAGCGACGGCCCCTGCGGCACCCACGCCACCTGTCGTCGTGCAGCAGGTACCGGCTCCGGTCATCAACATCCCGGCGCCTCCTCCGGCTCAGCAGATCGTGATTCCGCCGTCTCCGCCGCCTCCAGCACAGATTGCCCCGGCTTACATCTGGGCAGTCATCATCATCGGCGCGATTCTGGTGATTGCGGTCATCATCCTGATTGTCAGGACCCGGCGCACCGTCTAAACTGACTGACGGGATGCCTCACTAGACTTCCAGAGGGCCCCCGGAAACCCCGGGGGCCCTCTCTTTTTCCCTCTTTTTCAAGACTATTTTCCCCTATGAGCAGAACCCTTGACTTACCGCTACTGAAAGAGTACAATTCGCCACATGGCTAAACGTGCACCCGTTAGAACTGCTCACTTCAAATTACCCCCGGCGGCGCTTCTGCTACTTCCCTTCCTGCTGCTCAGCCTGTCCCCTCTCTCCCCACCCGGGCACCCTGCGGAAGGCGCCACCGAGGCGGTGAAATGGCACCGGGTCAGCATTCCCGCCGGGGGCAACAGCGGGGACTGGGTGCTGGCACCCGGGTCTGAGATAACGCAGCTGCACCTGGCGGAAGACGGCGCTATCTTCGCCGGCGCTTCCGGCCTGGAACATACCCTCTACCGCTCCACGGACGGGGGCAACCGCTGGGATTACCTGGGTAACGTCAGCGGGGAAATCACGGGCATCGCTACGGCACCGGGCGGGGACTACGCCATTTACCACGCCACCCCGTCCGGCGTGTTCCGCTCCACGGACGGGGGCAAGAGCTTCCAGGAGCTGCCGGCCAGCCCCGGCGGCGCGGGCAGCAACAACATCGAAATTACTTCGCTCACGGTGACCCGCACCTCCCATAACCTCATCGCCGTGGGCACCCGGGACACGGATGCCGGCCAGTTCGGCGGGGTCTATCTCCTCAATGAAAGCGAGGCCGTCCCGGCGTGGGCCGATACCAGCCTGGACTACGATGTTTACGCCGTCGCTTTCTCTCCCGGTTACGCGGCTGACCGCCAGCTGCTCGCGGTGGCTACCGATGAGACCGATACTTATGCCGCCGCCCGCACCGCTGACGCCGCCTGGGACACCACTTTCGGTAACGCCCGCCTGGATAAAGACAACTCCGGCACCCCCGCCCCGGTAGCGGTGACGGACTCGGCGGCAATCGCCTTTTCCGGAGACTACGCCGCTAACGCGGCAGAGGGCGTTAATACCTTCTTTATCGGCATCGATACCGGCAGCGGCGACGGTGATGTCTACCGCATCGAGCTTTCGGAAACGCCGGGAGCCTCCCTCGCCACCGACCTCAACGCGGGCGTTGACTATGGATGGCAGAACCTGGACATCGCCGGGCTGGCGGCTTTCGGGGAGGAAGAACTGCTGGCAGGCGCGGCGGACAGCGCCCGGACCTTGTTCAGCACCGATTCCGGTAAAAGCTGGACGAGGAGCCGCAAAGAGCCCACCGGAAGCGGGCAGACCCGCGTCCTGCTGCCGGCGGAAGGGACGTCTTACGCCGCTACCAGCGGCAGCGGCAGCGCTTTTTCCATCAGCCGTGACCGGGGGACTACCTGGAACCAGTCAGGGCTGATTGATACCGCCATGGACGCTTTGCTGCACCTGGCCCCCTCCCCCCACTACGAGGAGGACAGCACCCTGTTCCTGCTCACTTTCGGGAACGGGGCGGAAAGCCTCTGGCGGACCGCGGACGGGGGCGGTAGCTGGGAGCGGATTTTCGCCGCAGGGCTGGCCAACGTGGACAGCCTCAGCCTGGTGGCGCTCTCACCGCAGTACGGCCCGGACTCCCGCGTCCTCTTCCTCGCCGGGGTGAGCAATAGCCGTCCCGCCGTCTGGAAGTCAACGGACGACGGCGTGAACTTCAACCGGCGGCTGGCGCTCGACCCCGATGACGGGACCCTGCTCAACATCGACACCTGGGCAGTCGTCGATAATGATACTCTTTTCCTGGGCACTTTCGACGGCAGCAACGGGAAGATTTACCGGACGGAGAACAGCGGCTTTTTCTACTCGCGGGGGGCAAAAGTAGGCAATCAGTCCCTCAGCGCCATCGTGCTCTCCCCGGACTACCGCCTTGACCAGACGCTCCTCGTCAGCAACAGCCACGGCTGGGTCCACTGGTCGGAGGACGGAGGCAGCTCTTTCACGCCGCTGCCCGCCGACGCCGCCACGGCGCCGCTCACCGGGATAATCAGCGTCGCCACCGACCCCGATTTCGCGCGCAATCGCACCGTTTATGCCGCCAGCCGGACGTCCAACGCCGGCATCTCCCGCTTCGTCATCGGCAGCAGCAACGAGTGGGAAAGCATTGACGGCAACCTGCCCGCCGGGAGCACCCTGGAGCAGGTGGTCGTTTCCACCGCGGGGACCCTTTATGCCGCGAACTCGCAGGATGACGCCGGGATGGAACGCTCGCTGAATCCCGCCTACAGCCTCGGGCCCACGTTCGAGTCCGTGGCCCGCGGTCTCAGCGATGGCGCCACTCTCACCGGGCTCTGGCAGTACGGCAACCGTCTCTGGGCAATGGACACTACCCATAACTGGCTGGTGACCTTCGTGGACTCCCTGACGGGACCCTGCCTCCCGAACACTCCCGAAAGCCACACCCTGGGGCTGGGGGCAGTGACGGACCACGTCATCCGCAACGCCAGACTGGACTGGGATACCCTGCCGGACGCCACCAGCTACCAGTGGCAACTGGACTACGATACCGATTTTTCCAGCGTGCCCAGCGGCTTCGAGGGCACCACGAAAGCAACCTCGGTCCGCCTGCCCAACCTGACGCCGGATACCACTTATTACTGGCGAGTGAGGGCTTGCGAGCCGGTGCTCAGTCCCTGGTCGGAGAAGTGGTCTTTCACCACCAGCCTGGAGACCACCCCCATCGACCTGAAGCTGGAAAGCCCGGCGCCCGGGGCCACGGATGTCCCCGCCAATCCCGTCTTCCAGTGGAACGCGGTTGCCGGCGCAGACGCTTACGAACTGCTGGTGGCGACGGATATCGGCTTCAGCAGCCCGTCCGTTATCCGCGCGGGGAATTATGCCCTGGGGAACACGGCCTGGCAATGTGAAGTGGACCTGAAGCCGGAAACGACGTATTACTGGAAGGTAAGGGCCGTCACGAATGAAAATCCCAGCGCCTGGAGCGCGTCCGGCGCTTTCACCACCGCCTCCTCACCGCTCCCCGTTGTCCCGGCATCACCCCTGCCGGAAACGGGCCCGCTGCCTCCCCCCGCCGTCACCAACCACGCTTCCCCGGAAATAATCACTCCGCAGAACCTTCCCGGTCAGGAAAGACCGTTACTGCCGCCGCCTCCGCCGAATCCCCCACCCATGCCCCTGGCCCCGGCAGCGCCCGGGACGCAGATAATTGAAGCAACGGTGCCCGTCTGGATCGTTTACATCATCGGGGGGCTGCTGGCAGCCATTATCCTGCTGCTCGCGCTGGCGCTGCTGCTGGTGCTGAACATCCGGCGTTTCTAGGATGCCGTCACGGGCGCAGCTGCGCGTTGACGCGGTGCCAGAGCTCCTCGTCCGTCTTGACGCCCTGCACGTCCAGCTTGGTGTTCCGGAAAGCCCGCACCATCGCCTCAATCAGCTTGGTCTTGCTCAGCTTCTTGCCCCCGGTGAACTTGGCAGTCGAGGCGAGGCCTTCCAGGTAGGCGTCTTCCTGACGGGAGAGAAACACGGAGAGCTTGATGACGGACGTCCGCACCGGCGCCGGGGGCGCTTTTGCCGGGGGTTCCGGCGCGGGGGCAGCGGTCCGGTCACCACCGGTAAGACGGTCCAAAGCACTCCCGTAGGCTAGCTCCTCCGTGATGTGCACCCTTTTCATTTCGTCACCTCTCTGGCAAGTAATCGGTAGGCATTGGCCCCTTCCGAGTTTGCGGCATAGGTCAGTATGGACTCCCCGGCGGCGGGAGCCTCCTTGAAACGCACGCTGCTGGGCACCACGGTATCGAACACCCGGATGCGCGCGCCGAAGGCTTTTTTGGTGACCTCAATCACCTCGCGGCTGTGCAGCGTGCGGGAGTTGGTCATGGTAAAGAGAATGCCGGAAATTTCCAGGGTCGGATTGATTTTCTCACGCACCCTGATAATCGTGCTGAGCAGCTGCGCCAGGCCCTTCATCGCCAGGAAGTCCGCCTGGAGGGGTATCAGCACCTTGTCCGCGGCGGCGAGGGCGTTAATCGTCAGCAGCCCCAGGCTCGGCAGGCAATCGACGATGATGAAGTCATATCGCTGGCGCACCGTGGCCAGCATATCCCGCAGCATCATCTCCCGGGTGAACGCCGCCACCAGGTCCAGTTCCGCCTGGGAAAGCTCGATGTTCGCCGGCACCAGGTCGACATTGGTCTCGCGGGTAGGGATGATGACATCACCCAAGACCGGCTTTTCCTGCCCGCGGATGAGGGCGGCGAGGACATTGTAGCCGGTTTTTTCCAGGCTGTCCGGGTCGAAGCCCATGGCAATCGTCAGGCTGCCCTGGGGGTCCCAGTCAATCAGGAGCACTTTCTTGTTTTGCTCGGCGATACCCTTGGCCAGCGCGGCGGCGGTGGTGGTCTTGCCCACGCCGCCTTTCTGGTTAGCGATACAGATAATAGACATCAGCTTTGATATTTTAGCGCAAATGCGCAATTACGTCAATACGCATTTACTCGTGGTCTCGAGCCTGTGAAGGGAAAAATAACGCGATTGCGCAACTGCGGTGGCCGGACGGATTTAGGGACGGCGGCGACCCCGGCCGTCTAGTAGCTGAGGATGACCACCTGCATTGTCAGCGGCAGATTGGAGCGGGTCACCGAGATCTTGGGCTGAGGTTCCGGCGGCGTCAGGCCCATCTCCTTGAGGAAAGTCTCCACGGGCGCCAGGTCCCGGCTGATGGCGGGCGTCTTATAATGCATCGGGATGACCAGTGTGGGCTCCAGCGTGCGGATGACCTCCGTCGCTATGGCGGCGTCAATGGTGCTGACACCCCCTACCGGTACCAGCAGGACATCCAGGGGCCCCACGGCTTCCGTCTGGGCGTCGGTGAGGGCATGTCCCAGGTCCCCGAGGTGCAGCACGGAGATACCGTCAATCTCCATGAGGTAAGCGGTGTTTTTCCCCCGCTTGCCCCCTCCCTCGCTGTCATGGAAGGTGGGGATACCGGTCAGCAGGATACCGCCGATTTCGTATTCCCCGGGCCCGTGGACCACTTTCGGGTCTCCGGAGACGCCGGCGACATAGTTATGCCCCGGGTGGGGATGGCTGACGGTGACAATGCGCGCGTTCGCCTTACCCAGGTCATAGCCCAGGTCCGGGGAATAGGGGTCCGTAATCACGACAGCCTGGCTCCCCTTGAGGCGGAAGCAAGCGTGGCCCAGCCAGGTAATCTCCATCTCGCCCAAATATAGCACAGGCAGCACACAGGGTCAAGGCGGCGCCGGGGCTCGTCCCGCTTGACAAATCACCCGTAAAAATGCTACATTTTAATTAGCAGTCTAAGGTGAGGACTGCTAATCGGAGAGAGTTATGCTGACCCCAAGAGCCGGCGCGATAATAAAATACATCGTGGAGCAGTACATCTCCAAGGCGACGCCGGTATCGTCGCAGAGCATCGCGGACGAAGCCGGACTGCAGGTAAGCTCCGCCACCATCCGCAACGAAGTGGCCGCCCTGGAGAAGCAGGGCTATATTATCCGCCCCCACACCTCCGCGGGCAACGTCCCCGCGGACAAGGCGTACCGCTACTACGTGGACCTCCTGGAGAAGAGGAACCTGCCGGAGTCGGAACAGCACCTCGTCAGCCACCTTTTTCACCAGGTGGAGCGGGAGGTGGATAAATGGCTCCGCCTCTCCGCGACGCTGGCATCACAGCTGGTGCAGAACATGGCGGTGGTCACCCCGCCCAAGGCCGCCGGCTGTAAATTCAAGCACATGGAGCTTCTCTCCCTCAGGGAGAGCCTGACGCTGGTCGTCCTCGTGCTCTACGGCGCCCGCGTTAAAGAGAAGCTGATACACTTCGAGGAGGGGGTCCCCCAGGCGGACCTGAAAGCCGTCAGCAACAAGCTCAATGAGGCTTATACCGGCCTGACCCGCCGCCAGATAGCCACTAAAAACGAAAAGCTGCAATTGACCCCCACGGAGGAGCGTATCCGCTCCCACCTGGTGGAGATGATGGAGGCGGAAGACCTCCAGCAATATGACGAACCCTACCTGGACGGCCTGCATTTTACGCTGAACCAGCCGGAGTTCGCCCAGGGCGAGCGCGTCCGCTCCATCCTGGAGCTGGTGGAATACCGCAACCTGCTCAAGAGCATCATCCCGCGTGACCTCACCGACGACTCCGTCCACGTCATCATCGGCCAGGAAAACGAGGCCGATGCCATGCGTGACTGCAGCGTGGTCATCCGCCAGTACGGGCTGCCGGATGAGGCCATGGGCACCGTCGGCGTGGTGGGGCCCACCCGGATGCACTACTCGCACACCATCCCCACCGTGGACTATCTTTCCGGGGTGCTGAGCCGCCTCATCGCCGGGCTGTACGGCAAGGAAATCGAAGTCGTCGACAAAGCGAAGCACCCGGAGTAAAGGGCGTGATGATGACCAAGAGAAAGACACCGGAAGAAGATACCGGCGCTACCGGTCCGGGACCTTCCGGGAACGCCGAAACCCCCTCCCTGGAGCAGGCGCTGGCGGAGGAAAAGGAAAAAGCCGCCAACTACCTGGCCAGCTGGCAGCGGGCGCAGGCGGACTTCAGCAATTACAAGAGGCGGACCGAGCAGGAACGCGCCGAGTTCGCCAATGCGGTGAAAGCCAACGTGGTCTACGGCCTGTTGCCCATCCTGGACAACCTGGAGCGGGCGCTGGAAGCCGTCCCCCCCGAGCTGGAAAGCAACAGCTGGGTGGAGGGCGTGAGGCTGCTCACCCGCCATTTCCAGTCCGTCCTGGAAGCGCAGGGCGTCAGCCCGATTAATGCCCTGGGGGAGCCCTTCGACCCCCAGTTCCACGAGGCGGTCCGCCAGGACAAAGGCAGGGAAGGCATCGTGATTGCCGAGGTCCAGAAGGGATACAAATTAAACGACAATTTAATCCGTCCGTCGATGGTCGTCGTCGGTCACGGAGAAGAAGACTAAACAAGGAGGCACAAATCCTATGGGAAAAGCAGTAGGCATTGACCTGGGTACCACTTTCAGCGAAGTTGCCGTAATGGAAGCGGGCGAACCCGTCGTCATCACCAGCGCGGAAGGCAGCCGCACCGTCCCCTCGGTGGTGGCGGTAAGCAAGAACGGCGAGCGCCTGGTGGGCCAGGTGGCCCGGCGGCAGGCGATAACCAACCCGGACAATACCATTTACAGTATCAAGCGCTTCATGGGGCGCAAGTACGGCGAACCGGCGGGGCGCGAGCTCCCCGTCGAGGAAGACGCCAAGCGCAAGACCTACAAGGTCGTCAAGGGCTCCGACAACAGCGTGCGGGTGCAGATGGGCGGTAAGGAATACCGCCCCGAGGAAATCTCGGCGATGATTCTCCAGAAGCTGAAGGCGGACGCGGAGGCTTACCTCGGCGATAAGGTCACCGACGCCGTCATCACGGTGCCCGCCTACTTTAACGACGCTCAGCGGCAGGCGACCAAGGACGCCGGCACCATCGCCGGCCTGACCGTGCTGCGCATCATCAACGAGCCCACGGCAGCCGCCCTCGCCTACGGGCTGGACAAGAAGGGCGAAGAGACCATCGCCGTGTATGACCTGGGCGGCGGCACCTTTGACATCTCCATCCTGGAAATCGGCGAAGGCACCTTCCAGGTGAAGTCCACCAACGGGGACACCCACCTCGGCGGGGACGACTTCGACCAGAGGATTATCGACTGGCTCTGCGACGAGTATAAAAAAGACCAGGGCATCGACCTCAAGAAGGACCGGACGGCTTTGCAGCGCCTCAAGGAAGCCGCGGAGAAAGCCAAGACGGAGCTTTCCACCGTCATGCAGACCGAGGTCAACCTGCCCTTTATCACCGCGGACGCGGAGGGCCCCAAGCACCTCGCCATCACCCTGACCCGCGCCAAGCTGGAACAGCTGGTGATGGACCTGGTGGAGAAGACCATCGAGCCCTGCAAGCAGGCCATGACGGACGCCGGTAAGACCGCCGAACAGATAAATGAAGTCATCCTGGTGGGCGGCCAGACCCGCATGCCCCTGGTGCAGCAGAAGGTAAAAGAGTTCTTCAAGAAAGAGCCGCACAAGGGGGTCAACCCGGACGAGGTCGTCGCGGTCGGCGCGGCGATCCAGGCGGGCGTGCTCAAGGGCGAGGTCAAGGACGTGCTCCTGCTGGACGTGACGCCGCTCACCCTGGGCATCGAGACCCTGGGTGGGGTAGCCACTCCCCTCATCCCCCGCAACACCACCATCCCCACCGCCAAGAGCCAGGTCTTCAGCACGGCGGCGGACAACCAGCCCAGCGTGGAAATCCACGTCCTCCAGGGGGAGAGGCCCATGGCGGCGAACAACCGCACCCTGGGCAGATTCATGCTGGACGGCATCCTGCCCGCACCGCGCGGCATGCCTCAAGTCGAGGTTACTTTTGATATCGACGCCAACGGCATCCTGAACGTCCGGGCGCAGGACAAGGGCACCGGGCGCGAGCAGAAAATCACCATCACCTCTTCCGGCGGCCTGAGCAAAGACGACGTCAGCAAGATGCAGCACGAGGCGGAAGCGCACGCCGCCGAGGATACCCAGCGCCGCGAAGAAATCGAGGCCCGCAATACCGCGGACAACCTGGCCTACTCCGCGGAGAGGCTCCTGCGGGAGAACAAGGACAAGATTCCCGCCGACCTTAACCAGGAAGTGGAAACCAAGGTCAAAGAGGTGAAGTCCGCCCTCCAGGGGACCGACATCGAGGCGTTGAAACGCGCCAGCCAGGAGCTTTCCAATGTCCTCCAGAAGATCGGGCAGGCGGTCTACCAGCAGCAACAGCAGCAACCGCCGCCGCCCGGCGGCGAGGCGCCGCCCCCCGGACAGGAAGGCGAAGGCGGAAGCGAAGGTGGCGGTGAAGGCGGTGGCGGCGGTGAGGATACCGTGGAGGGCGAGTTCCGCGAGGTCTAGAGCCCTACCCAAGTCAATCCCGATGCTTTATACTGGGGGTGTGCCAAAGCACCCCCAGTTTTTTTACCGGCACGGTAACGACTGATGACGATAATCGACGAGTTTCTCGGAGGTAACTCCCTGCTGCAGGTAAACCGGCCCGCGCGCTATTCCGGCGGGGAGTGGAACAGCATCCGCAAGGACTGGGACGGGACGGAAATCAGGGTCGTCCTCAGCTACCCGGACGTCTATGAAATCGGCATGTCCAACATGGCGCTCCCCATCCTCTACGACATCCTCAACCGCCAGCCGGACGTCCTCGCGGAGCGTGTTTTCGCCCCGTGGGGGGACATGGAAGCCCTGCTGCGCGCCCGCGGCATCCCCCTCTTCAGCCTGGAAAACCGGCGCCCGCTGGCGGACTTTGACATTATCGGCTTTTCCCTGGGCTACGAGTTGACCTATACCAACGTCCTCAACATGCTGGACCTGGCGGGGATACCCATCCTCCGCACCGAAAGGGACGACCGCCACCCGCTGGTTATCGCCGGGGGCAGCTGCTGCCTCAACCCGGAGGCGATGTCCGACTTCATCGACGCCTTCATTATCGGGGACGGGGAGGAGGTCCTCCCGGAGCCCTGCCGGGTGCTGCGCGACTGGAAACGCGAGAAAAAACGCAGCAAAGCAGAGTTGCTACGGCAACTGGCAAAGCTGAAGGGTGTTTACCTCCCCGGCGGCTACCGCGTGGCCTACGGGGCGGACGGGCGGGTGGAAAGCATCACTCCGGAAAGCGCGGACGTCCCGGCCCGCGTGACGCGGCGCGTGGTGAGCGCGCTGCCGCCGCCCTTCACCAGGCCGGTGGTGCCCTTCCTGGAAACGGTGCATGACCGCGGGGCCATCGAAATCCAGCGCGGCTGCACCTGCGGCTGCCGCTTCTGCCAGGCGGGGATGCTCTACCGCCCCCTGCGCGAGCGCCCGCACGATGAGGTCGTCGCCGCCGCCGGGGAACTCATCCGCAACTGCGGCTACGATGAAATCTCGCTGGTCTCGCTGAACACCAGTGACTACCCGGGCATCGAGGGCCTGGTAAAAAGCCTCGCCCGGGAATACCCCCGCCTCACCATCTCCGTCCCCAGCCTGCGCCTGGACACCGCCGCCGTCGCCCTGGTCGGCGCCCTGCCGGGACGCAGCCGCGGGGGCTTTACCTTCGCCCCGGAAGCGGGCACGGAGCGCCTGAGGAACGTGATTAACAAGAACATCACCGAGGAGGGGATACTGGAGACCGCCGCCGCCGCCTTCAGTAGCGGCGCGAACAGCCTGAAGCTCTACTTCATGCTGGGCCTGCCCACCGAGACCCCTGAGGACATCGAGGGCATCGGCGCGCTGGTAACCAAAATACGCGCTACGGGCCGGCAGACGACGGGGAAAACTCCGCAATTGCGCATCTCCGCAGCTACGTTCGTGCCCAAGTCCCACTCCCCCTTCCAGTGGGCCGCCCAGGACACCGGGGCGGTCATCGAGGAGAAACTGGAGCTTTTAAGGAGGGGACTATCGCAGAAAGGCGTCCGCCTCTCCTGGCACGACCCCAAAATCAGCCTGCTGGAGGCGGTCATGGCGCGCGGAGACCGGCGACTGGGGAAAGTCATTTACCAGGCCTGGCGGAACGGAGCCCGGCTGGACGCCTGGACAGAGTATTTCCGCTACGAGGAAAACTGGCTGCCCGCTTTCGCCGCTGCCGGCATCGACCCCGCTTTTTACGCCCAGCGGGAGCGTTCCACGGACGAGGTGCTGCCCTGGTCCCACATCGATGCCGGGATAAGCCCCGCCTTTCTCAAAGCGGAATACCGCCGGGCGATGAAAGGGGAAGTGAGCCGGGACTGCCGCCACGACGCGTGCCATAGCTGCGGACTACAGCGCACCCAGCCGTCCTGCCGGGAGAAGCTGCCGGCCAAGCCGGGCAACGCTAGGGCTCGAAAGAGGTGATGGCGACGAGCTTGTCCCCGGCGTCCAGACGCATCAGCCGCACCCCCTGAGTGCCCCTGCCCATGATGGTGATGCCCTGGCGGGGGTCCTTCTCCCTGACCGGCGTCCGGGTAACGATGCCCAGCGCCGAGATAATCATCAACTCCTCTTTCAGACCCACCACCTTGGCCGCGGCCACCCGGCCCGTCTTATCCACCATCTTGAAGGTGATGACGCCGCCGCCGGCGCGCTGCTGCCGGGGGTACTGGTCCAGGGGCGACAGCTTGCCGGAGCCGTTTTCAGTGACCACCAGCAGGTAGCCATCAGGGATGACGCGGTCCATGCTGACCACCTTGTCGCCCTCCGCCAGGCGAATCGCGCGCACCCCGCCGCTCGTGCGGGAGCTCGCCCGCAGCTTGCCGACGGCGAAGCGGATGGACTGCGCGCGCCGGGTCACCATGACAACGTCATCGCTGTCCTGCGCCAGGACGGCGGCGACCAACTCGTCCCGCGGCTCCAGGTCCATGGCAATCAGGCCGCTGCTGCGCACGCTGGAGAAGTTCTCCACCGCGGTCTTCTTGATTTCCCCGCCGCTCGTCGCCATCAGGAGAAAGTACCCCGGCGTGAAAGCGGTGACCGCCACCATCGCGGTGACCCGCTCGTTCTCCGACACGGGGAAGAGGTTTATCACGGCGGTTCCCTTGGCGGTACGGGAGCTGTCCCCGGGTATCTCGTGGCACTTGATGCGGAAGACCTTACCGTGGTTGGTAAAGAAATACAGGTCATCGTGGGTGTCTGCCACGGTGAGCACCCGCACGGTGTCCGTCTCCCGCGTGGTCACGCCGATGATGCCCCGGCCGCCGCGGTGCTGGGGGGTATAGGTCTTGGAGGGGATGCGCTTGATAAAGCCCCGCTCGCTCAGGGTGACCACCACCCGCTGGTGGGGAATCAGGTCTTCTTCGCTGAACTCCATGACGCCCTGCTCCAGTATCTGGGTGCGGCGCTCGTCAGCGTACTGCTCCCTGATTTCCTTGATTTCCTGCTGGATGACCACCAGAATCCGCCGGGGGTTCCCCAGCAGGTCCTCCAGGTAGGCGATTTTCTTGACGATCTCGGCGTATTCGTCGAGGATTTTCTGACGCTCCAGGTTCGCCAGGCGCCGCAACTGCATGTCCAGGATGGCCTGCGCCTGCACCTGGCTCAGCTCGAAGTCACTTATCAGGTTCTTGCGGGCGGCCTCCGGGGTCTCGGACCGCCGGATGGTGGCGATTATCTTATCGATATTGTCCAGGGCGATGCGCAGCCCCTCCAGGATGTGCGCCCGGTCCCTGGCTTCTTTCAGCTCGAAGCGGGAGCGGCGGGTGACCACCTCCTGCCGGAACTTGATGAAGGCCTGCAGCGCCTCCTTCAGGCTGATAATCCGGGGCTGCTGTTCTACCAGCGCCAGCATATTGACGAAGAAAGAGGACTGCATGGCGGTATGCTTGTAGAGGTTATTGAGGAGCTTTTCCGCCTGTGCCTCCCTCTTGAGTTCGATGACGATGCGCATACCCTGGCGGTCGGACTCGTCGCGCAGGTCGCTGATGCCCTCGATTTTCTTGCCCTTGACCAGCTCGGCGATGTTCTCGATGAGCGCCGCCTTGTTCGTCTGATAGGGCAGCTCGGTCACCAGTATCTGGCGGCGGTCCGTCCCCGGGATGTTGGCGACGTGCGCCTTCGCCCGGATGACAATCTTGCCGTGACCGGTGGCGTACGCCTGCTTGATGCCCTCGTTCCCCAGGATGAGCCCGGCGGTGGGGAAGTCCGGCCCCTTGACGAACTCGGTCAGCTCGTCAACGGTGGCCTGGGGATTTTCGATGAGGTGGGCAACGGCGTCACACAGCTCCCCGAGGTTATGGGGGGGAATGTTGGTCGCCATGCCCACGGCGATGCCGGAGCTGCCGTTCATCAGTAGCTGGGGGAGGCGGGCAGGCAGCACCAGGGGCTCTTTGAGGCTGTCGTCGAAATTGGGCACGAAATCGACGGTGTTTTTCTCGATGTCGACCAGCATCTCCCCGGCAATCTTGGCGAGGCGGGCTTCCGTGTACCGCATCGCCGCCGGCGGGTCATTGTCCACGCTGCCGTAGTTGCCCTGCCCGTCCACCAGGGGGTAGCGCATGGAAAAGTCCTGCGCCATGCGCACCATGGCGTCATAAACAGAGGTGTCCCCGTGGGGATGGTATTTACCGAGGACCTCACCGACGATACGGGCGCTCTTGCGGTGCGCCGTATTGGCGCGCAGTCCCATGTCATTCATCGCGTAGAGAATACGCCGGTGCACCGGCTTGAGCCCGTCACGCACGTCCGGCAGGGCGCGGGAAATGATGACGCTCATCGCGTAATCGAGGTACGCCACCCGCATTTCGTCTTCTATCTTGACCGGTCTAACCGCGCCTGCAACCATCGCTGTCGGCCCTCCTACTCTTCTTCACTGTTCTCGTCCTCCTCACCTTCCTCCCCTTCCTCGGCGAGGACCTCCCCCTCCTCACCACCGATAATGGTGTAACCGGGCTCCTTGTCCTCGCTGTCCACCTTCATCCGCCGGTCCGCCAGGTAAGGACGGAACTCCTCCAGTCCCCGCGGGGGGAAGGAAAGGCGCCCCGCCTGGCTGGGGTCCTGGTACGTCTCCCGCACCATCACGGTCATCGCCCCCTCCCCGGCGGCGACCACCGCGGCGTCATAACGGTTGCCCCCATCCATCAGCCTCATCAGCCGCTGGCTGTGCCTGAGCTCAACCTGTCCCAGGTATTCCCCGTGGCTGTTCTCCACCACCAGGTTCGCGCCGCTCACCTTCAGGTTCACCCTGTCCCCGGCGATGGTCCGCGCCAGTACCGCCTGCGGCGCCAGCGCGTAGAGGTTCACCACGCCCGCCTTCCCGATTTCCTCGATGAAGTGCTGGGGGTCGACCTGGCGCGCCTCAACGGTAGCCGCTTTGGACTCCTTGAGGTAGGCCAGGCGCTGGAGGTTCTTCCTGGCGATGGCGTTATAGGGGTCCCTCTCCAGGGTGCGCCCGTACGCTTCCTTCGCCTGGGGATATTCACCCAGCTCGATGTAAGCCCTCCCCAGGCGGTTCCACGCTTCCACGTCCTTGGGGAACTGCTCGATGATTTCCCGGTTCAGCGCCACCGCGTCGCTCCAGCGCCCCTGCATCGCCAGGGCAATCGCCTGCTCGCTGCGCTGCTGCTTCAAACGGTAGAGCTTTTCCTCTTCCAACTGCATCTGCTTCCCGTGTTTATCTACCCTTTTTTAGTTTTTTATTCTACACCACGCATCATCATGAGACAAGTAAAATAAGTCACAAAACAGGACTATTTGACAAATGATTTTGGTAACCCTTAAAATTTACCGCGGGTGAGTCCGACACCCTAAGGAGGCAACGATGAAAGAGAAAGTGGAGGCGGTCCTCGAGAAGATTCGCCCCTCCCTGGTGAACGACGGCGGCAACGTCGAGCTGCTGAAGGTCGATGATGGCGTCGTTACCGTCCGGCTTACCGGCGCCTGTGCCGGCTGCCCCATGTCCACGATGACCCTGAAAATGGGCATCGAGCAAATCCTGAAAAAGGAAATCCCGGAAATCAAGGAAGTGGTCGCCGCTTAGCGCTCCTCTAGTCCTTGACATCCAGCTCAAAAGCCCTGTGCAGCGCGCGCACCGCGTCCTTTACCCGGTCCGCCGCGATGATGCACGTAATGCGTATTTCCGAGGTTGAAATCATCTCAATGTTGATGCCCGCGTCGCTGAGCGTCCGGAACATACGGGCGGCATAGCCGGGGGCGTTCTGCATGCCCGTCCCCACGATACTGACCTTGCCCAGGTCCACGGAGGTGAGACACTCCCGCGCATTTATTTCCCGGGCCACGGGCGCCATTACCGCCATCGCGCCGTCCAGCTGGCTCTTCGCCACGGTAAAGGTCAGGTCCGTAATCTTCTCGGTGCTGGCGTTCTGCACGATGGTATCCACGCTGATGCCGCCTTCCGCCAGCGCGGTAAAGATGATGCTGGCGATGCCGGGCCGGTCCGGTATGCCCGCTACGGTTATCTTGGCGACGTCCAGGTCGTGGGCGATGCTTCTCACTTTGTTCCTGACTTCCATGGTTACCTCTCTGTGAATTAATGTCCCCGAGTTGCGATTAAAGCTGGAAGCCACCAGGATGGGGAGATTAAAGAGCTCGCCCAGCTCCACGGCACGGGGATGCATCACCCGGCTGCCGTAGGTCGCCAGCTCCAGCATTTCTTCATAGCCGATTTCCTCCAGTTTGCGCGCCTCCGGGATAATGCGCGGGTCCGCGGTATAAACGCCGTCCACGTCCGTGTAAATCTCGCAGACTTTCGCCCCCAGGCTGGCCGCCAGCGCCACCGCGGTGGTATCGGAGCCGCCCCGTCCCAGCGTGGTCACGTCCATCTCCTCGGTAATCCCCTGGAAGCCCGCCACGATGACAATCGCCCCCCGCCCCAGCTCACGGAGGACCCGCTTGGTCTCCACCTTGAGGATGCGCGCCATGTTGTGCACCGTATCCGTCATGATGCCCGCCTGCGCCCCGGTGAGGCTGATGGCAGGATAGCCCATGTTCTGGAGGGTCATCGCCATCAGGGTGCTGGAGATAATCTCCCCGGTGGAAAGCAGCACGTCCAGCTCCCGCTTTTCCGGGTGGGGGGAGAGCTGGTATGCCAGGGTGATGAGGTCATCCGTGGTGTC
>JBDRGD010000144.1:0-3660 GCA_043818095.1 Chloroflexota bacterium
TCCCAACCCATCTCCGCCACGGCGTCCTCGTTCTCCGGGAGGACGACATTGAAGGTGTAGGAGATGGTGGCTTTATCGGTCTGCCCGGGCGGGATACGCAGCCCGGCAACATTTCTCATGTACAGCCGCAGGAACCGCCCGATGCTGGTGTTTGCCTGCCTCCCCACCCGCATCACCCCCGCATCGTAGTTGAAGTCCAGCTCTTTGATAACGGGTCCGTTCAGGATGATCAGCGGTTCCCATCCCGGCGTGCTGCCGGCATCCTCTAGGCGGAAGACGGGGTCGGCGACGGCAGACACCGCGGCGAGGAGGATGGGCATGTACTCCGGGCGGCAGCCCGCCATGACGCCGTTCACGGCGACGTTCCAGACGGTAGCCTGCCGCGTCTCCGGTGGCAGCACGCCGATGACTTCCTCGGGATTATGGTCGGTAAACCTGAGAAACTGCTCTACCCTGGAGATGGTAGGCGGGATGACCGGCAGACCATCCGTCCACAGGTTGCGGTAAAAGAACCGGTGCACATCGTCCAGCGTCCCCTTGAAGACGATATCCCGTGGCCCCGGTTCGCGGCCCTGCGGGGCAGCCTTGACCGGTGTCGCCAGACCCTTCACGATGCGGTCGACGATGAGCTCTTCCACTTTCTTCAGGAGGGTTTCCTTGCTGTCAGTCAGGATCACTCCGGGGTACTCTGCCACGGGCAGGTCGGGCAGGCCTGCGGCTTTGGCGATGGCTCTGGCTTCACCTAGGAAGCCGGTGGAGGCGATGGAGACTGCCGGGACGCCTGCCTTCTCGGCGGCGATGCTTGCCCGCACCACGGCGGCGGTGCAGCTCCCTCAGCCGCCGATCCCGGAGATGACGGCGTCGCAGCCGTGCTTGCGCAACTGCGTGGCAAGAGACTTCATAATTTCCGCTTCGTTGGTGCCGTGGGTGTTGCCAAAGGTATTGTAGTCCACGAACTTGATACCGGGATAGCGCCTGGTCATCACCTCCCGGATTTTGGGAAACATCTCCTCGCCGGTGAAGACCCAATCCCAGAGTTCACAGATGGTCTTGCCGTTCAGGTCGGTCACCGGCGCGGGGACATCTACCGGCTCGTAAACAGTTTTCCCCAGGGGCCAGACTACCTCATAGGCTGGTTCGCTCATGGTCTTGTCTCCTTCCCTAAAGCGTACGGATGTGAGGCGATTATAGCCCGGGGTCGGCAGGGCTGTCAATGCGGGTCCTCAGGAAACAATGAACCATGCGGTGTTTTGCTTGACTTCCCGGGAGTTCTCAAGATATTATCGGGAGTACCGAGGCATGTACCGGAAGGAAGGAGCTTCCATGAAAGCGGAAACAGTTAACATAACACAGGCACTGGCGGAGTCCTGCGCGGGTGTAAGCTTCAATGATTTATCTCCACAGGATGTCGACACCATCAAGCTGGCGCTGCTGGACTCAATCGGTTGCGCCCTGGGAGCATATGCCGTGGACAAGCCCCGGCTCGTTATTGATTTCATTCGGGAGTTGCGGGGCGGTACGCAGGCGAGCATCATCGGCAGCCCGCCGACCTCCCCCGACCTGGCGGCTTTTGCCAACGGAGAGCTGATTAATTGCCTGGACTATGATATCCTGGGTCCGCTCGCCGGGCATGTCTGTCCCTACGTGCTGCCCTCCTGCCTGACGATGGCGGAGAAGGCGCGGGCGAGCGGGCGGGAACTCATCCTGTCAATCGGCCTGGCGCTGGAGGTGGGTGGCAGGATTACCGCCTCGCTGGGGCAGCATAAGGTCCTGATTGATGAGCCGCCGTTTTATAGAGATAACGAACGGTTCACGTACGCCAGCACTGTTTATGGAGGGGTAGCGGGAGCGGCAAGGCTCCTCGGGCTGGATGCTGCGGGCATAGTGCATGCCTTTGGCATTGCTGGCGCCAGTACTCCGGTGCCCGCGCTGATGAAGTGGGAGATGACCGGAGGTCCTTCGCCGATGTGCAAGTATGACGCCTGGGCGGGATGGGTGGCACAGCTGGCAGTGGTGGCGACGCTGCTGGCGGACCGGGGGTTCACCGGGGATACTACCATCCTGGACGGGGAGTGGGGTTTCCCCACCATCATCGCGGCGCCATTTTTCAATGTGGACAGCCTGCTGAGCGGGCTGGGCAAGACGTGGCATGTCTGTGAGGTGAACTTCAAGAAATACCCGGTCTGCCGCCTGAACCATGCCGGTATCGACGGGCTGAACCAGATTCTGCAGGAGAACAGCATCCCGCCGGAGGAGATTCAGGAAATCGCCGTTAAGGGTGACCCGCTCCTGCTCACGCCGAACCGCGTTATTACCGAGGTGAGCAGCTTCCTGGACGCCCAGTTTTCCGACGTGATTATCTTCGCCACGGCGGCTTTTTACGGTCGGGAGCCGGGTCCGGCATGGCAGACGCCGGCGGTGTATGATGACCCCCGGGTGAAGGCGCTGGCGCAGAAAGTAAGGGTGGAGAAACATCCCCGCACCGATGAACTGATGATCGGCAAGGTAAAGTCCGGGAAGCTGCCGGTATTTACCGATACCATCGTGGAAGTGACGGCGGGGGGCAGGAAATATCTCGTGGAGATACCGGCGCCGAAGGGCACCCTGGCGAACCCGATGTCCGAGGCGGAGCTTGTGGACAAGTTCCGCATCAACGCTGCCTTCTCAGCGGTTCCCGGCAACCGCGTGGACGAGATTGTCCGGAGTGTGATGACCCTGGAAAAGCTGGATGATGTCACGAAACTGATGCGGCTTCTGTCCGTACCCGGATAATACGGAAACAGATGCTGGCGAGAACGGAGTGAAGTTATGAAAGCAACGCTGGCGATTATTCCCGGCGATGGCATCGGTAAGGAGGTGGTGCCCCAGGGGGTGAAGGCGCTGCAGGCGGTGGCGCAGCGCTTCCGGCACGACTTTGACCTGCGGCGGCTGGAGATGGGCTACGAGCACTGGAAAGTGACGGGCGATGCCCTGCCGGCGGCGACGATAGAGACGTGCCGCCACAGCCAGGGCGTCCTCATGGGCGCGACCGGCATGGCGCAGTGGGAGCATGCTGTCAAAAATGCCCCGCCGGGGTGGGGACGGCGGCAGCTTAGCCGGGAACTGGACTACTGCGCCAGCGTGCGCCCCGCTCACATTTTCCCCCCGCTGGCAAATGTCAGCGCGGTGAAGCCGGAGAGGCTCCAGGGGGCGGACTTCGTTATCATCCGGGAGATGGTCTGGCTGAATAAAAAGCACCCCAAGACGGCGCGCCGGACGGAGCGGGGGAGGTATGCCGCGGATCGGCTGCACTTCTACGAAGACGAGATACTGCCCATATTGAAGTTTAGCTTTCTTCTCGCTGCCGCCCGCCGCAAGAGACTGGTGCTGGTAGCCCAGACCTCCATCTTCCAGACCTCGAAGCTCTGGCTGCAGCTCTTTACCGAGATGTCGCATCAATTTCCGGAGATTTCGATAGACACCATGGCCCCGGACAACGCCGCCATGCAACTGGTGCGCAACCCATCGGAGTTCGATGTCATCGTCTGTGACAGCACGCCCATGGGGGGCATGCTGAACAACCTGGCGGGAGTGCTCATGGGGTCTATCGGCATGGCGCCAGGGGGAACCGTGGGGCTGAAGGAAGGGAAGACCTTTAATGAGATGGTGATTCCCAACGGG
>JBDRGD010000145.1:0-7111 GCA_043818095.1 Chloroflexota bacterium
GCGATACCTCCGGGCGTATCTTCGCCCTGATGCCCCACCCCGAGCGCCACATCCGCGGCACGCAGCACCCCCGCTGGACGCGGGAGGGGATTAAAGAGCCGGGGGACGGGTTCCAGGTCTTCCTCAACGCGGTCGACTGGGTCAAGAATCTTTAGCGCTTCATTAAACCCGTTCGAAGGGTAAATCTTCCTCAACCCTTGCCTTTATGAAAACAATCTTTTGATTATAAATAACGATAAATTGCTTTTATATGCACCCAGTTTTAAAATGAGGTGAAAGGAGGTAATCACGAATGAGTGAAAATGGTTATAATTGCCCGATATGTAACGAAAAATTGAATAGAGCAGGAGAACCATTTCGCAGCGTCAGGGCAGTTGCGCAACATGTTGCTTTTAAAATTTATCATTCATCCACAGAACATAAGACATGGGCTTATAGAGAAGCCGGTCAGAAAGAAGTGGATGACCTTCTTGCTAAAGCAAGGACAACGAAAGCAACGAGAGACCTTAATGCCTTAGCGGATTTACTACTCATTCCAGTTGACTATTACTTCAACGGAAAAGCAAAGCCAGGAATAGGGTTTACCAACTCTTAAATATTTAGAGAGGTTACGAGCATTTTCGTTCAGGACTGCGCCGCGCACAGCTCTTCGGCCAGCTTTTCCGGCGGCGTCCCCAGGTCGATAAAGTCCCAGGGCAGGTGCTGGTCGGTGCCCCATGCCCGCGCGTAAAAATCGACGTCCAGTCCGTGCCGGGCGACGGCCCGTTTCCATCCTGACAGGCTGATTTCCGGCATCTCCGCGAGTATCGGCGTGACGTCCGTCCCGCCGCGGGAGAGAATCCCCTGCACCTGGCTCCAGGCCGGGCTTTCGTGCTTCAGCTGGATGCCGAGCGGCGCGAGGCTCCTTTGCAACTGCGCCAGGCGGCGGTTAAGCAGCGGAGTGGGCGTTACCGGCAGCCACTGGAACGGGGTGCCCGCCTTGGGGACGAAGGGAGCGATGTTCATGGCGAGGCGGGTGCCGCTTTTCTGCCGCAGAACCACCCCCCTGACGGCGGTCATCAGCGCCACGGTGGCCTGGACGTCTTCCTCCGTCTCCCCGGGCAGGCCGAGCATGAAATAGAGCTTGATTTGCTCGATGCCCTCGGCGGTCGCGGCGGCGATGGTCTCCAGGATTTCCTCCTCGGCAATGTTCTTCTTAATGGACCGGCGCAGCCTTAAAGAACCAGCTTCCGGCGCCAGGGTAACCGTGCGGGCGCCGCCCCGGGCAAGCAGAGGGATAATCCGGCGGGAGCGCGACCCTATCCGCAGGGAGCTGACCGAAATTTCGGCATTCATATCGAGCAGGTCCTCCAGCAACCCGGGAATTTCCGGGTGGTCGGCGACGGCGGGGCCTACCAGCCCGATACGGCGGCGGAAACGCAGCCCCTCCCGCGCCTGTGCGACGAGGCGTTCCCGGGAGCGGAAACGCGCCGGTTGGAAGGTGGTGTTCACCAGGCAAAAGCGGCAGCCGCGCGGACAGCCACGCTCCGCCTCGATGAGGTAGAGATCACCCAGTTCCGTATCCGGGCTGAGGATGGTGGTGTGGGTGGGGAAAGCATCCAGGTCTGGCAGCCACTGGCGGGTAATCCTGCCGCCGGTAAAACGCTCCGGCACGTAGCAGCCGGGCAGCGCGGACAGGGCATCCAGGAGGTCTTCCTGCCGGTGCCCCCCGCTTTCCAGGAGGAGGGTCAGCATCGCGGGGAGGATGGCCTCCGCCTCGCCCGGGCAAAGGCAATCGAAGAACGGGGCGAGGGGCATGGGATTGGCGGTAATACAGGGCCCTCCCGCGATGACCAGCGGATGGCCCGGCTGGCGCTGGCGACTGTATAGCGGCAAGCCGCTGTCTTTGAGCAGGGATGCCACGTGGAAGTAGTCGAGCTCGTAGGAGACGGAGAACGCCACCACGGCGAAATCGGCGAGGGGACGTCCCGATTCCAGGGAGCGGGGAGGCTGTCCCTCCCACCCTTCTTCGAGAAAGACCCTTTCGCAGACAATCCGGGGATGGTCGTTCAGCAGGCGGTATATCGCGTGGATACCCAGGTTGGACATGCCCAGGTAATAGCGGTTGGGATAGACCAGCGCCACGGGCAGCCTGCCGCCCCAGTCCTTGCTGACGGCGCCCTGTTCCCGGGCAAGGTGCTCTCTGGGGCGGAGACTGACTTTCCGGCTGGCTCTCCCCCGGGACATGGGCTTATTTCCAGCAGCCCTTGAGCAGTCGGGCGTTGATGGTGATAATCATGTCGGCTACCTGGCGGAGGGGACGCGAACCTTCGTTGCCGAAGAGGGACACTTCGACGTGCTTGCCGTTGTCCTTGACCGCCTGGATGGCGCTGACGTAGTCGTTATCCCCGGCGACGAGGATGGCGATATCGTAGTTAGTGCGGAAGCCGTGGGTCACCATGTCCGTCGCCAGCTGGACGTCCGTGCCCTTCTCGTAGGGGGGCGTGCCGGGCCAGTTGTTATAGACCAGCCGTCCCAGGCGCAGCTCCGTGTAGGGGATGGCGTTCACCCCGGCGAAAAAGGCCTGCTGCGATTTGTAGCGCTCCGGCTCTTCCTTCTGGCCGACGCGGGCATTGTAATAGTAAATCCGGATAAGCTGCCGCTTGTTCAGCAGCTTGTTGCAGAACTTGCCGATGTCCAGGTCCGTTCTCCCGAAATTCTTCTTGAGGGAGTGGTAAAGATTGCTCCCGTCGATGAAAATCATGACTCTTTCTGACATTATTGGCCTCGAAAATTCGAGTTAACTAGCAATTATTATAATGGTTGCCCGCCGGAAAAGCGAATGTTTTTGTCTATTTTCGATTGTCAGCGCGGAAAAAGTGTATAAATCCGGACCGGGAAATTCGGGCCGGCCGTGAGACAGGATGGAGTGCGCAGGAAAGCCCCGCGGGACCTACCGGCCCTCCCGCTCCAGAATCGCCTGCGCGGCGACCACCCCGGAAGCGGAAGCCTGCACCAGTCCGCGACTGAACCCCGCGCCGTCCCCCACCGCGAACAGGTTGCTAATCTCCGTTTCCAGCTGGGGGCTCAACTGCGGGCGGCAGGAGTAGAACTTGACCTCCACTCCGTACATCAGGGTGCTGTCGGCGGCCACCCCCGGCGCCAGCCGGTCCATCACCTGGAGCATCTCCACCAGGCCGGTCAGGTGGCGGTAAGGCAGCACGAAGCTGAGGTCGCCCGGCGTGGCGCTTTTCAATGTGGGTACGCAGAGGCCCTGCGCGATGCGCTCCGGCGTGGAACGCCGCCCCTGCATCAGGTCCCCGAGGCGCTGCAGCAGCACTCCGCCACTGAGGATGTTCGCCAGGCGGGCGATATACTTGCCGTAAGCGACGGGCTCATGAAACGGCCTGGTGAAATTCGTGCTGACCAGCAGGGCGAAGTTGGTATTTTCCGTCTTCTTCCGGGCATAGCTGTGCCCGTTCACGGTGATGACGGGGTCGACCCCGCCGGTGGACTCGGTAATCACCTCCCCGCCGGGACACATGCAGAAGGTGCGCACCCGGTCATGGAAGGTATGGGTGATGAACTCCAGCTTGACCTCGTAAAGGATATCCGTCAGGGGCGCCATCACCGCGGCGGGCACCTCCACCCTGACGCCCACGTCGACGGGATTGTTATGCATCGTCAGCCGGAGACTTTCCGCTTCCCGGGAAAGCCACTCCGCCCCCTCACGTCCCGGCGCCAGCACCAGGTAGCGGCAGAGATACCGCTCCCCGGAATCGGTCTCGACGCCAATGGCCCTGCCGTCCTCAACGATGACCCGCGCCGCGTTCACTCCCAGACCGAGTTCCAGCCTGGTCAGCAGGAAATCGCGCATCGCTTTGAGCACGGCCTGGCAGTGCTCGGTGCCGAGGTGGCGGATGGGCGCCGGCACCATCTGCAGACCCGCCCGCTCCGCCTTTTTCTGTATCGCGGCGGTTTCTTTCCCGGGGTCATAAAGGCGCTTATCCGCCCCGAACCGGAGGTATGTCTCGTCGACCTGCCGGATTAAGGCTTCCGCCTCGTCACGGGCCAGGTAGTCCTCAAACTGCCCCCCCGTCCGCGTGGACAGCACCAGCTTGCCGTCGGAGAAAGCGCCGGCGCCGCCCAGCCCGCAGACCAGGTTGCACGGGGAACAGGAGGCACAGTTTTTCCCCTCACGCGCGGGGCACTGGCGCCGGTCTATGTCTTTGCCCTTCTCCAGCAGGAGGACTTTGAGACCGTCTTTCCGGGTCAGTTCCAAGGCGGCAAAGATACCCGCCGGACCGCCGCCGACAATAATAACATCGTATTCCTGGGGCATAATGCTGTCCTCGCGGCGGCGTTATCCGGCTGGCCGCACCGCCGCAATATTCTATACCCGGCGTTATCCGCCGTCAAGACAAGCGGAGGATTCGTTTTTGTATCCGGCGGTTTTTCAATTGTCATTGCGAGCGAAGCGAAGCAATCTCATTTAACGGGATTGCCACGGCGGCCGGCGCCATCTCGCAATGAACGTCGATGGCGGTGGAAAAATCGCATGTCAAACCCGGAAATTAATATTGCCGCAAACATATTTCTCACGGGCACACCGGCATTGGACAATCCGGCAAAGAATGTGACAAAAAATCTCTTGACATATGCCATTTGGCGAATTATAATGTTTTTATGAGTGAAGATAATCAGGACCTAGGGAAAATCCTGAAACAGCAGAGGATAGCCATCCCGCTGACGCTGCAGGAACTGGCACATACCTCCAAGGTATCCTCTTCCCACCTGGGGCGGATTGAGCGGGGAGAGCGTTTCCCCTCCGCGCGCATTCTCCGGAAAATCGCCGGTCCCCTCGGCTTTGACGAGGATGAGCTTTTCACCCTGGCGGGATTTCTCTCGCCGCAGACCGCCGGTACGCATGAACACGGCCCCGGCTACAGCGCCCGCCACCTTGACCCCTACGTTGCCCGGATGCTCGCGGAAGAGCCTCCGGAGGTCCAGCGCGCCGTCATCGGCATTCTCAGTATGATGAAGAGCATCGCCAAGGGGCTGCAAAAAGGAGACACCCCGTCCGGGTAAATCCGGCAGGATGATTTCAGGATAAACATGGTAGAAGAAACCAGAGCAGCGCCGGACCGGGACTGGCTACGCTATCTGGATACGTTACGGCACGAACTGAAAACGCCCCTGACCTCGATTATCGCTGCCGCCGGACTGCTCGCGGAGGAGCTGGAAACCTCCGAGGCGTCCCACCGGAAACTAATCCAGAACATCATGCATAACGCCACCACCCTGGACAACCGGCTGGGCGAATTCTTTGAAATCATCAAAACGGGGGACAAAGGCCTCCAGCTGGAGCTTGCGCCGGTGGACATGAAGTCCCTGCTACAGGGCGTCACCTGGCAGGTCAGCCCCCTGCTGCAGAGTAAGCACCAGACCCAGGAGCTGCAGATACCGGAGGAACTACCAATCCTCCGTGGGGACGGGAAAAAGCTGGAGCAGGTGGTGCTCAACCTCATGACGAACGCCGCCAAGTTCACCCCTCAGGGAGGCGCCATCAAACTGAGCGCCATCATGCGGGATGGGGAGCTGCTTATCAACGTCCAGGACAACGGCATCGGTATCTCCGCGGAAGAGCAGACCCGCCTTTTCAAGCCCTACAGCCGGCTGAACGCGGACCGCAGGGAGCAGCCGGGGCTGGGCCTGGGGCTGGCGCTGGCGAAACAGGTAGTGGAACTCCACAAGGGTAAAATCTGGGTGGAAAGCACCCCGGGCAAGGGGAGCACTTTCACCTTTTCCCTGCCCGTATCATAACGCGGACCCGGCAGGTTGATTTGTGAGGAGCGGCGATGAAGGTTCTGGTAATCGAAGATGACCCCGGGATAATCGAGGTGGTCTCCCTGTGCTTTCAGCTGCGCTGGAGCGGGACCGTCCTGATTTCCGCCGCCACCGGCAATAAGGGCGTGGAACTGGTGGAGAACGAGAACCCGGACGTGATTATCCTGGACATCGGTTTGCCGGACATGGACGGCTACCAGGTGCTGCGCGAGGTGCGCCGCTTCTCGGACACGCCGGTCATCATGCTCACGGTACGCGATGAAGATACCAACATCGCCAAGGGACTGGAGCTGGGCGCCGACGACTACATCACCAAGCCCTTCAGCCATATCGAGCTTATCGCCCGCGTGCAGGCGGTCCTCCGCCGGACGCAGGGAGTCTCTATCTCCGAGCAGGAACGCCCCTTCGCCAGCGGCAGGCTGACCGTGGACTTCGGGCGCAACGAGGTCCTGGTGGACGGCAAGTCCGTGAAGCTCACCTCCACGGAGAGGAAGCTGCTTTACTACCTCATCCGCAATGAGGGACGCATCCTGTCCCATGAAAATCTCCTCGCGAAAATCTGGGGAGAGACATACATCGACGGCCGGGACCTGCTGCGCGTCCACATCCAGCACCTGCGCCAGAAGCTGGAAGACAATCCGGAAACCCCCAGCATCATCGTCACCGAGCACGGCACCGGCTACAAATTCGTCCGCCCCGCCGGCTAATTATCTCCCCCCAGAGCGCCGTCCATCCCCACCAGAATACCACTTTTATTTATGAACTCTTTATGAAGTTTTAACACGCTTTTTATGAATTTTATGCCCTCTTTCATACCCGCCGTGCTAAACTTGGACTAGTAAATTAGTACTGGGCACAAGTAGGAATTTAGTAGGACGTGATGATGGAGACAATCAGGGTTTTTCTCTCGGACCCCCAGGTCCTCTTCCGCGAAGGGATTCATTTTACCCTTTCGGGCGAAGAGGATTTCGAGGTCACCGGGGAAACGACCAATAATGAAGACGCCTATGTCGCCATCGAGACGAATCCCCCCACCATCGCCGTCCTGAGCATGCGCAACAGCAAGCTGGACGGCCCCACGGTCACGCAGCGCATCCGGCGCAACCACCCTTCCGTCGCCGTTATCCTGGTGACCGAGAGCCACAACGAGGAGGAGAGCTTCGCCGCGCTGAAGAGCGGCGCCGCCGCCTGCATTACCAAGGACGCCGACCCCAATTTCCTGCTGGAGACGCTGCGGGGCGTCACCCAGGGTCACCACCCGATTATCGAATGCTTTTTCCTGCCG
>JBDRGD010000146.1:0-10625 GCA_043818095.1 Chloroflexota bacterium
AACTGGCCGATAAGTACCATGTAAGTCAAAGGACAGTATATCGATATCTTGCTCAAGTGAAAGATTCAAAGAAGGTAAAAGCAGCTGCGCTCCTCCCATCTGGAACAAACACAACACAAGGGGAAATCGCATCAGAAGAAATGAAACAACATGATAGAAGGGTATTCCAAGAGTCTGATGAGATTCTTAATGAAAACAACCTAGATATACTTCTTGACAGATTACTTATTGGAAACAGATTCTATTTTGATGAAGCGAGAATGCTTGGTATGTATTTGCTTTATTTTGAAAAGGAAAGTAACAAATATGTAATTCCTGTTTTGAATGAGCACTCCAAAAAATGTTACAAAATAATTGACAGTCTATCCCGTTTTATCGAATATCATTCTGACATTGTTAGAAGTGGTGAATCTCGTGGCACCAAATATAAATTATATCCAGGTGGAGATGCCGAACGTTTTTATGATGAATTAACTAATGATAAGACAAGACCAAAAGCAGAACGGAGAATGGCTAATAAGGTTGAAAGACTAACTAACGAATGTAGAGAAGCGTACAAAAAATATAGGTCTATCATTAGGGAAACGCTTTTCGTTTAACACTAACAATATCAGCGCATATTGAGTTATCCATTAGTAAAATCAATTATCATCTGACATATTGACATTATACCCTCTAGCGGTTATATTATATTGTAATGTATTCAACTAGTGAAGCAGCAGAGAAGCTAGGGCTATCACAAGACCACGTTAAGCTATTAGCAAGAAGGGGTATCATCAAGGCTAAGAAGGTAGGTCGTGACTGGGTAGTTCTCAGCCTGGACTATCAAAGGAAAAGGAAACCAAAGGAGAAGAGGAAATGAAGCTAAAAGTTAAGCAAACTGTTAAGCAAAATAACATATGCCAGCGGAACTCAGTGGGAGAGGAGTGGTTTCCAGCCTCAAATACTGGAGCCAGCGATAGGATTCGAACCTACGACCCGCGGTTTACGAAACCGCTGCTCTACCACTGAGCTACGCTGGCATTGGAAACGGAGACAGTTTCCCGCTCTCAATTATATGTTTGCGGGAGCTTGTTGTAAAGGCTGAGGTCTGCCTTACAAGGCAGGGACGGCCGTCAACTTCTTCCGGAACTGGCGCTTCCGCCACTGCCAGACGCTCCCCAGGACAAAGACCCCCACCCCCAGCGCGAACATGGGGTAGCTGTTCAGGGGCTGGGAGAAAAAGATGACCAGCGTGACCGCGGCGTACATCAGCCTTTCCACCCTGCTGATATCGGCCAGGTAATACTTGCAGATGACTATCTGGATGGACACGATGGTCAGCAAAAGGGCGGTCAGGCCAACGGCCGCCCCCACGGGCTCCTGGGGCTGCAGGGTCAGTATGGGGGTCCAGATGATAAAGAACGGCACCAGGAAGCCGCCTATCGCCACCTTGGTGGCTTCAATCCCGGTCTTGAGGAACGGGGAGCCGCTCACCTTGGCGGCAATGAGCGCTGCCATGGCCACCGGCGGCGTCACGAAGGACATCACGCCGAAATAGAAGCAGAAGAAATGCGCCTGGAACATGGGCACGCCCATCTTGATTAACGCCGGGCCGACGACCACCGCCACCATCAGGTACACCGCCGTCGAGGGCAATCCCATGCCCAGTATCAGTGAGGCGACCATCGTCAGCAGCAAGGCGATGGTCAGGTTTCCGCCGCTGGCACCCTCGACCAGGCTCGGAATCTTAATCCCCAGTCCCGTCCAGCTGACGATGCCGATAATGATGCCGAGCGCGGCGACCGTCGCCCCTATCTGCGCCCCCAGATAAGCCCCCTCCGTGAAGCCTTCCACCAGCTTTTTCAACGAGGGACGGGTATCTTTCCGCAGAAAAGACAGCACCAGGAGCAGCACGATGCTGATGGACATGCTGTAGTTCAGCGAGTAGCGCAGGAGGAGCATCGTGGTGAGAAAAGCGAGGGGTACCAGGAACAGGGGCGCGGTGAGCGCCATCTCCCGGACATCCACCCGGTCCGGTATGCCGGAAAATCTCATCCGCATACCGTAAAGCTGCGTGTAGAGACCGGCCGCCAGGAAAAAGAAGAACGCGGGCAGGAAAGCCGCGCCCATCACCAGCACGTAGGGCGTACCGGTGAGGTCTGCCATCAGGAAAGCCGCCGCCCCCATCACCGGGGGCATCAGCTGCGCCCCCGTGGAAGCGGTAGCGATGACCGCCCCGGCCTGGTACGGCGCATAGCCCACTTTTTTCATCAGCGGCACGGTGAAGGAGCCGGTGGTCGCGATATCCGCGCCGACGCTCCCGGTCACCATGCCTACCAGCGTGCTGCTGACTACCGCCGAAATGGCCGGGCCGCCCGCCAGCTTCCGGCCGAATATCCGGCCTACCTGCATGAAGAACCGGGTAGCCCCGGACACCTGCAGCAGGCTGCCGAAAACAACGAAGAGGAAGATGGTATTTGCCGAGATGCCGACGAAGACGCTGTAAACCCCGGTCAGGCCGATGCTGCCAATGCCCAGCCGACTGATGATCTTCAGGGGGCTGTAGGCGGGGATATAGAACGGCCGGGGCAGGTAGTGGCCCACGAAAATATAGACGAGGAAGACGACGATGACCCCGGTCAGAATCATGCCGAAGGAACGGCGGCAGGCCTCTATCACCAGGGCAATCAACACCCCGCCGATGACCAGGTCGATAACCGGCGGAGAGATGCTCCCGGCGCGCAACTGCAGGGGGACAGAATTGACGAAGACATAGACCGTGGTAATCACGGTCGCGACAATCAGCAGGAGTCCCAGGGGGCGGAGACGTTTCGGGGTTTTTTTCAGCGAGAAGAAGAAGACGAGCAGCATCGCGAAAGCGAGGTGGACCGTCTGGTGCTGGATATGCCCGACGAATAAATAGTGGGCGCTAGCCATGTGGTAAATCACCATGGCCAGCGCCGTCACTACCGTCGCAGTATCAACTGCTCTCTTGAAGCCGTCGTCGGCTCTTGATTCCATAGAGTGCGCTTCCGCTCCACCCGGGCGATATCTTGGTTACATCTTCGCGCCGCCCACCGTCAGCCCGTGCTCCTTGTAGAATTTGATGGCGCCGGGGTGAAAGTTTGCTTCCGGTGCCGGGCTGGTGGAAAACGTATCCGCTTTCCACGCCTTGGTCAGGGCGTAGTAGTCTCCGAAATCGGCGTAGTGCTCGTACAGGATGCGGGCAACTTCATAGGCCACGTCATCAGGCAGTTCCGGGGAAGCGTGGTAGTAAACGAAGGACCCCATGGTGGCAAAGCCATCCATCACGCCCCCCGTCACCCGGTACGGGATGTTGGGGAGACCCATCTCCTGCCGCTTCTTCTCCGCCCGGGCGATATCGAAGTCAACGCCGTAGACCTTCTTGGCCGCCATCAGGTCGGCCTGGGCGGGCGGCGCGCCGATTTTCGGCACGACACCGATGCCACCGGCGACGGCGGCGTCAAGGGTGCCGTCAACGAGTCCGTTCAGGGACGCGGCCAGGGGCAGATTGGACACCTTAATCTGGTCGATGATACCGTAAACGTCTCCCAGCAGGAACATCATGTTGAAATGGAAACCGCTGCCCACCGGGCCCACGCTCAGTCTCTTGCCCACCAGGTCCTGCACCGTCTTGATGTTGGGGTCCAAGGTGAGGATGGGGTTGACCGACAGGAAGGCCTGGGCGACATGCTTAATGTCGTATGCCTTGGTAAACGGGGCGATGCCGTTCCTGGCCTGATAGATACCGATGTCCCCGCTCCAGATAAGCCAGTGCTTGCGGGCGTCAACATCATTGGATATGAGATTTATCTCCTCGCCGGAGCCGGTGGTCTCCTGGGCGGTGGCCCGGAGCCAGGGGCTGTTCTTGTTAATCACCTCGGCAAGGGCGAAGGCGAGAACATAGGAAGCCAGCCCTTGCGGTCCGGCGCCGATGAAAATCTCGTAGGGTGCGTGCGGTGCCGGAGCGGGGGCCGGGGCCGGCGCAGGTGCGGGGGCCGGAGCCGGTGCAGGTGCGGGGGCCGGGGCCGGAGCCGGGGCGGGGGCAGGCGCCGGGGCAGCGCAAGCTGCCAGTAACGCCAGGACCATCAGGACGCTACCGAGGATAACCAGTGATTTCTTGACCATTGAGATACCTCCTTAATTCGGTCGTTACCCGTCTTATCTTCTCGGAAACGAATACTACATACAACATCCCCTCCTCAAGGGAATTTCTCAGATTAGCCAACCAGGAAAGACTTTTGATTACGCAGACTGTATGTTGCGAAAAACGGACAGGAATATTCCACCTTGCGCAGGAATATACCACCACCCAGAGTTATTTGTCAAATCGGCGGGACCTGCGAAATACTTTTATCTACTCATCGTCCGTGGTGTAATATTTTTGCCCGGCGCGGTTCTTCGCCTTGAGAACGAGGCTGTTCCGGCCGATAATCTCATCGGGCACCACGGTTACATCGTCGGATTCCGCAAACGTATCGGGCAAAGGCTCGCCGTCCGGGGACTGCCTTTTCTGCCACAGCTTCAGGGCTTTCCGGTGGTCCCAGGGTATCACCTGCTTTTTGGGTCGGGGCGCGCGGAAGACCGCCGCCGGGTGGGTGATGGAGTCCCGGGGCATCTCCTCCAGCGTCCTCAGGCTGCCGTAGCGCTGCACCAGCTCGTCCAGGGGGCCGAACTCCAGCGCCCTCATGGAACAGCTCAGGACGCAGATGGGCTTCAGCCCCTGCTCCAGGCGGTCGATGCACATGTCGCACTTGGACATTTTCAGGCCCGGCTCGTCCCCCTCGAACTGGGGGGTGCCGTAGGGGCAGGCTTTCCAGCACTGCCGGGTGCCCCGGCACTTGCTGCCGTCCACCAGGACCGCCCCGTATTTCTCCTCTTTGGCAATGGCGCCGCTGGGGCATGCCTTCAGGCAGACGGGGTTCTCACAGTGGAAGCACATAATCGGCAGCACGTGTATCCTGATGTCCGGGAAAGCGCCCTTCTCCCACTGGTAAACGCGCATCCATTTCACCGCGCCCGGCGGAATATCATGCCACTGCATGCAGGCAATGGTGCAGGCGTTACAGCCGATGCAGCGGCTCTGGTCGATGAAGAAGCCGTACTGGGTCATGCCGGCGCCCCCTTGTATTTTTTCACCTGCACCAGGCTGGAGGCTTTCGCGGGGGTGATGCAGCTCTCGAAATCGCCCCCCAGCAGCGTCGACGGCGACCCGCCGAAATCGACCCCGGACTCGTCGGGCACGTACTTCCCGCCGTGGTGGATGACCACCAGCCCCGGCATTATCCGGGAGGTGACGTAGGCGGGCATGACGACCTTTCCACGGTCGTTAAAGACCTCAATCAGGTCGTCATCCTTAATCCCCCTCGCTTTGGCGTCGCCGGGGTGAAGCCACACCCGGTGGCGGTAAATGTGGTCTTTCAGCCACGGGTGTTCCCAGAACAGATAGTGGACCCGGTAGCGGGCGTGGGGCGCCATCAGCACCAGGGGATACTCCTTCGCCATGGGGTCGTCGATGCCGCGCACTATCCCCTGGAACTCAAAGGAGGGGGTAACGTTCTTGAGGTCGCCCTCCAGGTTGTCGTAGGTGCGCCCGTAGGGGTCGTAGTGCACCCGGCGGCTGTTGGCTTCGTCCGCGATATACTTCGAATAGAGCTCTATCTTTCCCGACGCCGTCTTGAAGGGCTTGCCCCCCCTTATCTGGTCGTCCCAGCCGGTGAAGGGACGGTCTTCCAGCTCCTCGCAGTTGATGAACTTCCCCCGGGTAAACTCCTGCCAGGTAGGTACCGTGATTTTTTTCTTCCGGAAGAAATCCACGATGCCCTGGTAGCTGTCCTCCAGATACCTTTCCCAGTCCTTGTCCCAGTTCTCGTCGGAGGTGTAATACCGGAAAAACTTCTGGGGGTCGATGCCGAGTTTCTCCGCGAGCTTGGTATAGACCCAGACCCACGGCTTTACTTCCCCCGGCGGCTTGACGACGCCGGGACAGTAGTTGATACACTCGAAGCCACCGTAGGCGCTCACGGTGATGTTCTTTTCTTCCCACATCCAGTCCTGCGCCGGCAGAATAATATCGGAGTATCTCACCGAGGAAGTCATGATGCTGTGCATGTTCACCACGAAGTCCATCTTCAGCATCGCCTTCACCTGGTCGGTGGTCGAGTCGCACGCCGTCACCACATGGTCGGAAGCGTGGGGCTTGCTCCCCCCTCCCCAGAGGAGCACCCGGGGGTGGAAATCCTCGAGCAGAGAGGGGTCGGCTTTCCAGCCGATCATCCTCATGTAGTCTTCCCCGCTGAGCTCCCCGGTGTCCACCCTGTCCCGCATGAGGACCGCCTGCGCCCAGTAATGGCTCCGGAAGACCTTGGGGACCTGGTATTCCCCGGGAGGACCCCAGGAAACGTTGCGCGGGATGGGACGCGTCGGGCCGATGCTGAACAGGGGACCGGCGCCCGGCGTGCCCCAGTAGCCCAGCATCGCCTGCAGGGCGACGAAAGCCCTCACCGTCTGCTCGCCGCGGCTCTTGCGGCTGGCGCTCCAGTGGCACCACAGCCAGGACGGCTTCTCCGTGGTGACGAGGCGCGTCAGCGCCCGGATGGTCTCCGCAGGCACGGCGCATTTCTCCTCCGCCCACTTGGGGGTCTTGGGGATGCCGTCCGCCGCGCCCAGGACGTATTCCCGCCAGCGCGCAAAGCCCTCGGGCTCGACGAACCGGGCGACGAACTTTTTATCCCACAGATCTTCCTCGAAGATGATGTAAGCCATGGCGAGAATCATGGCTGAATCCGTGCCCGGCCGGATAGGTATCCACTGGTCCGCGATAACCTCGCTCGCCACGGAATACTTGGGGTCGATAATTATCACCGGCCGTCCCCTCTCGCGGGCGAGCTTGACGAACCAGGCAAACTGGAACCCCGGGCCGCACATGCCGATGGTGGGGTCGAAGCCCCAGAGAACAATCGATTTCGCGTTGGCAAGCATGTCCGGGGCGGAGCCGGCGGCATACCCGGCGTAGTCCCAGCCCGTCACCCCCGCGGTGATGTGGGCCATCATCCTCCCCGCGGAGAAGGAGCACCAGCCCCAGCTGTCCGTCCCCGCCCCCCAGAAAGAAAAGAGCCGGTCCATGGTCTCGTTGGGCATGTAGGGAATAATCGTCGAGTATGGACCGTAATTTTCCCGCGCCTCTTCCATCTTTTCCGCGATGGTGCTGAGGGCTTCGTCCCAGGATATCCTGACGTATTTCCCGTCGCCGCGCTGGCTGCCGGGTGCCCGCTTCAGGGGATAGAGAATGCGCTCCGGGTGGTAAATATACCTGTGGAAAGCCAGCCCCTTGGTGCAGGGCCTCCTCTGGAGGCGCGCCTTGATAAGGTCGGCCTCGGAGAGCACCTCGTCTTCCCGGCCCACACCGGTGTTATAGCGGTCATCCGGCTCCACGGCAACGACCACGCCGTCCCGGACATGGGCCTTAAAGACGCACTGGCTGGTATTCCCGCAGTTACAGATGCAGGTGGTGTAGACGGTCTTGTTTTTTCCGCGCGTTTTGCCGGTAGGCGATACTTTCATCGTTTCCTCATCTCTGCCCACGGAGATGCGCTGCGCTATTAGCATTAATATAGCACCCCGGAAAGCAAAGGACAACCTTCCGGGTGTCTCCCGCCATTCAATCTTGTTGCTTGTTGCCGTCATTGCGAGCGAAGTGAAGCAATCCCGGAGGAAGGAAAAAGTTGCTTCGTCGCTACGCTCCTCGCAATGACCACCAGGAATGCGCAAAGCCGTCCCCAATGGGCTGTGTTATAATATCAGTAGGTAAAGATAAAGTCGGAGGAGCGCCGGTACTGGAAGGAATTGACATCGCCCGGAAAGCGGTGGAGACCGCCACCGAGAAGCAGGCCGGGGACATCGTCTTGCTGGATACCCGGGAGGTCTGTAGCTTTGCCGACTACTTCGTCATCGGCACTGTGCAATCGGAACGCCAGCTCCGCGCCGTCTATGATGAAATCGCCAAGACGCTGAAAGAACAGGGCGTTACCCCCCACCACAGCGAGGGCGACCCGGACTCCGGCTGGCTGATTCTGGACTACGGGGACGTCGTCATCCACCTTTTCGCCGCTGCAGAGCGGGAGACCTACCAGCTGGACGAGCTGTGGCAGAATGCCCGGTCCGTGCTCCGCATCCAGTAAGGCGGCCTAACCCATTATTTCACGGTCGGTGAAAAACAGGCTCACTTCCTGCCGCGCCGTCTCCACGGAATCGGATGCGTGGGTGGCGTTCTGCTCCAGACTCAGACCGAAATCGGCGCGGATGGTGCCCGGCGCGGACTTCGCGGGGTCGGTCGCCCCCATCAGCTCCCGGATACGCGCCACCGCCCCTTCCCCCTCGAAGACCGCCGCTACTATCGGGCCCGAGGTAATGTATTTCACCAGGCTGCCGAAAAACGGTTTTTCCCGGTGCACGGCGTAGTGCCTCTCCGCCAGCGCCCGGTCCATGTGGAGCATCCGCAGCGCCACCAGCTTTAATCCCTTCTCCTCCAGCCGCCCCAGGATGGACCCGGAAAGCCCCCGGGCAACGGCATCCGGTTTGACGAGCACTAAAGACCTTTCCATGTTTTGCTCCTTTGCTTTCAATCTAGTCCGGCTGCCCCGTGAAGAGACGCTGCAGCGCCGCCACATCCACCGCCTCCAGGGAAGCCACCACCAGGTCAGCCTCCCCCAGTCTGTCGGCGGGATGGGTATTGGTCACCGCCACGCAGAGCATCCCCGCCCTTTTGGCGGCGGCGACCCCGGCAACGGCATCTTCCATCACCATGCAGTTATCCGGCGGGACCCCCAGTTTCCGTGCCGCCAGCAGGAACCCCTGGGGGCTGGGTTTCCCCTCCGTTACCTCACTGCCGTAGACAATCGCGTCAAAACAGTCCTTTATCACCAGTCGGCGCAGCACCAGGGCGATGTTCTCCGGCGGCGCCGAGGAGGCCACCGCGGTTTTTATCCCCGCCGCGCCCAGCCCGCGGAGCAGTTCCAGCGCTCCGGGGAAGGCCCTGACGCTGCGGGCGATGCGGCGGCGGAAACCCGTTTCCTTTTCGTTGATGAATTCCTCCAGCTCCTGGTCGGACACCGGGCGCCCCAGGTTCTCCCGGATGATGCTGTCGTTCCGCCGCCCGAAGTAACGTTGAAAAGTATCCTCCCGGAAGTCCACCCCCCGCTTCCGGAACGCCACCCGCCAGGAACGATAATGGGCGAGACCGCTATCGACGATAACGCCGTCCATGTCCCAGATTACCGCCTCGAGCTTGCGGTCAGGCATCGGCGGCGTTTTCCCCGTCGGCTTCCGTGATGATGAACTGCGTGGCGGTCGCCTCCGCCACCACCTTGCCGTCACGCGTGGCGAGCTGCGCCTCGCTGGTCAGCAGCTTCCGGGTGCGGCGGGTGACCCGCGCCGTAATCACCAGCGCTTCCCCGATGCGCACCGGACGCGAGATGCGCATGGTCATCTTCGCCGTGAGGCACTTCACACCGGCAAAGCGGGCGGCATAGCCCACCGCCTCATCCAGCAGGCAGCCCAGGATGCCGCCGTGGACGATGCCCGGCCAGCCCTGGAAGTCCTCCACGGGCGTATATTCCGTGCGGACGCCCCCGGCCTCATCGCGGAAACTCAGCTTGAGCCCGATGGCGTTGTGCGCCCCGCAGCCGAAGCACCGGCCCTCGCGCATATCGGTATTCATAACCACCCGGGGGATTGCCACCATGTTACACTCTCCGTTTCCTGATATTACGGCGACCGGAAATGCTCCCAGCCCTTCTCCGGCAGGGGGATGTCTTTGCCGCTGCCGTCCACGACACGCACGGTTCCCAGGTCACCTTCGCCGATTTCCCCGATAACAGTGACGGGGCATCCGGCGGCCTTTGCTACTTTTTCTATGACGGCATCGGAAGCGGTAAAGAGCAGCTCGTAGTCCTCCCCTCCCCCCAGCGCCAGCGCCGTCGCCGCCTCCGCAAAATTTTCCCGAACGCCGGGGCACACCGGCAGGTCCTCCGCGCGTATCGTCGCGCTGACCCGGCTCGCCCGGCAGACATGCCCCAGGTCCGCCGCCAGCCCGTCGCTTATGTCAATCGCCGCGGCAACGCCCTGCCGCGCCAGCATCTGTCCCTCCGCCACCCGCGGCACCGGGCGCAGGAAAGCCTGACGCAGCGCGGCGTCCGCCTCACCGGTAATCTGTCGCCCCTCGCGGAGCAGCCGCAGTCCCGCCGCCGCCCCGCCCAGGCAGCCGGTCACCGCGATTTTATCCCCCGGCCTGGCGGCAGAACGCCGCAGCACGTTCCGGTCGTTCTCAAGGACGCCGGTGACCGTGACCGTCAGCGAGACGGACGGCGCCCGGCTGACGTTCCCGCCGACGACCGTCACCCCATGCTGTCCGGCCAGCGCGAGCATCCCCCCGTAAAGCGCCAGGACATCATCAGCCTCCGTCTTCCCCGGCAGCGCCAGCGCCACCAGCGCGTAACGGGGCGTGCCGCCCATCGCGGCGATGTCGCTCAGGTTGACCGCCAGCGCTTTCCAGCCGAGGTCCGCCCAGGGGGTAAAGTCCAGGGAGAAATGGACGTCCTGCGTCACGGTATCCACCGTCACCA
>JBDRGD010000147.1:0-5678 GCA_043818095.1 Chloroflexota bacterium
CGCTTCCGCCCAGGGGCTGAGCACTTCATACTGGCATTCCATATCCTTGTCTCCTCTTCCGTTCTCCGGCTGGCCGTATCAGCCCGACAATATCAGGTTTGGGCCGGCATGTCAACACGATGAGAATCGGTTCCCCCCCCCGTCTCATCGATTCCATTCACGAACGTAGCAATAACAATAGTCTCCTGAGGCTTGACACGCGCAGAAGTTCTGCTAGAATAAAATACATACGATATGCTATGATGTTGTTATTATATTACCAGCGGACAGGCAAACGCATTTCCGAAGGAGAGACCGGGGAATAACTCCGGTTGGACATTAATATTGTCGGATAAGCCCGGTAAATATTGAGGAGTCCCCCTCTCTTTACCGCCAGCGTCCCCGGCGGATTACCGTTGCAGAAACCTCCCGCATGACGCAGATAAATTAATAATATCAGCATACACCGGGAAAGGAGGACGAAATGTGATAAGAAGATATCCCGTTTCGCTTAGCCATACAAATTCAGTAAGGAGGCGCAACAAATGAAAAAAATAGTCTATGCATTGCTGGTAGTGGTGCTGCTCCTCGCCGCGGGCCTGAGCTGTTCCCAGGCGCCGGCACCCGCACCGGCCCCGGCACCCGCACCGGCCCCGGCTCCTGCACCGGCACCTCAAACGATTACCATCAAGATGCTTTCCTTCACCCCCAAGACCAACGCCATGTCAACCCCGGTAAGGCTCTTTCAGGAGAGGATCGAGGCCGTCAGCAACGGGCGGATAAAGATGGACTGGCCTGGAGGCCCCGAGGTCATCCCCGGTTTTGACCAGCCCGAAGCGCTGAAGAACGGGGTGATTGACGCGCAGATCTATACCCCCGGGATGTACATGGCTTCCTTCATGCCGGAGGTCTTCGCCGGCGGCCTGAGCCCCTACACCAGCTGGGAAGAGCGCACCAACGGCGTTTTTGAGATGTGGGAGGCCCTGGTCGCGCAAAAAGTGAACGCCAAGTACCTGGGGAGATTTGAGAACGCTATCCCCGGGTTCTACCTGTACACCAAGGACAAACCGGTCCACAAGCTGAGCGATTTCAAAGGCCTGACGATGCGCGCCGCCCAGCTTTACGTACCTATCATGGAACAGTTGGGTATCGCCCCCGTGGTGATGGAAGCAGGCGACATGTACGATGCCCTGTCCCACGGCGTTATCGACGGCGTGATGCAGGTGCCCTTCGCGGTGGTGCCCTTCGGCATCCACGAGCTGCTGAAGTACCGCATCGAGCCCGGCCTCTTCCAGGTGGACAACTTCGCCATGGTCAACATGGACTTCTGGAACAAGCTGCCGAAGGATGCCCAGGACACCCTGAACCAGGTGTCCATGGACATGGAGTACATCGGCACAGCGACCCTGTGGAGAAGGCTCGCCGGCGAGTGGGACATTGCCCAGGCGGCGGGGATGGGCCCGTCCGCACTGGAAGCAGCCGATGCCAAGCAGTTTACCCAGATTGCCCGGAATGTCATCTGGGAAAAGGTGAAAGCCAGTGCCCCGGATAACTACGCGATGCTGCAGGAAAAACTGAACCCCAAGTAAATCGTATGCTGGTCTTTATCCGGGCTGCGCCGCTACCGCTTTCCGGCGGCGCAGCCCGGAGATGACTCCTGGAAACGCACCGGGCATTCCCACAACAAAACCCTAATTTCAGAATAAGAAAGATACGGCGACATGAAACTTACCAGGCTGGGCAGGATTTTTGACAGGGTCAATAATGTGCTGGCTTCGGTGGCAGGCTTTCTCGTCCTGGTCATCATGCTGCTGACCTGCTATCAAGTAATCACGAGGTATTTCCTGCACAATCCGCCCCACTGGGGCATCGAGGTTATGCAGTACATGCTGTTCATCTTTCCTTTCCTGGGTGCCGCCTGGCTGCTGAGGCGGCAGGGGCATGTCCGGGTAGATATCGTTTTCAATTTCCTCAACACACGGAGCCAGACGCGGCTCAACATTGTATCGTCTTCCGTGGGTGCCATCGCCTGCTTCATCATCACCTGGTTCGGCGCGGTCGCCGCCTGGACGAACTATAGCCAGGGGATAATGATGACCGAAGGGCTGGTCTTCCCCAAGTTCATCCTGTTCCTCTTCATCCCGCTGGGATGTTCCCTGCTCTCCCTGGAGTTCGCGAGGCAGGCAGTAAACCACGCGGCAAGTTTGAGAGCTTCAGCGCCCAAGAAGTAAAGTCGCAGAAAGGAGACCGGTAATTTGGAGTGGTGGCTGGTCATCATCATCGTTTTCGGGTCACTGATACTGCTTTTGGCCGCGGGACTGCCGGTCGCTTTCTGTTTCATGACCCTGAATATCATCGGGGCCTATTTCTTCTGGAGCGGCACCGCCGGCCTGAACCAGCTCATCACCAGCATGTACCGCTCCATCAGCACGTTCTCCTTTCTGCCCGTACCGATGTTCGTCCTCCTCGGGGAGGTCCTCTTCCAGTCGGGCGCGGCCATCCACGCCATCGATGTCGTCGATAAATGGCTGGGCAAACTGCCCGGCCGGATATCCCTGGTGGCGGTCTTCTCCGGGACACTGCTCGCCGCGCTGACCGGCGCCAGCATTGGCGCCGCGGCGATGCTCGGCTCGATGCTCATGCCGGACATGGACCGGCGCGGCTACAAGGTGGAGATGTCAGTGGGTCCCTGCATGAGCGGCGGCGGCCTGGCGGCAATCATTCCGCCCAGCGCCCTGGCCGTCATCGTCGCCACGCTGGCGGAGCTCTCGGTCGGCAAAATCCTGATTGCCGGGGTCATCCCCGGTCTGCTCATGGCGAGCCTGTACACGTTCTACATCGTCGGGAGGAGCATACTGCAGCCCCACCTGGCGCCCCCTTATGTACCCGCCGCCATACCGCTGCGTCAAAAACTCGCGGACACGGTAAGGCATGTCCTGCCCCTCGGGGTCATTGTCTTTACGGTTACCGGCGTCATCTTCCTGGGTGTCGCTACCCCGACAGAGTCCGCCGCGATGGGGGCGGCCGCCAGCTTTTTGCTCGTCGCTTGTTACGGCAAACTGAACTGGCCCCTCCTGAAGAAAACGATGGTGGCGACCCTCTCCGTGACCATCATGTTCCTCATCATCCTCACCGGGGCCGTCGCCTTTTCCCAGATACTGTCCTTCACCGGCGCCAGCGCCCAGATGGTCCAGATGGCCATCGGCGGCTCCCTGAATCCCTCGCTGCTCGTGGGCATGATGATGGTAATCGTGCTCCTGATGGGCTGCTTCATGGAGACGGTCTCTATCCTGATGATTACCATCCCCATCTTCTTTCCGATTATCCGCGGCCTGGGCCTCGACCCCGTCTGGTTCGGCCTGCTGATGCTGGTCAACGTGGAGACGGGGCTGATGACGCCGCCCTTCGGCATGCTCATCTTCGTGATGAAGGGCGTCATCCCTTCGAATATCACCATGGGAGACATCATCAAGTCCGGCTTCCCCTTCGTTATCTGTAACCTTATCGCCATCGGGCTGGTGATTGCCTTCCCGGTAATTGCTTTATGGCTGCCCAATTTCGTCACGTATTAACCGCCGGCTGACGTGCCGCGGAAAAACCTCCGGGGCATCATCTTAATACGATTAAGTCTGCTGAGGTACCGAGATGGCCAAAACGGCAAGATTTGAAAAGCTGCTGGAGCCTTTCCACATCGGGCGAGTACAGCTGCGGAACCGGATGATTAAGACCGGCTCCGGGATGGGCGCCTGCGATAACGAGGACTGCGTCGGCAGGAGAAACATCCCCTTCTTCGAAGCGCTCGCCCGGGGCGGCGTGGGGCTGATCGTGGTAGGCTCCGTGGGCATCGAGCACCCGCTGGGCGGCCATAACCCCAGCGAGCAGCACATCGAGGACGACCGCTGCATCCCCGCTTTCCGGGAGGTGACGGAGGCTATCCACCGCCACGGCTGCCCCACCTTCCTGGGGATGATGCACGTGGGGCCCTGGCACCAGTCCCAATTCTCCGGCCTGCAACCGATTGCGGCGTCATCCCTGCCGCAGAGCGAGATACCGGGGGCGGGGTTCGACTCCGGCTGCCGGGGACTGGAGCCCGATGAAGTCCCGGTTTATGTGAACATGTTCGTCAAGGCCGCGGAGCGGGCGCAGCAGGCGGGGTTCGACGGCGTGGAGATTAACGCCGCCACCTGCAACCTGGTGAACAGCTTTCTCTCCGGGTGGTGGAACCGCCGCCAGGACGCCTACGGCGCGCAGAACATGGAGAACCGCACCCGCTTTCTGGTGGAAATCGTGCGGGGCATCAAGAAGAGCCTGGGGCAGGACTTTCCGGTGGGGGTCCTGCTGAACGGCGCTGAGTTCGGACTGGAAGGGGGCATCACCCCGGCGGAGAGCCGGGAGTTTGCCCGGATGGCGGAAAAGGCGGGCGCCGATTCCATCCAGGTGCGCGCTTTCGGCTACGGCGATTACTACCGCGTATTGACCCCGGAGCAGGTCTTCTTCCCGGAACCCCCCCGGCCCCTTGACCCCTATTACGACAGCCGGCGGAACGGGGCGGGGGCGCTGGTGCCCCTGGCGGCGAACATCAAGACGGCGGTCTCCGTCCCGGTGATTACCGTGGGGCGGATGGACCCGGTGCTCGGGGAGCAGGTGCTGCGGGAAGGCAAAGCGGACATCATCGGCATGACCCGGCGCCTGATTGCCGACCCCGAGCTGCCCAACAAAGTAGCAGCGGGCAACCTGGAGGACATCGCGCCGTGCAGCGCCTGCCTGGAATGCCTGAACTACGCGCGGCGCTGGGCCAGCGACGGCGTAGTCTGCCGGATAGACGCCGCCCTGGGCGGGGCGCGGGCATGGGAGGTTACCCCGGCGGCGCAGAGGAAGAAGGTCCTGGTAGTGGGCGGCGGTCCGGCGGGGATGGAAGCCGCCCGCGTCGCTGCTCTGCGGGGACATGAGGTCACCCTCTGCGAGCGGGAAACAAAGCCGGGGGGCCTGCTGCCGCTGGTGTCCCTGGTGAAAGGTCTGGAAATCGAGGACCTTCCCGGTGTGGTGAGCTACCTGAAAAACCAGATGGACAAGCTGGGTGTGAAAGTGCGGCTCGGGCAGGAAGCAACGTCCTCCTTCATCGCGGCAGAGCAGCCGGATGCGGTCATCCTGGCGACGGGCGGCACCCCCGTGATTCCCGGCATCCCCGGCATCAACCACCGCAAGGTGGTCCAGGCCGCTGACCTGCACCGCCGGGCAAAGTTTTTCCTGCGCTTCCTCGGTCCCCGGTGGCTGCGCCGGTTGACGCGCTTCTGGATGCCCGTGGGGAAGCGCGTGGTGATTATCGGCGGCGCCATCCAGGGTTGCGAGCTGGCTGAGTTCCTGGTGAAACGGGGACGGAAGGTGACCATCGTGGAAACGTCCGATGAGGTAGGGAAGGGAATGGCGGAGTATACCGTGAGCCGCCTGGTGCGATGGCTGGAGCAGCGGGGAACCAAGATAATAACCGGCGCGAAATATGAGGAAATCACCGACCAGGGGCTGACCGTGACTACTAAAGAAGGACAGCGGCTGACCATCGCCGCAGATACCATCATCCCCGCCCTGCCCCTGATGGCGGACATGCGCCTGCGGGAAAGCCTGGAGGGGAAAGTCCCCGAGGTCTATACTATCGGCGACTGCGCGGAACCGCGCCTGATACTGGACGCGATTGCCGACGG
>JBDRGD010000148.1:0-4635 GCA_043818095.1 Chloroflexota bacterium
TCCGCGTGCCCTTGTCCCGGAAATCCCCAGGGTATAAGATATAAGGTAGGTGGTGAAAACGCAATGCCGTCGGCATTCCTGACCAATCTCTCGGCGCCCATGCCCTGGCGCCGTAAGATTTACCTCCTGTTTCGCAATAACCTGATTAAAATCAGGAAGCGGCAGGACTGCTGCGGCCACCCCGGGGAACCGGGCTGCTGAAAGGCGGCGCCTGGCCCCGTGACGGGCGAGCAAAGGAGGCATCATGGCAGTCAATGAAGTAGGCGAAAAATACCGCTGCAATATCTGCGGCAATGAGGTTACCGTCACCAAGGCAGGCGGAGGGACCCTGGTCTGCTGCGATGAGGAAATGGAAAAAATAAGCTGAAGATGCGCTACTTCGCTTACGCCACTAACCTGAACAAGCAGCAGATGCGTACCCGCTGCCCGGACAGCAAGCCGCTGTTTACCGCCGTTCTCCCGAACTTCAAGCTCATTTTTACGGGCTGGTCCCGGGAGCACCGCGGCGCGGTAGCCAGCATCAAGTCGATGCGTGGAGAGCGCGTGCGCGGCGCCGTCTATGAAGTCACCGAGGCGTGTCTGAAGCGCCTGGACCGTGCCGAGGGCTACCCCGCGCTCTACCAGCGCCTGAATATCACCGTCTTCGGGGAAGACGATGAGCCCATCGAGGCCTTCACCTATGTCCGGGCAGGCACGCAGGAAAACGGCGCCCCTTCCCCCGAATACCTGGCGGTCATCCAGCAGGGCCTGCGCGACTGGAGGCTGTTCTGACGTCTTACTTGAAGGCGGCATCGTATCTGCGGTATGATGCAATCGTATTTACGGCGCTGCCCACCGGGCAGGACACCATGCTGCCCATTACGACAAAGGAGTGAACCGTGTCCTCAACGAACCATGAAGTAAAAGACATGAACCTGGCCGAAGGCGGCCAGCGGCGCATCGCCTGGGCGGAGCGGGAAATGCCTGTCCTGAGGCTGATAAAAGAAAGGTTCCGCGCGGAAAAGCCGTTCCGGGGAATCCGCATCGCCGCCTGCCTGCACGTGACCACGGAAACGGCGAACCTGATGGAAACCCTGCGGGAGGGCGCTGCCGACATCGTTCTCTGCGCCTCGAACCCGCTGAGCACCCAGGATGACGTAGCCGCCGCCCTGGTAACGTCCGGTATCCCCACCAATGCCATCAAGGGGGAGGACGACGAGACCTATTACCGGCACATCAGCACCGCCCTGGACCTCAAGCCCCACCTCACCGTGGACGACGGCGCCGACCTGGTGACGACGCTGCACACCAAACGCTCCGACCTCATTGCCGGGGTCATCGGCGGGACGGAGGAGACCACCACCGGCGTCATCCGCCTGCGCAGCCTGGAGAAAGCGGGCAAGCTGCAGTATCCCATGGTGGCGGTGAACGACGCGCAGACCAAGTACCTCTTCGACAACCGTTACGGCACCGGGCAGAGCACCATCGACGGCATTACCCGCGCCACCAACATTCTCTGGGCGGGCAAGAAGGTCGTCGTCTGCGGTTACGGCTGGTGCGGGCGCGGTGTCGCCATGAGGGCCAGCGGGCTGGGGTCCCAGGTCATCGTGGCCGAGGTCAACCCCCTGCGCGCCCTGGAAGCCACCATGGACGGTTACGCGGTCATGCCCTTGCGGGACGCCGCCCGGGAAGGAGACATCTTTGTCACCGTGACCGGCGATAAAAACGTCCTGGACGAGCCCCACTTCAAGGTCATGAAAAGCGGGGCGATACTGGCCAACAGCGGGCATTTTAACGTGGAAATCAACATCCCCGCGCTGGAGAAGATGGCGCGGAGCCGCCAGGAGATACGCCCCTTCGTGGAGGAGTTCACCATGCCAGACGGCCGGCGGCTCTTCCTCCTCGGGGAGGGGCGGCTGATTAACCTGGCGGCGGCGGAAGGGCATCCCGCCAGCGTCATGGATATGAGCTTCGCCAACCAGGCGCTCTGCGTGGAATACCTGGTCAAGAACCGGGGGCAGCTCCCGAAGAAGGTCCACTCCGTCCCGGAGGAAATCGACCGGGAGATTGCCCGTCTTAAGCTCAAGGCGATGGGGATTACCATTGACGCCCTCACCCCGGAACAGGAGAAATACCTGGCAAGCTGGGATGAGGGCACCTAATACCGGAAAGTAATGGAGGCAAGATACGAAGATGACCACCGATAGTTTCAGCAGCTCCCGCAAGTACCTGATGACCTCGGAGTCGGTCACCGAGGGGCACCCGGACAAAATCTGCGACCAGATTTCCGACGCTATTCTGGATAGCATCCTTAAGGACGACCCTTACGGCAGGGTGGCCTGTGAGACCGCGGTCACCACGGGACTGGTCATGGTGCTTGGGGAAATTACCACCAGAACCTATGTGGACGTCCCCAGGGTGGTGCGCGGCGTCATCCGGGATATCGGCTATACCCGCCCGGAATACGGCTTTGACCACGAGTCCTGCGGCGTGATGGTCTCCATCAAGGAGCAGTCCACGGACATCGACATGGGCGTCAGCAAATCGCTGGAAGCCAAGGAAAAAGAAACGGAAAGCGAAATCGATAAAATCGGTGCCGGCGACCAGGGCATGATGGTCGGTTTCGCCTGTACGGAGACCCCGGAGCTTATGCCCCTCCCCATCTCCCTGGCGCATCGCCTTGTGCAGAAGCTTGCCAGGGTGCGCAAGGACGGCATGCTCCCTTACCTGCGCCCGGACGGCAAGTCCCAGGTGACCGTGGAATACGAAAACGGCGTTCCCCGCCGCATCGACAGCGTGGTCATCGGCGCCCAGCACGACCCGGAACCATCCCACGAACAGATAACGCGGGACATCGTCGAGCACGTCATTAAACCGGTTGTCCCCGCCGCCATGCTTGACGACAAGACCCGCTACTTCGTCAATGCCACCGGGCGTTTCGTCATCGGCGGTCCGGTATCGGATACCGGCTTTACCGGGCGGAAGATACTGGTGGATACCTACGGCGGCATCGCCCGGCACGGCGGCGGCGCCTTCTCCGGCAAAGACCCCACCAAGGTTGACCGCTCGGCGGCCTACGCGGCGCGCTACATCGCCAAGAACATCGTCGCCGCGGGACTGGCGGACCGGCTGGAGGTCCAGATCTCCTACGTTATCGGCGTCTCCCGCCCGCTTTCCGTCTCCGTGGAGACCTTCGGCACGGGCAAGGTGTCCAGCGAGGTGCTCACCGACCTTGTCGACCGGTATTTCGACCTGAGACCGGGCGCGATTATCCGGGACTTTAACCTGCGCCGCCCCATCTACCGCGCCACCGCGGCTTACGGGCACTTCGGCCGCACCGATATCGATGTTCCCTGGGAGAAGACCGACAAAGCGGACCTGCTGCGCCGGGAAGCCAAAGTGAAGTAGTGTCTTCGATATTTTCCATTTCATAGATGCCAAGTCAGGGGGGGGTTGAGGCCCCCCTCTCTCTTTCCCCGCGCGGTTTACGAAACATTTACGAATGCGCCGGGAGTATTTATCTTTTATTTGCTTTTTTCAGGCTAGCATAGCGGCATAAGATACGGCTGAACGTGTCCCGATTTCCGTTTAGCCAGGAGAGTGTTGTGCCGCACCTATTTGCGACTGCGGAAGATATCCGCACGGGCGTGCTGCAGATTGACCAGCAGCTGATGGGAGGTATCCGCTATGGCTCCCTGGTGATGATTGAGGGCCCTCCGAACTCGGGGAAGAGCGTCATCACCCAGTACCTGGTCCACTTTACCCTCTCGCGCGGGAAGGGGCAGGTCGCCTATTACACCACTGAGCATGAGGTCAGGGGTCTGGTTCACAGTATGGAGTCGCTTTCCATGCCCTGCCTTCACTTCCTGCTGGCGGACGCTTTCCGGGTTTATCCCGTACGCATGCCCATCTCCCCGCGGGAAGCCCTGAAATCCCTTTACCGTCTGGAGCACCACATCAACAACCTGCCGGAACGTTTCAACTTCATCGTGATTGACAGCGTTGACCGCTTTGTCCGCAAGCTCAACCCCAAGCATAAAGCCGAGTTCTTCCGCGCCTGTAAAAACCTGTGCGAAAAAAACCGTACCGTGATTCTGACGGCGACGCCGTATATCTTTGACCGGCAGAGCTTCAGTCGCGCCAACGTTCTCAGCGATTACCACCTGACCCTGGAACTGAAAACACTGCGCTTCCAGCCGGAATACCCGGAAGACCGGATTATCCGCGAACTGCGCGTCCACAAGCTGCACGGCTCGGATATGGAAAGCAAAGACGCCACCCTCTTCGAGGTCAAGCCCGATATTGGCATTCAGATTATCCCTTACGCCCTTTTCCGCGTATAGACCGACGCCCCGTCCCCGTGCGCCCGCCCGCCGGCGCCGTATCACCAGCAAAGATTTGTTCCCCCTCTGCCGGTTATGTTAAAATTCGGAAGCGTGCGCCCCCGCGGGGAGGCGAAGAAAGGGACAGCCGGTGGTGACGAAAAAGCTGCTTTCCGGGAACGAAGCTCTGGCCCTCGGCGCTTACCATGCCGGGGTGCAGGTGGCGACCGCCTATCCCGGGACCCCCAGCACCGAGATTCTGGAGACGATTGCCCGCTTTCCGGACATCTATGCGGAGTGGTCCACCAACGAGAAGGTGGCCATGGAGGTGGCG
>JBDRGD010000149.1:0-18729 GCA_043818095.1 Chloroflexota bacterium
GCAGATGCCGGAAATCGATAGGAACAAGCGGATGCGCCACGCGCCCCTGCTGGGCGAGTCCAACGAATACGTTTACAAGGAAATCCTCAAGCTGTCCGACGCGGATATCAAGCGGCTGACCGAGGAAGAGGTCATCTACTAGAGCCGGGCGTTTATTCCGAGTGCGTGCAGTGGTGACTCACTGTTGAGGGAAGAGATACTTGGATATAAATGAGTTAAAACCCTCTTCATAACGTTTACCTGACGTGATGAATCCCTCGTTATGGCTGCCACTGATTTCAAGGAATTCCTTCGGCTCTCTTGCTACATCAAACAGCCGCTGGCCTTGTTCAAAAGGCATTATTTCATCATTTCGGCTGTGGACTATCAAAACTGGACATTTTATTCCGTCCAGATATCCCACTGTATCGTATTTGAAACGTGACAACAGCTTAACCGGGAGGAAAGGATACAATTTAGCTGCAATGTCGGGTACAGAGGTAAACGTTGACTCAAGGATTAGCGCTCCAGGAGTGTGGTTGCGGGCTTGCCATGCGGCAACCGCTCCTCCGAGTGACCGACCAAATATAACTATCCTATTTGGATCTATTTGGCGTCCGCTCACTAGGTATTGCCATGCAGCGTCCACATCTTCATATGTGCCGCTCTCGGTCGGCTTACCTTCGCTCTGACCGTAACCACGATAGTCGAAGATGAAGATGTCCAGGCCAAGCTGATGATATATTTGAATAGATGCCAGCCGGTGAGATATATTACCTGCATTGCCATGGCAAAAAAGGATAACACCCCTATTACCAGCGCTGGGAACGAACCAGCCAGAGAGTTTTAATCCATCCGAAGTTTCAAAGGTGATGTCCTCGAATGAGAGCCCGATGCTACTCGGATTGGCTGACAGAACACGCTGGGGATAGTAAACATAGCCTGATTGGAAAAAGAAGAAGAGAGCTGTAAAGGCCAAGTATGCTCCAGTGACAACGACAACAATCCAGATGAATGACATACTGATACCTTTCAATCTTTTACCAGCCCCCAGCAATGATACCACCTTTTTACTTTCTAATAAGCGTTCCTTTTTTTACCTCGTAGCATCACGCCTAGCCTTCAGTCGTGGAACTTCCGATTAAAAAAAGGAACGTTTTGTAACGCGGATAATAATCAAATCTTGAAGCTAAATGGAACAGCCCAATCGTATGCATGGCTGGACAGACATCCCCAGTTCGTCCAGTGGTAGCGGTTAGCTGAATACTAAAGAGAGCTCAGATAGAGACCCCTATCCCAGACCTTCTTCTTTGAATCTTTGCAGCACTTCCCCGTGAATCCGGCCGTTGGTCGCCAGCATCTTGTTGCTGCCTTCCCCGATGCGGAAGGGCTTTCCCTGAAAGTCGGTAACGCTGCCCCCCGCCTCCCGCACCAGCAGCAGTCCGGCGGCGTAGTCCCAGACCTCGTTGCCGGTGACGCAGAACCCATCGAAGCGCCCGCAGGCAACGTGGCACAGGGAGAGCGCCGTGGAGCCCTCGCGGCGCACCGCCTGGCCTTCACGCGCCAGCAGCTCGAAGCAGCGCAGGCTGTCGGCGAAGTCCTGCGACTGGCGGTCGTAGGGAAAGCTGACGGAGAACAGGCTCTCGCCTAGTTTCCCCACTGTAGAGACTGGTACCTGGCGGTCGTTAAGGAAAGTCCCTCCCCCCGCCGCCGCGCGGAACATCTCGTCGAGGACGGGGTTATAGATGACCCCCAGCACCACCTCGCCGCCGTGCATCAGCGCCACGGAGACGCTGAAATGGCGGTGCCCGTGGATGTAGTTCATCGTGCCGTCCAGGGGGTCGATGAGCCAGGCGTACTCGGAACTGCCTTCCGTCCTGCCCCGTTCCTCCGCGACGATGCTGTGCTCCGGGAAGGCGCGGGTAATCCGCTCCACGATTAGCGATTCCGCCTGCTTGTCTGCCGCGGACGCCGGGTTGAAGTGCCCCTCGCCCTTGTAGACAATCGCCCCGGCATTCTCCAGGTTGTCCCGCAGAAATTTCCCCGCCTCGGCAGCGGCTTCGACGGCGACCTTCAGAAAATCGTCCGTGGATGTCATACTGCTACTCGATGCCCAGTTCCTCGACCTTTTCCGGCAGGGGGATGCCCGTTTTGGGGTCCCAGCCCATCAGGGTATAGTAATACCGCTTCGCTTTATCCTGCGCCGCCGGGTCCAGCGCCGTGCTTGACAGCGCGCCGTCCGTCTTGGGCTGGTAAAAGCGCCGCGGCAGCTCGTCGTCCTTGTCGGTAAAGCCCTCCCGCACATTGAAGAGGCGCATCAATGTGAAGATGCGGGAACCCACCCGCATCTGCTCGGCGACGTCCGTGTCCCAGCCGGTGACCGCGGCGGTGATGTCCGCCAGGCGGGTAAAGCTGTAGGGGAGAAAGAGGCAGGTCACCAAGGAATCGGTGATAATGCGCTTCTGCTGGATGACGTGCAGCAGGGCGACCTTGCGGGGGCTCAGTTCTTCCTTGGGGGGCGTTTCCAGGATACCCAGCGGGCGCAGTTCGTTAAGCTGCCGGGGGCTGCTGTACATGTCATCGTGCATGTTGCAGCAGTGGTCGGCGCCGTGGGGATTAATCATGAAGCCCAGCCCGAAAGCCGGCTGGTGCCGCGGCTCGTGCATCCCCGCTTCCAGCCCCTTGACCTGCATCGCGAAGTCTTCCGCCCCGTGACCGATTTCTCTCGCCAGGCGGGCGCTGCCCTCCGCCAGCCGGTCCCCGATGCCCTCCCGCCGGGCTATCAAATCGATTGCCTTCAGCATCGCTCCCTCGTTGCCGAAGCGGAGGTCGATGCCTCCGGTGTCCCCGAGAAGCCCTTTCTCGAAGCACTCCATGGCGAAGGCGATAACGCTGCCCGTGGAGATGGTATCCAGGCCGTAATCGTTGCAGAGCTGGTTGCCCCGGCAGACCGCGGCCAGGTTGTCCACGCCGCAGTCCGAGCCGAGCGCCGCCAGCGTCTCGTACTCGGGCCCCCCGAAAGCAGGGTCCACCTCGTAGGGCGCGCTGGCGCTGACCTTCTTCTTGCAGCGCACCGTGCAGCCGAAGCAGGCGTCCATGCCCACGCCGAAGGTCTCTTTAAGCGTGGTGGCGTCTATCTGCTTCACCCCGGGAAAGAGGCCGTCGCGGAAGTTGCGCACGGGCAGGTTCCCCGATACCTCGAAAGCGGGCATCGCTCCCCCGGTGCCGAAATCGTGGAAGCCGCGCATCTGCTTGAAATTTTCGACCAGCCACTGGCGGTGCGTTTTCAGGCGCTCGGGGTCCGCCGGGCGGGTGGCTTGCTTTCCCCTGACCGCCACCGCCTTGAGGTTCTTGGCGCCCATCACCGCGCCCAGTCCGCCCCGCCCCGCCGCGTCATAACAGCCGTGCATTACCGCGGCATAAAGGACCCGGTTTTCCCCCGCGGGCCCGACCATCGCCACGCGGACATTACGGTCGCCCAGCTCCTCCCGGATTTTCTCCTGGGTCTCTTTTGTCCCCTTGCCCCAGAGGTGGCCGGCTTCCTTAATCTCTGTCCTGCCGCTGTCTATCCAGAGATAGACCGGGCGCTCGGCTTTTCCCTCGATAATCAGGGCGTCGTACCCGGCGCGCTTCAGCTCCGCGCCCCAGAACTCCCCCGCCTCCGACTTGCCGATGGTGCCGGTCAGGGGAGACTTCGCCCCGACGCAGTGCCGCCCGGTGCCCGAGAGGGCTACGCCGGTCACGGGACCGGTAGCGAAGACCAGCTTGTTTTCCGGTCCGAGGGGGTCGGTCCCCGCGGCGAGTTCTTTCCAGAGGAAATAGGCCACGAAGCCCGCCCCGCCGAGGTACTTCCGGCAGAACATCTCGTCGATAGCTTCTTCCCCGGTTTTCCCGGTGGACAGGTTTACCCGCAGTATGCGGCCGTTATAGCCTCCCGGTAGGTTATCCGCCATGGCTTGACCTCCTCTTCTCAGGCTGAAAATGCTTACCCGGAAATGCCCGGCGCGGGCCCCGGTATGATTAAGGCTGGCGGCGGCTGCGCCGCGGTCGCTCCCGGGCGGGGCGCACGTCCCCGCGGTAGTCCGGCACGGTGATGTTAAAGGACATACTGATTTTGGGGTCGATAAGGCGGGAGCTGATGGCGCCATCAAATTGCGCGCCGATTTCCTCGGTAGAGTAACGGGTCGTGACCACCGTGGGCAGCTGCGCGTTATAGCGGTAGTTGAGCACCTGGTAGAGCTTTTCCCGCGACCACGGCGTGGTGGACTGCTCCCCGAAGTCGTCCATCACCAGCAAAGCCGCCTTTTTCACCCGCTCAAAAATACTGTCGTAGGAGACCTTGCTCTCCGGGCTGAAAGCGGAGCGGAGATGGTCCAGGAACTCCGGGACGACCACGAAGAGCGCCGGCTGGTGTGCCTGGTAGCGGTAGTTCACGATTGCCGCCGCCAGGTGCGTCTTGCCGCAGCCGGTCTCTCCCATGAAGACCAGCCAGCCCTCCGGAGCCTTGGCGAACTCCAGCGCCAGCCGGTAAGCCTCCGCCAGGTTCTCCCGCTGCTCCGGCGGCAGGTTTACCCGGCGCCAGTCGAAGCTGGTGAAGGTCATCGTTTTCTGCAACTCGAACTCCGGACCCCAGGCGTATTCCTGGGTGTCCGCCGTCTCCTCCAGCCGGTAGACCCCGCACATCTCGGCGCCCATGAGGCGCGTGCGCAGGCGCTCGTCGAGCTGCTCCGGCGCCCGGTAGGTGGCGATGACCGTGGGCAGGGCGGCGTTGAAGCGGTAGGTCAGAATCTGGTCCAGTTTTTCCTGCGCCCAGGCGGTGCTGCTCTGCACGCCCAGGTCGTCCAGCACCAGCAGGGGGGCGTTGCGCACCTGCTCGAAAAACTCGTCGTAGGGGACGTCGCTCTCCGGGCTGTAAGTCGACCGCAGGTGGTCCAGCAGGTCCGCCGCCGTCAGGTAAAGGGCGGGCTGTCCGTGGCTCACCCGTTCGTTGACGATGGCGGCGGCGAGGTGGGTCTTCCCGGAGCCGCTGGGACCCAGCAGGACGAGCCAGCCGGCGGGCGCCCCCGCGAAGGCTTTCGCCGCTTCGCAGGCGCGGTTAAAGGTCTCCCGGTTGCGGGGACTGCCGCTTTTCCCCTGCGGGTCCATCCGGTCGAAGGTAAAACGGGAAAGCGTGCCCAGGTTGCTGTAGCGCGCCAGGCGCTCCCGCCGGTCTCGGTCCAGGTCATGGCGGGCACACTCGCAGGGCACTACCTGGCCGTAGTCCGGCTTCCCGGAAGGCAGCCTCGGGTGGACGAACCCCGCTCCCTTGCAGACCGGGCAACCGGCGCTGGCGGCGTTAGCCTCCTCAGCGCTGGACCATGTGTCCGTATTTTCCCCGGAGGTACTTGTCCGGGTCTTTCTTAGTGTCTCGTTGATTTGGTCCATCACTCCTGCCCTCGGCGGCCCAGTGCTCGAGAATTGCGGAGATATAGCTCCACTTGCGCTTGTTCTGGTTCACCGCCTCCCGGATGGCGTCCCGGAGCCAGTCTTCGGGGTAGTTCTGCTCCGCGGCGCGCAGTTCCTCGGCAATCATCGGGGTCAGCATCCCGATGTTCTCTTCATACAGGGCAAAGATGTCCGGCCTTTCTCCGTCCTCAAGGCGCGGCAGCACCACCCGTCCCCCGCCGCCGGGTTTGATTTCACCGTGCTCCATTTTGTCCGCCGCCCGCCGTCCCGCCTCGGAGTTGAGCAGGTAAAAGTCCTCGGACGCTCCGTCGTGTTCCTGCGCCAGGTGCAGCAGGACGCCGCGCTGGACCCCCTTTTGCAGGTATTCCCGCAGGCGGTCTTCGGGCGGCACCGCCTGCCCGCCGAGCTCCCGCATCAGGCTGATATCTCCCAGGAGCTCCCGGAAGGTGACCATCTGCGGATAACCCCGCTTGCGGTAGCATACCGCCATGACATGCAGCATGGTCTTCAGTTCCGCCAGGTCATTGATTTCCGGGAGGACCTCGCTGAAGAAGGGATTGGGAATGGCGGTAAAGGCGGTCCGGGCGGGGAAGCCCTTGAACTGCTTCATATCAACCTCGGCTCGGGGGTGCCGATGTTCTCGAAGTTTTCAAATTTGGCGAGATTGTGGCGGAAACGCAACTTTACCTTCCCGGTGGGCCCGTTCCGGTGCTTGGCGATAATGATGTCCGCCTCCTCCCGGGGATACTCCCGGTCCGGGTGCTGCGTCAGCCACTCCTGCTCGTCCTGGTTGTAATATTCCTCGCGGTAGATAAAGGTTACCACGTCCGCGTCCTGCTCAATGCTGCCGCTCTCCCGGAGGTCGGAGAGTTGGGGCTCGTGGGACGCGCGAAACTCTGTAGCGCGGCTGAGCTGGGAAACGGCAATCACGGGCACGTTGAGCTCGCGCGCCAGTCCTTTCAAAGCGCGGGAGATTTCGCTGACCTCCTGGACACGGTTATCTCCCCGCCGCCCTTCTCCCTGTATCAACTGGAGGTAGTCAATAATTATCAGGTCGATGTTGTGCTCGAAGGCGAGGCGCAGCGCCTTGCCGCGTATTTCTGTCATTCTCATCAAGGGAGTGTCATCGACGTATATTGAGGACTCGGAGAGGACGCCGGTGGCTTCGATAATCCGCCGCTCCTCTTCCTCGGTGTGCTCCCCGAAGCGCACCTTGCGGGAGTTCACGCCGGCTTCGCTGGAAAGCAGCCGCATCACCAGCGAGTCCCGCGCCATTTCCAGGCTGAACATCGCCACGCAGGCCTTGTAGTCCACGGCGGCGTTCCGGGCGATGTTCAGCGCGAGGCTGGTCTTGCCCATGCTGGGCCGGCCGGCGATGATTATCAGGTCGGAGCGCTGCAGCCCGCCGAGGAACTCGTCGAGGCCGTGAAAGCCGCTGGGTATCTGCGGCAGCTGCCTTTCCGGGGAACCCTCTTCCCCCTCCGGCTCCACCTCGAAATACTTGTCCAGCAGCTGGCGGATGTGGGTGAGAACGCGTGCCCCCGCGCCCCGCCGCAACTTGAAAATGATGCCCTCGGCTTTCGCCAGGCTTTCCTCGACGTCCGGGCTGGCCTCGTAGCCGATGCCGGTAATCTGCTCACCGGCGGCCACCAGTCCCCGCATCACCGACAGGCGGTAGACAATCCGCGCGTAGTGCTCCGCGTCCAGCGGGGTGGGGCAGATGGCAATCAGGTGGCTGAGCTGGGCGGCCCCGCCGCAGGGCTCCAGCTTTTCCTGCCGGGAGAGCTCCTGGGCGACCGTAATCTGGTCAATGGCCTCATCGCGGCGGTAGAGCGCCAGGCAGGCGTCGTAGAGGGTGAGGTTCTGCGGATAGTAGAAGTCCGAGGGCTGAAGGAACTCCGCCACCTTGTATATCGTCGCTCCGTCAATCAGGAGCGCGCCGATTACGGCTTCTTCGGCATCGATGTCATGGGGGGGCAGTTTCTCCCCGTTCATGCTCTGCGCCTATTCCCCTTCCGGCGCGGTTTCGGCTTCCGCCTCCGGAGTCTCCTCCGTCTTTTTCCCGGCTTTGGCTTTCTGCCGGGTCTTCTTCTCGGGCTTTGGCGCCTCCGCTTCCGCAACGGGCGCTGCCGCTTCCGCCTCCGGAGTCTCCTCCGTCTTTTTCTCGGCTTTGGCTTTCTTCCGGGTCTTCTTCTCGGGCTTTGGTGCCTCCGCTTCCGCAACGGGCGCTGCCGCTTCCGCCTCCGGAGTCTCCTCCGTCTTTTTCCCGGCTTTGGCTTTCTTCCGCGTCTTCTTTTCCTTCTTGGGGGCTTCGGCTGCCTCGCCTTCCGTCTCGGCCAGCACCGCTTCCACGAGGGATTCCTCGGCCTTCGCATCCTCGGCAACGACGGTTATCTTGATGGTCGTGGTGACGTCTTTGTAGAGCTTGACTTCGACCTCGTGGGTGCCCAGCTGCCGGATAGGCTCATCGAGCTCGACCTTTCTCTTGTCGATTATCTGCCCCGCCAGCTTGCTCAGTTCCTCGGCGATGGCGCCGCTGGTGATGGACCCGTAAAGCCGGTCCTTGGTGCCCGCGCGGGCCTGCACGGTAATCTCCTGGCCGTTCAGCTTCTGCGCCAGCGCTTCCATCTCTGACCTCGTCTGGGCTTCACGCTGGGCCTTCACTTTGAGTCGGGCAGCGACCAGGTGCGAGGTATGGGAGCCGGGCAGCACCGCCAGCTTGCGCGGCAGCAGGTAGTTCCGCCCGTAGCCGTTCTTGACCTCTTTGGTTTCCCCGATGTCGGCGACATTCGGGACGTCTTCGATAAAAATAACCTTCACTATTCTCTCCTTTGCCCCCTCATTATAGCACCATTTTCAAGTCATCCGGTGTTTGCCGGTGATGAAATTTCCGGGAAAAATCAGGCATTTTCCTCCAGGTAGTGCGCCACGGACATCGCCGCCATGGCGCCGTCACCGGCAGCGGTAATGACCTGCCACCCGGACCCGCTGCGGATGTCCCCCGCCGCGAAAACGCCGGGGATATTCGTGGCCATATGGGCGTCCGCGAGGACGCTGCCCCGTCCATCCAGCGGGACCGCCCCCTGGAGAAATGCTGTGTTGGGGACGAGCCCCACGGCGATAAAAACGCCGTCCACCGCCATGGTGGACTCCTCGTTACTTTTCACGTTGCGCAGCTTGAGCTTTTCCACGAAGTCCCCGCCGCTGATTTCCATGACCACCGTGTCCCAGAGGAAGCTGATTTTCGGCTCGGCGAAGGCGCGCTCCTGGACGACGCGGGTCGCCCGCAGCTGGTCCCGCCGGTGGATGATGACCACCTTGGCGGCGAACTTGGCGAGGTGCAGGGCCTCCGTGATGGCGGCATTGCCGCCGCCCACCACCGCCACCGTCTTCTCCGGGAAGAAGGCGGCATCGCACGTAGCGCAGAAGGACACCCCCCGCCCGACGTACTGGTCTTCCCCGGGGACGTCCAGCTTCTGCCGCTCTGCGCCGCTGGCGATGACCACCGCGCGCGCCGTGAAATCGCCGGAACCGGTCTTAATGATCTTAGGCTTGGCCGGCAGGTCGAGGCCGGTGACGTCGGCCATTACCGTCTCCAGCCCGTATTTCGTCGCCTGCTCGTGCATCTGCTTCGTCAGTTGTTCTCCGCTGATACCCGCGGAAAAGCCGGGGTAGTTCTCTACCTGCTCCGTGTTTAATATCTGCCCGCCGATGATGGCCCGCTCCAGCAGCAGGCTGCGGAAACGGTCCCTGGCGGTATAGATGGCGGCGCTCAGCCCCGCGGGGCCACCACCGATAATCACCACGTCGTATGTGTCTTTCGCGCTCACGGCTACTCCAGCGCCGCGTCGAGACTGCGCTGCATCTCCGCCTTGGGTTTAAAACCCACGACGTTAAACGCGGGTTTGCCTTCTTTGAAGAGGATCAGCGTCGGGATTCCCATGACTCCGTATTTGCTGGCAATCTGTGGATTTTCATCGACGTTGACCTTGCCGAAGCTGACCTTGCCTTCGTATTCCTCGGCCAGCTCATCCACAATCGGCGCCACCATGCGGCACGGGCCGCACCACGGCGCCCAGAAGTCCACCAGCACGGGCGCCTTCGCGTCCAGGACGAACTTCTGGAAATTGGCATCGTCAATCGCTACTGGCTTGCTCATAGCTTCCCTCCCTGATTCTGTCGATGATATGCTGTTCCACGGTCTCCTTCGCCAGGCTGATGGCGTTCTTGATGGCTTTCGCCTGGCTGCGCCCGTGGGCGATGATGACGTTTCCTTCCACTCCGAGCAGGCAGGCACCCCCGTATTCCGTGTAGTCCATGCTCTTTACCCAGGAGCCCAGCCCCACGTCGCGGAGGAGGTCGCGCCCGCGGAGGTGCGAGGCATGGGAAAAGATATGCCCGATCTGCCGCACCGATTTCAGGAAATTATCGTTCAGGCCCTCGATGGTCTTGATGACCACGTTGCCGGTAAAGCCGTCGGTGACAATCACGTCGGCGCTTTTCCGGAGGATATCCTGTCCCTCGATGTTGCCCATAAACTTGACGCCCTTCATCTTCTTGAGCAGGGGATAGGTCTCCTGCATCAGGCGGTTGCCCTTCCCCGCCTCGCCGCCGTTGTTCAGCAGCGCCACCCGGGGCGTTTCCAGGTCGAGGAGATAGCGGCTGTAGGTCGCCCCCAGCTGGGCGAACTGCACCAGGTGGTACGGCCGGCAGTCAGCGTTCGCCCCGGCGTCCACCAGCAGGGCGGGTATCGAGGGGCGGGTGTCCAGGAAGCAGCCGATGGCCGGGCGTTCCACTCCTTTCACCACCCCCAGGTTGAATATCGCCGCGCTGAGCACTGCCCCGGTGTTCCCGGCGGAGACGAAGGCGTCCGCTTTCCCGTCCCGGATCAGGTTGATGCCGATGACGATCGAGGAACGGGGCTTGCTGCGTATCGCCTTCACGGGGTGCTCGTCGAAATCGATGGTCTGGGGGGCATCGACAATGGAGATTCCCGCCTTCTGCAGCTGCTTCCCCATGAGGACATGGAGCACATTCCGCCTGCCCACCAGGGCAATGTCGATATTGAATTCGCTGGCGGCTTTGATGGCGCCCTTCACTATCTCGTGAGGGGCGTAGTCGCCGCCCGCGGCATCAACGGCAATAATCATGGCATTCCTCTAATTTCCCGGCGTTTCTTTCTCCGCCGTAAGCCTCGCAGCGCCCGCCCCAGCTCCCCAGCGTCAGGGTGCCCGCGGACAGCTGCTCGATTTCACATTGAGCGGGGCATTCCCGGCAGGTGACGGTCTCCATGCGGTAGTCGTCATCGCCGGCGGCAAAACCGCGGAAACCGCTGTCCCTCCCCTTATTATTCAACATTTCCTCCCGCACGAGCAAGGCGGCCCCGATGGCGCCGCTGACCTCGTGGTGCGCCGGCACCACGACCGGCGTCTCCAAAGCTTCCTCCAGCGCGCGCACGATGCCCCGGTTGAAAGCCACCCCGCCCTGGAAGACCACCGGCGGCAGTAGCTCTTTCCCCCGGCCCACGTCATGCAGGTAGTTGCCCACCAGCGTCCGGCACAGCCCGTAGATAATATCCGCCACCGCCCGCCCTGTCTGCTGCTGGTGCACCATGTCCGATTCCGCGAAGACGGTGCACCGGGCATGGATGCGCGCCGGATGACGGCTGCGGAGCGCCTGCTCGCTGAAGTCCTCCAGGCTGAGGTTAAGCCGCCGCGCCTGGTGCTCCAGGAAACTGCCCGTACCGGCGGCACAGACCGTATTCATCCCGAAATCGCTCACCATGCCCCCGCGGAGGATAATCATCTTGCTGTCCTGCCCCCCGATTTCCACCACCGTCTGCGCCTCCGGGAGCGCGTGGAGAGCGCCCCGGGCGTGGCAGGTAATCTCGTTCTTCACCGTGTCCGCTCCCACCATAGCACCGGCAATACTGCGGGCGCTGCCCGTGGTCGCTACGCCGCCGATTCCCATCCCCGCCGGTATTTCCTCCCGCAGCCGGCGCAGCCCCTGCGCCACCATCGCCACGGGGTTTCCCTGCGTGGGCAGATATAGCTTGCGGACGAGCGCGCCGCCGGCGTCGAGCAGGGCGAACTTGGTGGTCGCCGCGCCGACATCGATTCCCAGGTAGCCTTTCATCGTCCCCGCTTCCCCCGGAAAAACTCCTCACGCACCCGGGTGAGATTATCGGGGCTCGCCAGCAGGTCGACCACCGTCAGCGCCATCGCTTTGAGGGCATCCATCATGCCCTTCATCCCCGCCCCGGAAGCCGCCGCCTGGGCGAACTCCGGGGAGTGGAGCAGGACCTTCTTCGGCGCCACGGCCACGGAGGGGTGAATCGCCGGGACCAGCTGGCTGACGTTCCCCATGTCGCTGCTGCCGAAGCTGCGGCCGGGGTCCTCCAGGGACACGCGGCGTCCCAGCGACTGCATATTCGCGCGGAAAAGGCGCGCCAGCGTCATGTTGTTCCGCATGGCGGCGTAGGCGGCCGGTCCCCAGTGGTATTCCAGCCGGGCGCCGGTAGCGGCGGCGGCCCCCTGAAAGCAGCTCAAAACCCTTTCCTGGAGCTCCTGGAGGTAGGCGTCGTCCTCCGCCCGCACGATAAAGCTGCCCGCGCTGTGGGACGGCACGATGTTCGGGGCTTCCCCGCCGTCGGTAATGATGCCGTGAATGCGCGCCCCGCTGCGGATGTGCTGGCGCAGGGCGTTAATCCCGGCGAAAGAAAGCAGCATCGCCTCCAGGGCATTGATACCCCGCTCCGGCCTCGCCGCAGCATGCGCTGCCCGCCCGAAAAATTCTACCTCGAGGGTCTGGCAGGCGAGGAACTCGGTGGTCGCCGTGTCGATGACCCCCGGGTGCACCTCCATCGCCAGGGTCACGTCCGTGAAGGCGCCCCGCTGCGCCATCATAATCTTGCCGCCGTAAAGCTCCTCGGCGGGAGTGCCCAGCACCATGACCGTGCCCCCGCAGGTGTCCAAGACCTTTTTCAGCGCTACCGCCGCCCCCACGGAGCTTGCCGCGATGAGGTTATGCCCGCAGGCGTGTCCCAGCTTGGGGAGGGCGTCGTATTCCGCCAGCAGGGCGATGACCGGCTCCCCCTTGCCGTAACGCGCGCGGAAAGCGGTCTCCATCTCCCAGAGGCCGGTGCGGACCTCGAAGCCATGGGTTTTCAGGTATTCGGACAGCCAGCCCGCGGCCTTTACCTCGTGGAAACCCGGCTCCGGGTGCTCGTGTATCTTCAGGCTCAAAGCGGTGAGCTCTTCCCGGAGGGCATCGGCGGCGGACAGCGCGGCGGCTTTCAGTGCTTTCTCGTCCACGGTTTACGCTCGGCACGGCAGTCTTTTCAAGATGATAACTTTCAATTATAGCCCATTGCCCCCCCGGAGCACAATTTTCGTGTTCGCTCGGGTTGCATCGGACTGTGTGTTGTGCTATACTGCTGATAAAGATAGCGGTTTGATGAAGTGGGTTTGATTCCCACTTTTTTAATTAGCGGGAATAACGGGAGGGTTTGAACGGGAATGAAGAGCGATTTTTTGCTCGCCATTACGCAGCTCTCGGCAGAGAAAAACCTGCCCAAAGAGGTGGTACTCAACGCCATCGAATCGGCGCTGGTATCCGCCTACCGTAAGGACAGCTCCTCCCCGAACCAGGAGCTTTCGGTAAGAATCAATCCCAGCACGGGCAAGGTGGAGGTCTGGGCGGCCAAGACGGTAGTGGAAGTGCTGACCGACTCCCAGCGGGAAATGACCATGGATGAAGCCAGGCGTTTCAATAAAAACGCCCAGCTTGGCGATACCATCATGGAGGAGGTGACGCCGAGCAATGCCGGGCGCATCGCCGCCCAGACGGCAAAGCAGGTCATTCTCCAGCGCCTCCGCGAAGCGGAGCACAGCGCTATTTTTGAGGAATACGCCAACCGCGAGGGCGACGTCATTACCGGCGTGGTCCAGCGGGTAGAGCCGGGACAGGCATACGTGGAGTTGGGGAAAATCGAGGCTATTCTTCCTGCCTCGGAGCAGGTGCGCATGGAGCGTTACCGCCCCGGGCAGAAGATGAAGGTCCTCGTGCTGCAGGTGACCCATACCCCCAAGGGCGCCCGCGTGGTCCTCTCCCGCTCCCACCCGGACCTGCTGCGCCGGCTCTTCGAGATGGAAATCCCGGAGGTCTTTAACGGGACCGTCGAAATCAAGGCGATTGCCCGGGAAGCCGGCTTCCGCAGCAAGGTGGCCGTCGCTGCCCGGCAGGACGGCATCGACCCCGTAGGGTGCTGCGTGGGCCTGCGCGGCATCCGCATCCAGAACATCGTCAGCGAGCTGAACGGGGAGAAAATCGACGTTATTCTCTGGGACCCGGACCAGGCCTCGTTCATCGCCCACGCCCTCAGCCCCACGCAGATTGTCAGCGTGCAGCTGAACCACGAGGCGGAGATTGCGACCGTGGTGGTGCCTGACCGGCAGCTTTCCCTGGCCATCGGTAAAGAGGGACAAAACGCCCGGCTGGCCGCCAAGATGACCGGCTGGCGCATTGATATTAAGAGCGCGTCTTCCGCGGAAGCGGAAAGACTGGCCGCCGCCGCCGCGGCCGCTCCCGCCGAAGTAGCGGAAGAAGAGGCCGCGCTGCCGGAGGCCGAAGCCGCGCTCGTTGGGGAAGCGGCGGAGCCAGTGAGTGAGATCCCGGCGGAGATTCCGGATCTCCTCGAGCCCGAGCCCGCCGCCGTGGAGGAAACCGCCGCCGCAGGGACGTCTGCGGTCGAAGAAGAGGTGGAAGCGGTCATCTTCGAGCCCGTGCCGGTCGTGCAAGAAGCGGGACGGTTGCGCTTCGCCGAGGACATCGGGGAGCTGGGGCGCGGCAAGGGCGTCAACAAGAAGAAGAAAAAGAAAGCACCCGTCCGGGAGACCAAGCGGGAGACCAAGGAAGAGGGTGTCAAGATGAAGAAGGCAACGCGCGCTACCCGCATCGAGGTGCCGGACGAAGAGGACTTGTTTGAGTAGGACATGATGCCAACCAGGCGTGTACCCCAGCGCACCTGCGTCACCTGCCGCCAGGTAAAGCCGAAACGGGAGCTGGTCCGCATCGTACGCACACCGGAAGGAAACGTTGAGATTGACCGCAGCGGGAAAAAACCCGGGAGGGGCGCTTACCTGTGCCTTTCCCCGGAGTGCTGGCAGGCGGGGCTTAAAGCCAGGCGACTCGCCGGCGCCCTGCACGGCGAACCGACGACCGCTAACCTGGAAAAACTCAGCGCCGAGGCAAGAGACCTCTTAGAAGGAGACCACTAGTGGCGAAAACCGGCAAGCCGGAAGAAATCACTGAGGCGAAGACGGAGAAGGCCGAGGCTGCTCCCGCCGCCGCCAAAGAGCGCCCGATGGAGCTCCCCCATTCCCTCATGGTACGGGAATTAGCGGAGAAGCTGCAGATCAATCCCATCGAAGTCATCAAGAACCTGATGCGCCAGGGTATCATGGCGAACATCAACCAGGTCATCGATTTTGACGCCGCCGCGGCGATTGTCGGCCTTTACGGTTTCAGCCCGCGCCTCAAGCCCCACGCCGCCGAGCGGGAGAGCGCTCTTGCCGAGATGCGGAAGCACAAGCTGGTCAAAGAAAAAGCGGCGGGGAACCTCCAGCCGCGCCCGCCGGTGGTCACCGTGATGGGTCACGTGGACCACGGTAAGACCCGCCTGCTCGATGCCATCCGCAAGACCAACGTCATGGACACGGAAGCCGGCGCCATCACCCAGCACATCGGCGCTTACCAGGTGACCGTTAACGACCAGAAAATCACCTTCCTGGACACGCCGGGACACGAGGCGTTTACCGCCATGCGGGCGCACGGAGCGCAGATTACGGACATCATCATCCTGGTGGTCGCCGCGGATGACGGCGTCATGCCGCAGACCCTGGAGGCTATCAGCCATGCCCGCGCCGCCGGGGTGCCCCTGGTCGTGGCCGTCAACAAGATAGATAAGGCCAACGCCAACCCCGACAAGGTAAAACAGCAGCTTGCTGACGCGGGGCTGGTCATTGAGGAGTGGGGCGGTGATACCGTCAGCGTGCCTATTTCCGCCAAGGAAAATATCGGCATCCCGGAGCTGCTGGAAAACCTGCTCCTCGTCGCGGAGCTGGAAGATTTGAAGGCGGACCCCACCGTTCCCGCCACCGGCGTGGTCATTGAGGCGGAGATGGACAAGTCCCGGGGACCGCTGGCCACGGTGCTCGTCCAGAGCGGCACCCTGAAAACGGGAGATACCGTGGCGGTGGGCACCACCTGGGGCAGGGTCCGGGCCATGTTCAACGACCTGGGGAAACAGGTCCGCAAGACGGAGCCCGCCACGCCCGCCGCGATCATCGGTCTGGGCAGCGTCCCCCAGGTGGGTGACATTTTAACCGCCGTCGACAACGAGCGTGACGCCCAGTCCCTGGTGGAGAAACGCAAGGAGGAGATGGAGCAGGGCAGAGCCGCCGTCAGCCTCAGTAATATCTACGACCAGATTAACGCCGGCAGAGTCCAGGAGCTTAACGTCATCCTGAAAACGGACGTCCGCGGCAGCATTGACCCCATCCGCGCCTCCCTGGAAAAGCTGGGAGGGGAAGAGGTACAGGTCAGAATCATCCATGCCAGCACCGGCAACATTACCGAGACCGATGTCAACCTGGCGATCGCCTCTCAGGGGCTCATCATCGGCTTTAACGTCACCGCCGACGAGGGCGCCCGGCGGCTCGCCTCTACTCAGCGGGTGGATATCCGCTTTTACGATGTGATTTACAGCCTCATCGATGACGTCGCCAAGGCGCTCAAGGGCATGCTGGCACCGACGTTTGTCGAGGTAATCGAAGGCAAGGCCGAGGTCCGCGCGGTCTTCCCCGCCGGCAAGAGCAAGGTCGCCGGTTCCTATATCACCGAAGGCAAAGCGAAGCGCAATGCCTCGGTCAGGGTCCGGCGCGGGGACAAGGTCCTGGTGGACAGCACCGTCAGCAGCCTGAAACGGTTCAAGGACGATGTCCGCGAGGTAGCTACCGGCTACGAGTGCGGCATCGGCGTCAAGGACTTCAACGACTTCGAGGTCGGCGATATCCTTGAGTTTTACACTACCCAGGAACAGAAATAAGTCCCGGCGGTCCTGCTACCATGTCATATCGCATCCAGAAGATTAACAGTCTGATACGCCAGGAAATCAGCGATTTGCTCCAGCTGCACATTAAGGACCCCCGGCTGGGCAGCTTTATCGCGATTACCGAGGTGGACACCGCCTCGGACCTGAAGCATGCCAGGATATTCGTCAGCTTCCTCGGGTCGGACGAGGAGAGAGACGAGGCCCTCAAGGCGCTGACGGGCGCCTCCGGGTTCATCCGCCGGGAGCTGGCACAGCGCATCAGGATACGCACCATCCCGGAGCTGAGCTTCCACTGGGACAACTCTATCGAGCAGGGCGACCGTATCCTGCGCCTTATCGACCAGGTCAACTCGGATACGGAAGGCTGACACCCTGTCATGCCGCGGGAGTCCGGTGGAAGGCATTCTTAATATCGACAAGCCCCGTGATGAGACCTCTTTTCGCACCGTTTCCCGGATTAAACGCCTGACGGGGGCAAAGCGCGCCGGCCATGCGGGCACTCTCGACCCCGCCGCCACGGGCGTTCTCCCCATCTGCCTGGGGCAGGCGACCCGCGTCGTCGAATACCTGATGGACGCCACCAAGACCTACCGCGCCCGACTGGAGCTGGGCGCCACCAGCGATACCTATGACGCCACCGGCGATGTCATACGCCAGCCTGTCCCGGGAGACATCACGCGGGAAGCCGCCGAAGCGGCGCTGGACCCCTTCCGGGGGGCCATCCGGCAAACGCCGCCCATGTTCAGCGCGGTCAAGCACCAGGGCCAACCCCTTTACCGCCTGGCCCGTGCCGGCATCGAGGTGCCCCGCCGGACCCGCGCCGTCCGCATCGACCGCCTGGAGATTGCGGAGTGGCAGCCGCCCCTGCTCACGATTGAGGTGGACTGCAGCAAGGGCACCTACATCCGGTCGCTGGCGCATGACTTCGGCCAGGCCCTGGGCTGCGGGGCAATCCTGGCGGACCTTGTTCGCCTGCGCTGCGGTATTTTCCGGATTGAGGACGCCCTGTCTCCGGACGAGGTGGCGGAAGCCTGCCTCCGCGGTGACCTGCCGTCCCGGCTTTACCCGGCGGACAGCGTGCTCCAGTCCTGGCGCGCCGTCTCCGTCAGCGAGGAGACCGCCGCCGCCCTGCAGAAGGGGCAGTCCGTCAGTCTCCCGGAGACCTCCCCGCCCTCCGGGGACGAGCCGCCGTTTCTCCGCGCCTACCACCCGGCGGGGTTCTTCCTCGCGGTCCTCAGCCATGTCCCCGGGACGGAGACGTGGCACCCCGTGAAGGTCTTTCACCCCCCGGAGACGGTGGGGGAATGCGGGCCAGAGTAACTTTACATAAGTATGCTCTTGCTTTTCGGGCACTACCTCAACGTGGCACTGCGGGTGTATTGAACCTGCCGTGCAAGCTACATCTTGACAGCCTGCGCCTAAAGAGGTATAGTTCAACCGGCGTATTAAGCCGGAAGATGATTTTTAAGACCTGACCGCTCGTCACCCCAGGATAAAGCCACGGTGGGGAGTGGGCGGGCTTGATACTGTCCGCGAAGAAAGGGGAGGACCGCATGGGGAAAATCAACGTAGCGATTATTGGCGTGGGCAACTGCGCTTCATCGCTGGTGCAGGGCGTCCATTTTTACCGGAACGCCAAAGATGACGAGTTCGTGCCCGGGCTGATGCACGTCAACCTGGGCGGTTACCATATCAGCGACATCAACTTCACCGCCGCCATCGACATCGACAAGAACAAGGTGGGCAAGGACCTTTCCCAGGCAATCTTCACCGCGCCCAACAACACCTTCAAGTTCTGCGATGTCCCCCACGCCGGGGTGAAGGTGGAGCGGGGGATGACGCATGACGGACTGGGCAAATACCTGTCGCAAATCATCCAGAAGGCGCCCGGGCCCACCGCGGATATCGTCAAAATCCTGAAAGAGACCAAGACGGACGTCGTGCTCAACTACCTGCCCGTGGGCAGCGAGGAAGCCACCAAGTGGTACATCGAGCAGATACTGGCGGCCGGCTGCGGCTTCATCAACTGTATTCCGGTCTTCATCGCCAAGGAGAAATACTGGCAGAAGCGCTTCGCGGAGAAGGGTCTACCGGTCATCGGCGACGACATCAAGTCGCAGGTCGGCGCCACCATTACCCACCGCGTCCTCACCCGGCTTTTCCGGGACCGCGGCGTTAAGCTGGAGCGCACC
>JBDRGD010000150.1:0-8348 GCA_043818095.1 Chloroflexota bacterium
AACGACAGGGAAAGGTCGCGGATATCGATGCCGTCGAGAGTGATGCGTCCCGCGCTGACATCGTAGAAGCGGGGGATGAGGTTGGCGACGGTCGACTTGCCGCTGCCGCTGGCGCCGACCAGCGCCACCACCCGCCCGGGCGCCGCCGTGAAGCTGACGTGCTCCAGCGCCGCCCCCCGGGAATCGTAGTTGAAGGACACGTCATCGAAGCGGACTTCCCCGATTACCTTTGCCGGGTCACGGGGCTGCGTGGGCTCGTGGACGGGGGACACGGCGTCGATAATCTCGAAGACGCGCTGCCCGGAGGACATCGCCCGGGAGTAAAGGGTGGTCAGCCAGCCCAGTATCCTGACCGGCATGTTGAGCATCACCACATAGAGCAGGAACTGCGCCAGCTCACCGTGGGTCAGCGCGCCGGTGACCACGAGCCGCCCGCCGTACCAGAGGATGGCGCCCGTCGCCAGCATCAGGGAGAAGCTCATCACCGGCGTGTTGGTCGCCAGCAGGTTGTTCGCGGCGATTTCCTGTCCGTAGATGGACTCCGCCTGACGGCGGAACTTCTCGCTCTCGTATTCCTCCCGGGCGAAGGCCCGCACCACCCGGGCGCCTACGAGGTTTTCCTGGACGATGCTGCCGAGCTCGCCCACGGCCTGCTGGATCTTCATCCACATGCGGCGCAGCCTCCGGCTGATGACCGCGGTGCGGAAGGAGATGAAGGGCAGCACGCTCAGGGAGAGCAGGGCAAGCTGCCAGTTGAGGAAGAAAAGCACCACGGCGATGCCGATGAAAAGGACGACAAAGTAGACCCCGCGCAGCAGCACGAAGCCGACGAACATGCGGATGGCGTCGACGTCGACGGTCGCGCGGGACATCAGCTGCCCCGTCTGGGAGCGGTCATGGAAGGCGTAGCTGAGGCGCTGCAGGCGGTCGTAAATCGTGTTGCGCAGGTCGTAGGCTACCCTTTGGCCGAGATACTCGCCGAGATAGCTCTGGAAGTAGTTCAGTCCGCCGCGCATGAGACCGGCGGCGGCAATGGCGAGGGCGGTAAGCAGCAGGGCGGAGGTCTGCCCGGCGCCGAGCGCCAGGTCAATCGCCTGTCCGGTCAGACGCGGGATGGCCAGGGCCAGCCCCGCCCCGGTGAAGAGACAGGCGTAAGCGATGGCCGCCCGTTTCCGGTAGCGCCAGAACAGGGAAACAATGCGGAAAAAAGGGGACATCCTGATTTCATCTTAGCATAAAAGGTCGTTCAGCGCAGAGGCCGGAGCACGCCTTGCGCCCCCGCCCCGCGGCGGGTTATCATGGCAGTAGCTAAACCTGAGGTTACAGGGGGGGGGAAATTGAAAGTACTGGGCATCATGGGCAGCCCGAGAATCAAGGGGAACACGGACCGGCTGCTGGACCAGGCGCTGAAAGGGGCGGCGGACGCGGGCGCGGCGGTGGAGAAGATAACCGTCGATAAGCTGGGAATCGGGCCCTGCAAGGAGTATTACGGCTGCCTGAAAGACGGGAACTGCGTCATCCGCGACGATATGGACGCCATCTACCCCAAGCTGCTGGAAGCGGACGCGGTCATCGTGGCCGCGCCGATGTTTTTCTACGCCGTCCCGGCGCAGCTGAAGGCGCTTATCGATCGCTCCCAGGCCACCTGGGCGCGGCGCTACGTCCTCAAGAACCTGCCGGAAGAAGGGCACCGCGGGGCTTTCATCGGGGTGGGAGCGACGCGGGGGGAGCACCTCTTCGACGGCGCCATCATGACCATCAAGTACTTTTTCAAGGCGATAAACGTGCACTACGCGGCGGAACTGCTCATCCGGGGCGTGGACCAGCGGGGGGAGATTGAAGACCACCCCGACGACCTCCGGGCCGCCTACGAAATGGGGAAGAACCTGGGGGCGGGTTAAGCGCCGTTGCTATTGCCGCGGGCGCCTTTCCGCTTGTTTTCCGCTGCCGGCGTCGAGAAACGGCGCAGCTTCTCCGCCATCTCCCGGAGCCTTTTGTCCACGAGGTAGTTGAGGCTGTTCGCGGGATACCTGCCTGCTCGGGTTTTCTTTCCCGCCGTCTTTCCGGTCAGGATTTCCATGCCCTCGTCGATGTTGTTCACCGCGTAGATGTGGAACTTGCCTGCGTGCACGGCATTGACCACTTCCTCGCGCAGCATCAGGTTCTCCCGGTTCCGGGAGGGAATGATGACGCCCTGTTTGCCCGTCAGCCCCCGCGCCTGGCAGACCTGGAAAAAGCCTTCAATCTTCTGGTTGACCCCGCCGATGGCCTGGATTTCCCCTTTCTGGTTGACGGAGCCGGTGACGGCGATGTCCTGGCGGAGGGGGATGTCCGTAACGCTGGAGAGGAGGGCATAAAGCTCGGCGGAGGAAGCGCTGTCCCCGTCCACTCCCCCGTAGGACTGCTCGAAGCAGAGGCTCGCGGAGAGGGACAGGGGGGTGTCCTGGGCGTACTTCCAGCCGAGGTAACCGCTCAGGATGAGGACGCCCTTGCTGTGAATCCTGCCGCTGAGCTCCGACTCTCTTTCGATGTTAATCACGCCGCCCCTGCCCAGGAAAGTCCGGCAGGTGATGCGCGCCGGCTTGCCGAAAACGACGTCTCCCAGGGAGTAGATGCTGAGACCGTTGACCTGTCCGGTCACCGCGCCGTCGACGTCAATCATGATGGTGCCGCGGTCAATCATCTCCTTGAGCTGCTCGTCGGGGAGGTTGTGGCGGAAACGCCGCTCCTCGATGGCCTTGTCCACGTGGCGGGCGGACACCAGCCTGGCTTTCTCCCGGCCCGCCCAGTATTCCGCCTCTTCCACCAGCTCCTTCGTCCAGGCAAAGCGCGAGGACATCTTTTTCTGGTCGCCGACCACCCGTGAGGTGTACTCCACCACCCGGGCGCAGGCGGTACGGTCGAAGTGGCGCAGGTTATTCTCCTCGCAGCAGCCGGCGATGAACGCGGCGAAGGCCACCATGTTCTGCCGGGTGCGGTCAACCCGGGAATCGAAGTCCGCCTTGACCTTGAAGATTTCCCAGAAATCCTCGTCGTACATCGCCAGCATCTGGTAGAGCATCTCGTCGCCGATGAGGACGATTTTCACGTCCACCGGCATGGGCTGTGGGCGCAGTCCCTGGGCGGCGATTAAGCCCATCTGCTCGAAGGGGTCCTCGATGCGGATTTCCCGGGTGCGGATAAGGCGCTTCAGGGTGGGCCAGACGGCCGGGTTGGTGAGCACGTCCCGCGCGCTGAGCAGCAGGTAGCCGCCGTTGGCCTGGTGGACGGTGCCCGCCTTCAGCATGGTGTGGTCGCTGAGATAGCCGCCGAGGAGAAAACGCCGTTCCACCCTGCCGAAGAGGTTGGCGTAGTTGGGGTTGGGCTCGGTAATCACCGGCGGTCCCTTGGTATCGCTGTTGTCCACGAAGACGTTTACTTCGAAGGGCAGGAAGGGGTCGCTCGCCTGGTAGCCGGGGAGGAGAGCTGCAGCCGCCGGCGCTTCCTCCTTTCCCTTGAAAACGTCCAGGTGGTCCAGCGTGTAGGACTTGAGGTCGCCGAGATACCGGACGATGGGCTCGGAGTCACGGTATTCCTTCATCATCTGTTCGAAGAGGCGGCTCACCGTGTAGTCCGCCGTTTTCCGGTCCAGTTCCTGCATCTCCTGGGCGGTCTGGAGGTCCAGGTCCCGAACCTTTTCCAGGGTAACCTGCAGTTGCTGCACCAGCCGGTTGCGGTTCTTTTCCAGGCTCTTACGGACGGACGGCTTCAGCGCGGCAAAGCCCTCCTGGGACATGGGCTTGCCGTTCACCATGGGGATGAGCACCGGTCCTCCCGAGGTCATCTGCAGCGAGAAACCCTGATTGCCGGTCGCCTCCTTGACGACGTCGATCAGTTTCTGCTGCTCGGCCTGTCCTTTCTCCACGGCGCGCTTCCGCTGGTTCTTGTAGTCCTCGCCGGCGAAGGCCTTCGCCAGTTCTTCTTTCAGTCTCTGGAGCAGGTCGCTCATCTCGTCACGGAAGGCTTTGCCTTTACCCTGGGGGAGTTCGAGAATCCGGGGGCGGTCCGCGTCCTTGAAGTTAAAGAGATAACACCAGTCGCTCAGGTGATGGTCGGCGGTTTTGCCCCGCCGTCCTTCGATAACCTTCTTGATGTAGCGATTCACCGCCGAGGTCTTGCCGGTGCCGGTGAGCCCGGCGACGTATATGTTGTAGCCGTCGTGCTCCATGGAAAGCCCGAACTCGATAGCCCGGATGGCCCTGTCCTGCCCGATGAACTCGCCGAGCGGTGTCAGCTCTTTGGTACAGTCGAACTTGAAAGTATCCGGGTCGCAAAGCCAGCGCAGTTTTTCCGGGGGTAATTCATACCTGGATTTCGCCATGCTTCCCTCCCCGCCGGCATCCGGCGGATACATCGCTCTCTTTTATACCATTATTTCCCGGGTGGTTCAAGGATTCCGGTGGGGCGGGGGAAAGCCGCTAAACCTTGACCGGAGTGAGCAAAATGGTTACGATATTAGATAGAGGCTTTTTTACGGAAAGAACATGCACATCGTCACCTGCGTAAAGCAAGTCCCGGATACGACCCAGGTAAAGATAGACCCCGAAACGAATACCCTGATTCGTTCCGGTGTGGAGTCTATCTGCAATCCCTATGACCTCGTTGCCGTGGAAGCGGCGGTGCGCCTGGCGGAGAAACACGGGGGCAAGGTCACCGTCATCTCCATGGGGCCTCCCCAGGCGGACGCCGCCCTGCGGGAGTGCCTGTCCCTGGGCGCGCACGAGGCTATTCTGCTTTCCGACCGGGCGTTCGCCGGTGCCGATACTCTGGCGACGAGCTATACCCTCTCCCGGACCATTAGCAAGCTATCGGAACAGGAACCGGTGGAGCTTATCATCTGCGGTAAGCAGGCGATTGACGGGGACACGGCGCAGACCGGCCCCGGCATCGCGACCTGGCTGGACTACCACCAGCTGACCTACGTTACCGAGGTTGTCGGCCTGGAAGACGGCGTGATTACCGTCCGGCGGGAAGTGGAGGGCGGCAGCGAAATCATCCGGGCGAAGCTGCCCGCGCTGCTTACCGTGGAGCTGGAGCTGGCGCTGCCGCGCCATGCCAGCCTGCCGGAGATGGTGCGCTCCCTGCGGCAGGAGGTCAAGGTCTGGACGGCGGCGGACATCGGCGCGGAGACGGAAAGGCTGGGACTGAAGGGCTCGCCCACCTCGGTGCGCCGGATTTTCGCGCCGCCGGTGCGGGGCGGAGGCAAGGTCTTTGACACCACGGAGGACAAAGACAAGGCGGTTAACGGTTTCCTGGACACTTTCTTCACGGAAGAAGCGGACACATTGAAAGAACTGATGGGGAAGGATATCCCGTAGACGATGCCGAAAAACTCCAAGGGGCGGGAAATCGCCGAGATTATTCCGGGCAAGTGCATCGGCTGCCAGCTGTGCATCGGGGAGTGCCCGGTGGCCGCTATCGAGATGGACGGCCCCGTGGCGAAGGTGCTCCCGGAGGCGTGCATCGGCTGCGGCAAATGCTTTGACGTCTGCCCGGTGGCGTCGGTCATCTTCGAGAAGCCGCGCAAAAAAAAGGCGGCGGCCCCCGGCGGGGCGGCATCGAGCGATTATAAAGGGGTGGCGGTCTTCATCGAGGTGCACCAGGGCAAGGGGGCGGAGGTCTCCTGGGAGCTTGCCGGGAAGGCCCGCGAGCTCGCCGACAAGCTGGGCGTGCCGGTGCTGGGCTTCCTCCTGGGTTCGAAGGTCGGCACGATCGCCAAAGAAGCGATTACCTACGGCTGCGACGTGGTTTACGTCATCGACCAGCCGGTGTTGGGCACCTATCTTTCCCGGGTCTACGGCACGGCGCTGCAGTATATGTGCAACCGGGTCAAGCCGGAAATCATGCTCCTGGGGGCGACCCCGCTGGGCCGGGACCTCGCCAGCGTCGTGGCGACACAGCTACAGGCGGGACTGACCGCCGACTGTACCGGGCTGGACATCGACCTGGAGCGGCGGCTGCTGCTGATGACCCGTCCCACCTTCGGCGGCAGCATTATGGCGACGATTCTCTGCGAAACGCGGCGTCCTCAGATGAGCACCGTCCGTCCCCGCGTGATGAAGCTGCCGCAGCCCGACCTTGGCCGCAAGGGTGAAATAAAATCGCTGGACTTTTCTTTCCCGCAACACGAGCTGCCGGAGGTGCTGGAGTTCATCGCGGCGGCGGGGCTGGATGTTGATATCACACGCGCTCCGGCGCTGGTGGTGCTGGGCAAGGGCGCCTGCGATTCCCGGCAGGTGCCAATGCTGGAGGAGTTTGCCCATCTCCTGGGCGGGACGGTTGCCTGCTCCCGCGCGGTGGTGGAGACGGGCCTGATGCCTTATACCCGCCAGGTGGGCCAGACGGGCAAGACGGTGGCGCCCAAGCTCTATGTGGGCGTGGGCGTTTCCGGGGCGGTACAGCACCTGGTAGGCATGCAGGGCTCGGACAAAATCATCGCTATCAATACCGACCGCCATGCCCCGATGATGCAGATTGCCGATTACGCGCTGGTCGGGGACTACCAGCAGATTGTTCCCCAACTGATTGCGGGGCTGAAAAAGCGCCTGGAGGGCAAGTAGTGCAGGAAAACTTCGATGTCGTCATCGTCGGCGCGGGGCCGGCGGGTATCGCCGCCGCCTGCACCCTGGCGGATGCCGGCATCAAGACGATCGTCATCGAGCGCGGGGAATACCCCGGCGCCAAGAACGTTTCCGGCGGCGTGCTTTACGGGCACGACCTCGCGCGGATACTGCCGGACTTTGCCGACCGCCGCTGCCCCGTGGAGAGAAACATCGTGGAGTCCCGGCTCTGGTTCCTGTCGAAGGAGAGCGGTTACAGCGTGGCTTACCGGGACAGCATCTTTGCCGGGGAGCGCAAGCTCAACGCCTTTACCGTGGGCCGGGCGAAGTTCGACCGCTGGTTCGCGGCGCAGGCGCAGCAGAAGGGCGCATTGGTGGTCCATGCCACCGTGGTCACCGACCTGCTCCGCGACGCGCAGGGCAGGGTGGTGGGGGTCAATACCGACCGCGAGGACGGCGAGGTGCGCGCGAAGGTGGTTATCCTGGCCGACGGTGTGAACTCGCCGCTGGCCGGGAAGGCCGGTTTCCGCCGCGAGCCGAAGCCGGAAGAGGTGGCGCTGGCGGTCAAGGAGATTATCGAGTTGCCCGCCGAGACCATCAACGACCGTTTCGGCGTTGTCCGGGAAAACGGCGTGACCACGGAGATAATCGGCGAGATTACCGAGGGCATGGACGGGGTGGCCGTGATTTATACCAACGGCGAGTCTCTTTCCCTGTCCGTCGGCGCCAACCTGGCCGACTTTATCAAGCGCCAGATAAAGCCCTACGAGCTGATGGAGAGCTTCAAGCAGCACCCGATGGTGGCGCCGCTTATCCGGGACGGCAAGTCCCTGGAATACACCGCGCACTGGCTGGTGGAGGGGGGCTACGACACCATTCCCCGGCTTTACGGGGACGGCTACCTCATCGCCGGGGACTCCGCGATGCTCTTCAACGCCCTGCACCGTGAGGGGAACAACCTGGCGATGGCTTCCGGGAGGATGGCGGCGGAGACGGTCATCGCTGCCTTCCGGAAGAAAGACTTCTCCGGCGGCGCCCTTTCCGCTTACGGGAAAAAGCTGGCGGACTCCTACGTGCTGCCGGACATGAAGAAATACCGCAACTTCGGGCACTTCCGCTATGGCAACCGGGAGATTTTCGGGCCGCTGCCCCGCCTCGCCTCCGCCGCCGCCCGGGAGATGCTCACCGTCAACGGCGTGACCAAGAAAGCCAAGCAGCGGCTGATAATGGCCGACGTGAAGAAGGAAATGTCCCTCTTCCGGCTGGCGCGGCTGCTCTGGCGGGGCTGGAGGTCCGTGAAATGACTGTGAAAATCGAGGACAAGCTCTTTTTAGACCGCTTCAAGGTGGACGAGGAAAGCCACCTCCGCATCATCGACGGCGAGAAGTGTTTCAAAGACTGCCCGGACCAGCCGTGCCTGAACTTCTGCCCGGCCTACGTTTACCGCATGGAGGACGGGCGCATCAGCATCAACCACGAGGGCTGTCTGGAGTGCGGCTCCTGCCGCATCGCCTGCCCGAACCTGAACATCGAGTGGCGTTTTCCCAAGGGCGGCTACGGCATCAGCCACAAGTTCGGCTAGTCACCCAGGTAAACGGAACGGGCGAGCGTCCGTCCGCTCTCCGTCAGGAACAGCCGGTCGATAACGCCCGCCAGTTTCTCCCGGTCGGTCACATCAAACTCGTCGCGCAGGTTCACCAGCCAGTCGGCGTCATAGAGAATCCGGAAGTTCTGCGTCTGGATTATGCC
>JBDRGD010000151.1:0-12790 GCA_043818095.1 Chloroflexota bacterium
CCCAGTCGACCGCGTTGAGGAAGACCTGGAACCCGTCCCCCGGCTCTTTAATCCCCTCCCGCGTCCAGCGGGGGTGCTGCGTGCCGCGGATGTGGCGCTCGGGGTGGGGCATCAGGGCGAAGATACGCCCGGAGGTATCGCAGACACCGGCGATGTCCGCCATCGAGCCGTTGGGATTGGACGGGTAGCCCGCGCTGCGGCTGCCCTGCGCATCGGCATAATAGAGAGCCACGTTTATCTTCGGCAGGAGCTCGGCCTCCGTCACGAATTTGCCCTCGCCGTGGGCCACCGGGAGGTACATGCGCTCGATGCCCCGGGTAAAGACGCAGGGGCTTTCCGCCACCCCCAGGTAGACCCAGCGGCACTCGAACCTGCCGGAGTCGTTGGTGGTGAGCGTGGTCCGGAGGCGGTCGCTCATCACCGGCTCGGGCAGGATGCCCGCCCGCACCATGACCTGGAACCCGTTGCAGATGCCGATAATCAGTCCGCCGCGCTCCACGAAGCTCCGGATATTGTCGCCCAGCTTCAGGCGGAGCTCGTTCGCCAGCACCTTCCCCGCGGCGATGTCGTCGCCGTAAGTAAACCGCCGGGAATCGCCAGAATCTGGTAATCGGAGAGATGTTCCTCCCCGCCGAGCAGGCGGTTCACGTGCACTAAGGTAGCCTCCGCGCCCGCCTTCTGGAAGGCGAAGGCCGTCTCGCCGTCGCAGTTGCTGCCCGGCGCCCTCAGTACCAGCGTCCTGACTGTCGCCATATCTTTACCAGCGCAGCGGCCGCTGCCACGCCTCCTTCAGGGCGGAAATCGGCACACTCATCTCATTACCCGTCAAACCCTGCACCTCCAGCGTGTCGCCGTCGCTGACCTCGCCGATAGCGATGCAGGGGACGTCCGCCATTATCTTCTCGAACGCTTCCCGGTCCTCCGGGGCGACCTCTACCAGGAAGCGGCTGTTCGTCTCCGCGAAGAAGATAAAATCGTCGCGGGTGATGTTCTCCGCCAGGGGGACCTTGCGCAGTTGCACCGACGCGCCCAGGCCGCCGGCGAAGGCCATCTCTGCCAGCGCCACGCCGAGGCCGCCGTCGCTGCAGTCGTGGCAGGCCCTGACCAGGCGCTGTTTCGTGGCCTGGCTCAGGCAGTCCATCTGCCGTTTCGCCTGCTTCGGGTCAACCATCGGCACGCGGTTGCCCACCAGCCCCCGCGTGGCGTAGTACTCCGAGCCGCCGAGCTCGTTCCGCGTGGCGCCCACGATGTATATCAGGTCGCCCGCCCGCTTGAAGTCCATGGTCACCGCCCGGCTGACGTCCTCGATGACCCCCAGCGAGGACACGAGCAGGGTGTGGGGAATAACAATCAGTTTGCCGTCCGCCTCGAACTCGTTGTTCAGGCTGTCTTTGCCGGAGATGAACGGCGTGCCGTAGACCAGCGCCATGTCATGGCAGGCCTGCGCCGCCTGGACCAGCGCCCCCAGCATCTCCGGGCGGCCGGTGTTGCCCCAGCAGAAATTGTCCAGCAGCGCCACCCGCTCCAGGCTGCCGCCGACGGCGATTACCTGGCGCAGCGCCTCGTCAATCGCCGAAGCCGCCATCCAGTAGGGGTCGATGTCCCCGTAGCGGGTGTTTATCCCGCAGCCGACAATCACGCCGCGCTCGCTGTCCAGGATGGGGCGGATAATGGCGGCGTCCCCGGGGCCGTCGCTGGCGGCGCCCACGAGCGGCTTGAGGACGTTGCCGCCCTGCACCTCGTGGTCGTACTGCCGGATGACCCATTCCTTGCTGCACACGTTCCAGGCCCCCAGCACGGAGAGCAGCGCCTCGCCCAAGTCCGGCGGCGGGGCCGCTTCCAGTTCCAGGTACTGCGGCTTGTCCCAGACGGCCTTGCGCTCGATTTGGGGCCAGCCCTCGTGGAGGAACCCCATCTCCAGGTCCGCCACCCGGTTTCCGGTATAGTCCAGGCGCAGGCGCCGGTCATCGGTGAACTCCCCGATGACGGTAGCCTCGACGCCTTCATCGGCAAAGAGCTTGATAAGCTCGTCGGCACGCTCCGGCGGCACGGCCAGCAGCATCCGCTCCTGGGACTCGGAGACCCATATTTCCGTGTAGGAGAGCCCGGCGTATTTCAGGGGCACCTTCTCGAGGTCGACGCGCACCCCGGTCTCCGCCGCCATCTCACCTACCGCCGAGGAAAGTCCCCCGCCGCCGCAGTCCGTGATTCTCCGGTAAAGCCCGAGGTCCCGCGCCTTCAGGAGGACATCGAGCATCTTCTTTTCCACGATGGGATTGCCGATCTGCACCGCGCTGACGGAGGTATCCCCGGAAGCCTCGGTCAGCTGCTCCGAGGCGAAGGTCACCCCGTGGATGCCGTCCCGTCCGGTCCTGCCCCCGACCACCACCACGAGGTCGCCCGGCTGCTGTCGTCCCTGCTGGGCGCGGTCCCGGGGGAACAGCCCCAGGGTGCCGCAGTAGACCAGGGGATTCGCCACGTAGCGGTCGTCGAAGAGGACGGCGCCGTTGAGGGTGGGAATGCCCAGCCGGTTCCCGTAGTCGGCGACCCCCGCCCGCACCCCCTTGAAAATGCGGCGGGGATGCAGCACGCCCCTGGGCAGCTTCTCGTAGGGAAAGTCCGGAGGCCCGAAACAGAACACGTCCGTGTTCAGGATGGGCTTGGCGCCCAGGCCGGTACCCAGGGGGTCGCGCACCACGCCCCCGATGCCCGTCGCCACACCGCCGTAGGGCTCCACGGCGGAGGGATGGTTGTGCGTTTCCACCTTGAAGCACAGCGCCCAGTCGTCATCGAAAGCGATAACCCCGGCATTGTCTAGGAAAACGGAGAGGCACCACGGCAGGTCCAGTTCCCGGGTGGCTTTCATGATGGTGCTCTTGAGCAGGTTGTTGATGACATTTCCGTGGAAGTTGATTTTACCGCGGAAGGTCTTGTGCACGCAGTGCTCGGACCACGTCTGCGCCAGCGTCTCCAGCTCCACGTCGGTGGGGACGCTCCCCTGCTTCCGGAAGTATTCCGTAATGACCGCGGCTTCGTCCTCGCTGAAGCCGAAGCGCTCCACCAGGACACGGGGTTTTGCGGTGATGTCCACCTTTTCCAGCCGGAACTCGTACCGCGGCTTTTCCGGGAAAGCGGCCTGCTCGCCGCGGGCGACGTGCTGGATAATGGGGTTTACCAGCAGGCGGCTGCAGATAATCTCCAGCTGCTGCCGGGAGAGTTCTCCGGTGAGAAGGTATTTCTTCCCCGTCTTGACCGCGGGGACCCCGGCGATGCCCAGGTCCGCGATTGCCTTGAGGATGCTGGCTTCCGCCGGGTCGGCGACGCCGGGATTGTAGGCCACCTCCACCAGGTGGCTCCCCGGAGGCGTTTCCGCCGCCGCGGAGACAGCGTCGTCATAGCGGTAGTCCTGCGTCACCGGGTCCGCCAGCAGCGCGCGGCAGACCATCTCCACCTCCTGCCGGGGCAGGTCCGCCGCCAGCCAGTAAACGTCGATAACGCGGGCAGCGGAAACGGTGTTGATGCCCAGGTCGGCAATGTCTTTTACCAGGCCCTGTCCCCGGGCGTCAGGAAACTGGCTCTTGAGGAAAACCTCAATTCGGTGCATAAGAAGACTTCATCCTCACAATGAGAACGCGGGAGTAATTTTCCCGGAGGGCTCCACCCTCCGGCTAATCCCCAATGTTGCCGGTGACCGCTTAAGCGGAGAGCAGTTCCGTGACCACGGTATTGATTTCCTTGCCGTCCGCCTTGCCCTTGAGCTCGGCGATAATCCGCGGCATGACCTTGCCCTTATCGCCGGGGCCCTGGGCGCCGACTTCCGCGATGATGCGCTTGGCGGCGGCGACAACCTCCTCGTGGCTGGCCTGCGCCGGGAGGTAACTCTGCAGTAGCGCCAGCTCCGCCTCTTCCTGAGCGACGAGGTCCGGGCGGTTGCCCTTCTGGAAAGCCTCGATGCTCTCCTGGCGGTGCTTCGCTTCCTTGGCAATCACCCCGAGGACATCGGCGTCTTCCAGCGGCTTGTTAAGCCGGGCAATCTCGGCATTGGTAATTGCCGCCAGTAACATGCGGAGAGTGGAGCGCTTCAGCGTGTCTCCGCTCCTCATCGCCTGTTTCACATCTTCGGTGAGTTTCGCTTTCAGGCCCGGTTTTGTTTCCATAAATTCGCAACCTCTCGCGGTGACGGCTAGCGCCCAGCGACGCGGGCCGTCCGCTGCGTGGTGCGCCTCTTCGCCGCTTTCTTCCGCTTGCGCCTGATACTGGGCTTCTCGAAATGCTCCCGGCGGCGCAGCTCGGAGAGAATTCCGTCCTGCTGGACCTTCTTAGTGAAGCGCCTCAGCAGGTTGTCAAAACTCTCCTCATCATGCAGTTTTACGTCAGCCAATCAAATCAGCCTCCTTTAAAGCTACCCGATGATAATACCGTCATATTTTATGCAGCCCGTGACAATCTGTCAAGAACGGCGGGGACGGTTTTTGCCTGCCGGTATCTGGGTGGTGGCTGTCATTGCGAGGAGCGCAGCGACGAAGCAATCTTTTTCTCTCCGAGCTGGAGATTGCTTCGCCTTTGGCTCGCAATGACATTCCCGAATAAACCCGAATAAAGCTCTGTTGCGGCTGTTTCCGGCAGGGTGTTATAATTGGCGCAGACATCGCCGCCGCCAGAAACGTTCCCGGGGAGATAGATTATGAGCTTAAGCCGTGAAGAAGTGCTGCACATCGCCCGGCTGGCGCGTTTGGGGCTCACCGATGCCGAGGTGGACCGGATGCGGGAGCAGCTTTCCAATATCCTGGAAAACTTCGAGATGCTGCAGCAGGTGGACACCACGGACGTTCCGCCCACGGCGCAGTCCATCTCCCTCCAGAACGTTTTCCGCGACGATGAAGTCGAGCCCTCGCTGTCCCAGGATGACGTCCTGGCGAATGCCCCGCGACGGGAAGGGGAGTTTTTCCGCGTGCGGGCGGTGCTGGAGTAATATGACGGACAAAAACCTCCCCGCCACCATCCGTGAGGCGCAGGAACTCCTCGGGAAGAAAAAGGTTTCTTCCGTGGAACTGACCGGGGCTTTTCTGGAGCGCATCGCGCAGGTCGAGCCGAAGGTCCATGCCCTGGTGAGCGTTACCGGGGAGCGGGCGCTGGCGGAAGCCAGGCGCGCCGATGAGCTCCGGGCGCAGGGTAAAGACATGCCCCTGCTCGGTGTCCCGGCGTTAATCAAGGACAATATGTGCACCCGGGGCGTGCGCACCACCTGCTCCTCGAAGATGCTGGAGAACTTCGTCCCGCCGTATGACGCCACGGTGGTAACGCGGCTGGCGGACGCCGGGATGGTGATGGTGGGCAAGACCAACCTCGACGAGTTCGCGATGGGCTCCTCTACGGAGAACTCGGCGCTCTTTACCACCGCCAATCCCTGGGACACGGGCCGCGTGCCCGGCGGCAGCAGCGGCGGCTCGGCGGCGGCGGTAGCGGCGGGGGAGGCGGTCTATGCCCTGGGCTCGGACACCGGCGGCAGCATCCGCCAGCCCGCCAGCTTTTGCAGCGTCGTCGGTCTCAAGCCCACCTACGGCAGAGTCAGCCGCTACGGGCTGGTGGCCTTCGCCAGCTCGCTCGACCAGATAGGCCCCATCACGCGGGACGTCACCGACTGCGCGCTGGTGATGAATGCCATCGCCGGCCATGACGGGCGCGATGCCACGTCCGCGCCTTACGACGTGCCGGACTACACGGCGTGCCTTACCGGCGCGGTGAAAGGCCTGCGCCTCGGCGTGCCGAAGGAATACTTTGTCGAGGGTATGCAGAGCGAGGTCGGGGAGGCTTTGCGCGCCGCCATCGCCAAATTTGAAGAGATGGGCGCGGAGGTTGACCTGGACGTTTCCCTCCCGCATACTCCCCACGCCCTTGCCGTTTACTATATCATCGCCCCCTCGGAGGCGTCCGCCAACCTGGCGCGGTACGACGGCGTGAAGTACGGCTACTCTTATCCCGGGCAGACCATGTGGGAGTCCATGGAGCAGACCCGGGAGCACGGCTTCGGTCCCGAGGTCAAGCGCCGCATCATGCTGGGGACTTACGCCCTCTCCGCGGGCTATTATGACGCCTACTACCTTAAGGCGCAGAAGGTGCGCACCCTCATCCGCCGGGAGTTCGATGAGGCTTTTCAGAAATATGATGCCCTGATAACCCCCACCTCGCCCACCGTCCCCTTCAAGATGGGCGAGAAGGTGGACGACCCTCTCCAGATGTATCTGAGCGATGTCTGTACCCTGCCCATCAATATCGCCGGGGTGCCCGCCATCTCTATCCCCGCCGGCTTTGCCGACGGCCTTCCGATAGGGATGCAGATAATCGGTAAACCCTTCGCCGAGGAGACCATCCTGCAAATCGCCCACGCCTACGAGCAGGCCACCGACTGGCACAAGCGACAGCCGGGGATTTAGGGAAAAGCGGGGGAGGGTCATCTAAAGCCCATGCCGTCCGAAAGCCGCTGGTATCAGGACATCGCCCGGCAGGTCGGCACCTACCGGGACACGCTGGACAAGAAGACCGCGGGAAGGCTGAAGCTCGACCTGCTGCTCAGGGTGGCGGGGCGGGTGGACCAGTTTTCCGGGACGTGCGGGCAGTGCCAGCTTTACCGGCAGGAGGTAGAGAGGCTGGTGGGGGAAATGGGCAACCTGGCGCAGCTCCCCGGCCGGGAAGCGCTGCACCAATACCGGAAGGCCCTTGATGTTATCGTGAAGCACCTCACCAGAGAGCACAAGCTGGTGCGCAAGGGGCAGAATATGGCGCTCTGGATAGGCATCGGGGTGGCTTTGGGCTCGGGACTAAGCGCTGCCTTGGACAATCCGGGACTCAGCGGCATGGGCATCGCCCTGGGACTGGCCATCGGCGCCTACCTGGACAAGAAGGCCGAGAAAGAGGGGAGAGTCCTGTAATGGTGCCGTCATTGCGAGGAGCACGGCGACGAAGCAATCCCATCGTGTGAGGAGATTGCTTCGCTGCGCTCGCCATGACATTAACCACCAAAATGAACCCGGGAGGAAAGCACTTGCCAGAAACAGAGGTAAAATGCTACTCTGGACTTACGCTTCTGCTATAATGATAACAACCGTGGCCGGTCAGTAAGCGAATCCGGGAGGAGCTGAGATGCTGCAGGAGATACTGAAAATACTGGAAGACGACGCGCGCATCACCCCCCGCCAGATTGCCACGATGACCGGCTCTTCTCCCGCTGAGATAAGCAAGCTCATCAAGCAGGCGACGGAAGACCGCGTCATCCTGAAATACAAGGCGATTATCAACTGGGACAAGGTGACTGACGAGCAGGTCTGGGCGCTGATCGAGGTCAAGGTCACCCCGGAACCGGAGAAGGGCTTTGACGCCGTGGCGGAGCGCATCGCCAACTTTCCCCAGGTCAGCTCCATGTATCTCGCCTCCGGAGACTATGACCTGCTCCTCGTCGTCGTGGGCAAGAATGAGCACGCCATTGCGGACTTCGTTTCCCACCACCTCTCCCACATCGAGTTTGTCCGGGGGACGGTGACCCATTTTGTCCTGAAGCGGTACAAGATTGACGGAGAAACACTGAACGGGGGGATGGAGGTCAAGCGTCAGCCGGTGATACTGTAACCGGCGGCGAGGATAACGATGACGATAAAACAGGTCCGCCGGGCCAGCCCGCAGCGCGGGCTCATCGCGGAGAGGGTGAACCGGCTTTCCCCCTCCGGGATAAGGAAGTTCTTTGACCTGCTGGCGTCCATGGAGGGGGTCATCTCGCTGGGGGTAGGGGAGCCGGACTACTCCACGCCCTGGCACATCAGCGAGGCGGCGATTCACTCGCTGGAGAAGGGGTACACCATGTATACCTCCAACTCCGGCATGCCCGAGCTGCGCGAGGAGCTTTCCCGCCACCTTAAAGGGCAGTACGGCGTCGCTTACGACCCCGGCCCGGAGATTCTGATTACCGTTGGTGTCAGCGAGGCGCTGGACCTGGCGATGCGCGCCGTCCTGGACCCCGGCGACGAGGTCATCCTGCCCGACCCGTGCTACGTGGCTTACGACTCGACCATCATCCTCGCCGGCGGGGAACCCGTGCGGATTCCCACCGACCAGGAGCACAACTTTGAAATCAGCGCCGGGGACATCGAGGCGGCGCTTACCCCTAAGACCAAGGCCATCCTCATCGGCTATCCCTGCAATCCCACCGGTGCGGTGATGAGCCGGGAAAAGCTGCTCGCCGTCGCCCGGGTGGCGCGCCAGCACAACCTTACCGTGATTTCCGACGAGATTTATGCCAAGCTGGTCTACGGCGTGCCGCATACCTGTTTTGCCAGCCTGCCGGGGATGCGGGACAGCACCATTCTTCTGGGGGGCTTTTCCAAAGCTTATGCCATGACCGGCTGGCGCGTGGGCTACGCGGCGGCAACGCCGGACGTGATTGCCGCGATGACCAAGATTCACCAGTATACCATCATGTGCGCCCCGACGATGGCCCAGGTGGCCGCTATCCAGGCCCTGAAGGCGGGGGACAAGGATGCCCAGACGATGACCGAGGACTATAACCGCCGCCGCCTCTTTATCGTCGAGGGCTTGAACAGCATCGGCCTGCCCTGCTTTGAGCCCAGGGGGGCGTTCTACGCCTTCCCCTCCATCAAGTCCACCGGCATGACCTCCGAGGATTTCTCCGAGAAGCTGCTGGTGGAGGAAAAGGTGGCGGTGGTGCCCGGTTCCGCTTTCGGGCCCTGCGGGGAGGGGTATGTCCGCTGCTGCTACGCCACGTCTCTAGAAGATATTGAAGAGGCGCTCCGCCGGATGAAGCGCTTCGTCAGCAAGCACAAGAAGTAGATAAAAAAGCCTCTCCTTTTCCCCGCCCCACGTTTTTCTTTCTGCCCCACACCAAGCCCCTCAAGGTGTTTTTTCCCCAGCCGTACCCCCATCCACCCGCGTTTCTTCTTCTTTCCCACCCGGCCCGCCCCGGGGGTTAAGAAATCCCCCTTTAGTCCACCTTTTCCAAGGCACTAGTATAGTTGTCTCAGTAAATGGGAATGCAGTATGATAAAATCAATGGATTTCGGAAAAAAACACAATAATTAGAGAAGCAACTAGGTGCCATAAACGAGAATAAAAGATTCAGTTCTATGGAGCGTTGCTGAAATAATGGACAGGTTTTATGCAGCCTCATTCGGCGTTATAGTGTCTAATATAACAATACTGAAGGACTATATTGTTTTCGAAGCAAGTCACGAAAGTTCCTTGGACTACGAAAAAATATCAGCTAAATATTCTGAATTGAAACCAGGGTTGAATAATCTAAAATTATCACGTGTGTTAAGTGAACAAGTAAGAAGGCTTGATAAGCTTATTGAGCAGAATAGCGTTCATCCTGAGGTGTTGATAACAGTTCTTGGCGAACTCCATTCTAATATCATACATGAATACACTTCGCCCTATTTTATACAAATCAATGTGGAGCGACGAGAGTTATATGAACAACGTGCTCCCTTATTCGGTTCAGATGTAGCCAATACATTTCCATCTGCCAGTGCAGACATTGCCGGAGCCGGGCGTTGTCTTGCGTTAGATGAATGGACTGCGTGCGTTTTTCATTTAATGCGAGTCCTGGAAATTGGACTTCGTGACTTAACCAGTCGAATCGGTTTAGAAAAACGTGCTATCGAACTTGAGAATTGGAAGACAATAATTGACCAAATAGAAAAGAAGATTCGACAATTAGAACAGGCTCCAAGAAGTGATGAGAAATCGGAAATATTGAGATTCTATTCGGAGGCGGCTAATTGTTTCAGGTATTTCAAAGATGCTTGGAGAAACCATGTTTCTCATTCTCATGCGCATTATTCTGAGCGTGATGCTTTCAGTGTTTATGTCAACGTTCAGAGCTTCATGCAGACATTGGCTCATAAGGCAAGTTTCAAGTAAATTAATGCATTTTTAAAAGGAAAAGATGCGTGCTTCCTCCTTAGCAAGGGGGACACAGGGGGATGGATTTGGCCCTTACCCTAGCCCGATTTTCTTCATGACCTCACCCAGGGTCTTCTCGGCGGCGGGGCGCGCACGGGCGGCCCCCTCCCGCAGGATGGCATCGATGCGCCCCGGCTCGGCGGTCAGCTTTTTATAGCGCTCCTGCAGAGGGCGCAGCCCCTCCACCACCACCTCCGCCAGCCCTTTCTTGAGGTCGGCGTAGCCCTTCCCCTCGAAGCGGGCCTCGATGTCTTTCTTGCTCTCACCGGTGAAAAGCTGGTAGATGGTCAGCAGGTTGGTCACCCCCGGGCGGCCCTCGTCGAAGCGGATTTCCCGCAGGGAGTCCGTGGTCGCCCGCATGATTTTGTTGCGGATGACGTCCGGCTCGTCCAGCAAATCGATGGCGTGGCCGGCATTGGCCTCGCTCTTGCTCATCTTCTTGGTAGGCTCGTCCAGCCCCATGATGCGCGCGCCGACATCGGGAATCATCGGCTCCGGCAGGGTGAAGGTCTGCCCGTAGAGGGCGTTGAACCGCTGCGCCGTGTCCCGGGCAAGTTCCACGTGCTGTTTCTGGTCTTCGCCCACGGGGACGACCTGGGTCTGGTAAAGCAGGATGTCCGCCGCCATCAGGGAGGGGTAGTCGAAAAGCCCCACGCTCACCTGCTCCCGCTGTTTCTGCGACTTCTCCTTGAACTGGGTCATGCGCTGCATCCAGCCCATGGGGATGACGCAGTTGAGCAGCCAGGCGAGCTCGGCGTGGGCGCTGATGTGGGACTGCACGAAAAGGACGGAGCGCTGGGGGTCGATGCCCGCCGCCAGCAGCAGACCGGAGACCTCGCGGATCTTGGCTTTAAGCACCTTCGGGTCCTGCTGGACCGTGATGGCGTGCAGGTCCACGACGCAGAAGATGTTCTCGTAGTTTTCCTGCATGGCTACCCAGTGCTTGATGGCGGCCAGGTAGTTGCCGATGTGGATATCGCCGGTCGGCTGGATGCCGGAGAAGACGCGTTTTTTCATGGAGCCCCCCTTCACTGGCAAAAGTGTAGCATAACGGGGGGCGGGGGGACAACGGGCTTTTTACATCGTTTCCGGGGCGTTCATCCCCATCAGGCCCAGGGTGCGGCTGAGGACAATCTTGGCGGCCTTGACCAGCTTCAGGCGCGCTTTGGTCAGCGCCGCGTCATCGGAGACCACGCGGCAGTCCTTGTAAAAGCCGTGGAAAACGGTGGCCAGGTCCTGGGCGTAATAGGTGAGATGGTGGGGCTCGAGCGTCACCGCGATGAGCTCCATGATTTCCGGCAGGAGAATCATCTTGCGTATCAGCGTCATCTCCGGCTCCGAGGTCAGCAGGGAGATATCGCCCCCGTCATCGCTGACTTTTCTCTCCGCCGCCAGGCGCAGGATGCTGGCGATGCGGGCGTGGGCGTACTGGACATAATATACCGGGTTGTCCGGGGCTTGCTTTTTCGCCAGCTCCAGGTCGAAGTCCATCTGGCTGTCCGCGGAGCGGCAGAGGAAAAAGAAGCGGCAGGCGTCCGCGCCTACCTCTTCCACCAGCTCCCGCAGGGTGATGATGTCCCCGCTGCGCTTGGAGACCCGCACCGTTTCCCCGCCCCGCCGCAGGGTGACCATCTGGGAGATGATGACCTTGAGGCGCTCCGGGTCGATGCCCAGCGCCCCGACGACGACCTTCATCCGGGAGACGTGCCCCAGGTGGTCCGCCCCCCAGATATCGATGACCTGGTCGAACTTCCGCGCCAGGAACTTGTCGAAATGGTAGGCGATGTCCGCGGCGAAGTAGGTGGGCGTGCCGTCGCTGCGGATGATGACGTTGTCCTTGTCCTCCCCCAGCGCCGTGGAGACCAGCCAGGTGGCGTTTTCCTTCTCCACGATGTAGCCGCCCTTGCGCAGCAGGGACGTCGCTTCCTCATACTTACCGCCGTCGTAGAGGCTCTGCTCGCTGAACCAGACCTCGAAGGTAACGCCCAGGAGCTCCAGGTCGGCCTTGATTTGCGCGATCATCTTCTGGAGGCCGATTTTTCCCAGCTTTTCCGTCACGGCTTCCGCGGAAAGCCCCTGGAAGCTTTTACCGTCCTCCGCGTCGATTTCCTTTGCCAGGTCGGTGACATACCCGCCGAAGTAGCCGTCCGCCGGAATCTCGGCCTCCCGGCCCTGGAGCTGCTGGTAGCGCGCGTCAAGGGAGCGGTAGAACGTCTGGACCTGGTTGCCGGCGTCGTTGATGTAATACTCCCTGGTAACGTCGTAACCGGCGGCGCCGAGCACGCTGGCGAGGGCGCTGCCCAGGATGGCGCCGCGTCCGTGGCCCACGTGCAGGGGGCCGGTGGGGTTCACGCTGACGAACTCTATCTGCACCTTTTTCCCCTGCCCCAGGTCCAGGTTGCCGTAGCGGTCCCCCGCCGCCAGGATTTCCCCGACCTGCCCGGTCAGCCAGTCGCCCTTCAGGGTGAAGTTGATAAAGCCGGGCGGGGCGACGCTGATGCTCTCGATTTCCGGGGTGGGGGCGATGGCGTCCGCGATTACCTGCGCGATGGTCAGCGGGTTCATCCCGATGGCCCGTGCCAGCTTCAGGGCGATGCTCGCCGCGTAGTCGCCGTGCCCGGCGTTCTGGGGGTGCTCGATGGTCACCTCCGGCAGGCTCACCGCCGGCAGCTTTCCCGCCTGCTGGGCGGCCTCCGCGGCTTTGATGACCAGGTTGGCCAGGGTGTCTTTCAGCATCATGTCTTTCTCTCGGTAAAGATACGGAGAAATTATAACATAATACGAGTGGAAAGGGTAAATTAAAATCCCCCTTAATCCC
>JBDRGD010000152.1:0-2902 GCA_043818095.1 Chloroflexota bacterium
GTTTGAGAGGGGGAGTAAATATTTTGAGAGGGGGCTTCGCCCCCTCTCGTATAAAATACCCCTCTCCAGCCCGTAATAGAGCGTTTTACGTCGATGTTCCCGGCTGGAGAGGGGACAGGGGTGAGGCGTGAACAAGCCACAGGTATATAAAAGCCGGAAATGGGAGCCGGACCGCAGGGAATCAGTCCAGAAAATTAACGGTCGCGGAGGGGCGGTCTTTGATATCCACGGTGATACCGGCGTCCCGGAACAGCTGGGTAAAGGTGTCATCCTGGTATCTCCCGAAGCTGACGAAGCGCGCTATCCGGGCATTGACCAGCATCTTGGCGCAGAGGACGCAGGGGGTATGGGTACAGTAAACGGTGCTGCCCTCGATGCTCACCCCGTGGAGACTGGCCTGGATAATGGCGTTCTGCTCGGCGTGGATGCCCCGGCAGATTTCATGACGCGTGCCGGAGGGGATGTGCAACTCGTCGCGGAGGCAGCCCAGTTCCAGGCAGTCCTGCGCGCCGGCGGGGGCGCCGTTATAGCCGGTGGAGAGGATGTGCTTGTTGCGGACGGTCACCGCGCCCACGTGGTGCCGGAGGCAGGTGGAGCGTTCCGCTACCACCGCGGCGATTTTCAGGAAGTATTCGTCCGGACCGATACGGGCTGCTTTCATTTCAGTTCCGCCACCACTTTGGCGGTTTTCCGCCGCAGGTGCTCCATGTCTTTCTCGTTGGCGATGGTGAAGTCCGCCATGGCGATGGGCCCGCCCTTGTTCATGTTCTGTATCTCCGCATGGTCGCGGCTGGCGGCTTCCGCCGGTGTCAGCTTGCGGACGGCGCGGATACCCAGGCGGGCGTAGCGGGTCCGCGGGGAAGCCCAGACCGCGACGACGGTGAAGCTGTCCCCGTATTTCTCTTTGAGGAAGAGGTATTCTTCCCAGGAGTAAAGCCCGTCGATAACCACGTTACCCTATTTACCGGCGTCCTCGATGGCGGGCAGGCTGAGCCTGGCGAAGGCCGCCATGCCGTGTTCCCGCCGCAGCGCTTCACGGACGGCGCGCTCGTTCGCCTCGTTCAGTTCCAGTCCCCTTTTCCGGACCTCGCGGTCCGTCAGGTCACCGAAGCGCACGCGGAGAAAGCCTTCTTTTTCCAGGATACGAGCGACTTCCGACTTGCCGGACCCGGGCATGCCGACGAGGGCAACGATTTTCATTGGTTCTATTATAGAGTTCGCCCGCGGCGTTGACAAACCCCGGCGGAAACCAGCGGGAAATTTTTTCCTTGCCCCGTTTGCAAAATTACCGGCGGGGAGCCGGGGGAGACAACCTGCCCGCTTGACAGGGACACAGCGCAGGACTTACGATTTTGATGAGGTCGTGCTAGACGGGGAGCTAGCGGTGCCCTGTACCTGCAATCCGCTACAGCAGGGTTGAATTCCGGCTTGAGGCTCTGTTCTGGTAGGACTACCCGTGTTAAGTGGTGTTGAAGGCCGGGTCCTGCGCGGCGGAAGGCTATGAACCCCGTCAGATCCGAGAGGAAGCAGCGGTAAATAGTAAATTCCGGGTGCCGCAGGTCTGCCTGGTTGGAGCTGGCTGGCCCGGGCAAGCTATTAGGCAGTGTCGAGGGTCGGTGCACGGCCTCTGACTTTTTCCGCCATGAAAGAAACATCGCTGCTGAGCCAGACCCGGCAGGCCCTGCGCCGCTTTGACCTGAAGGCGCGGCGGGCGCTGGGACAGCACTTCCTCGTCGACGCCGCCGTCCTGCAACTCATCGTGGACACGGCAGCGCTCACTTCGGAAGACACCGTCATCGAGGTGGGGCCGGGGCTGGGCGTGCTCACCCGGGAGCTGGCGGAGCGCGCCGGCAGGCTCTACGCCATCGAACTCGACGACCGCCTGGCGGAAATCCTCCGCCGGAACCTGGCTTCCTTGCCCAACGTCACCGTGATGAACGAGAACGTGCTGGACGTCGACCCGGCGTCTTTAATCCCCGAAGGGACGCCCTACCGCGTGGTCGCCAACCTCCCCTATTACATTACCTCCCCGGTGCTCCGCCACTTTTTAGAAGCCCGCCATCGCCCTGATAAGCTGCTGGTGATGGTGCAGAAAGAGGTCGCCGAGGTCATCACCGCCGCTGCCGGGCAGCGCAGTCTGCTCAGTATCGGCGTGCAGCTTTACGGCCGGCCGGAAATCGTGAGCCGCGTGCCCGCCGCCGCCTTCTACCCGCCTCCGAAGGTGGACTCCGCCCTCCTGAAAATAGACGTTTACCCCGGGCCGGCGGTGCCGGTGGACGATGTCAAAGGCTTTTTCCACATCGTCCGTGCCGGCTTTACCACCCCCCGCAAGCAGCTCGCCAACTCCCTGGCAAAAGGTCTGGCCGCCGACAAAGCCCCGGTCAAAGCCCTGCTGGACAAAGCCGGCATCGACCCCCAGCGCCGCGCGGAGACCCTCACCCTGGAGGAGTGGTTCGCGCTGTGGCAGGCTTACGGGGAGGGGAGGGGTATATAAGATGCTGACGGTTACCGCACCGGCCAAGATTAACCTGACCCTGGAGGTGCTGGGAAAACGCCCGGACGGCTACCATGAAATCCGCACCATCCTCCAGACCGTTACCCTCGCCGACCAATTTAGTTTCACACTGGGCGAATCGACCTTCTTCGAATGCGCGCATGAGGAATGGCGGGCGGAGCAGAGCCTCCTCCCCAGGGCGGTGGCGCTGCTGCGGGAGACCACCGGCTACGCGGGGGGCGCGACCGTCCGGGTGGAGAAAAACATCCCCCTGACCTCGGGGCTGGGGGGCGACAGCAGCGATGCCGCCACCGTCCTCCGCGCCCTGAACGAACTCTGGCATCTTGGACTCTCCCGGAAAAAGCTGGCAGAACTGGCGGCACGGCTCGGCTCGGATGTGCCCTTCTT
>JBDRGD010000153.1:0-24250 GCA_043818095.1 Chloroflexota bacterium
GCTCGACGTGGAGCCTACGCGGGAAGCCATCAGGGACATTTTCCTGCGGCGGATAACCCACGCCAAGGGACTGGACCGCGCCCATGACATCGTGGGCGATGTCATCATGCCCACGCCGCTGGCGGTGCTCAAGGGCGCTACGTTGCTTGCCGGGGGCCCCGGCGGGGAAGAAGGGCTGGGCGAGATGATGGTGGTGGACGTGGGCGGCGCCACGACGGATGTTTACTCGCTGAGCGAGGGGAACCCATCGCGGGCGGACGTCGTCCGCAAGGGCCTGCCGGAGCCCTATGCCAAGCGCACGGTGGAAGGAGACCTCGGCATCAGGTTCAACGCCGCATCGATACTCGAGCTGGTCGGCTGCGGCGCCCTGAGGGAAAGAATGGCGGGGACCTGTGCCGTCGCGGCATCGGAGGAGGCGATAACCGGGAAGGTGGCGCAACTCTGCCGCGATGTTGCGTCGGTGCCGCAGAGCGAGGAAGACCACGGTCTCGATACGGCGCTGGCCCAGGCCGCGGTCGATATCGCCACCCGGAGGCATGCCGGCAGCATCGAGGAGGTCTATTCGCCTTTCGGGAAATACTATTTCCAGTACGGGAAGGACCTGACGACGGTAAGCTGCGTGGTGGGCACCGGGGGCATTTTTGCTTACGGGCAGAGTCCGCGGGAAGTGCTGAAATCGGCCTGCTACTCGGCGCAAAGGCCGGACTCGCTGAGACCCGCCGCGCCCCGGTTCTTCATCGACGAGCGCTACATCCTGTTCGCCGTCGGTCTCCTGGCGGAGATATCGCCGGGGGCAGCCCTGAGGGTAATGAAAAAGAACCTGAAAGAGGTATCCGTCAGGAATTGACATAACATTAAAGACCTACGAATTTCGGTACGCAGGAGGAGATGAGTATGAACCCGGAAAATCAGAAAAAGATTACCCTGCTCACGGGAGTTATCGGTGAGGACGTTCACGTCACCGGTATCCGGATACTGGAGCATGCCCTGGGTGCCGCGGGATTCAAGGTAATCTCACTGGGAATCCGCAACTCCCAGGAGGAGTTCGTTAACGCCGCCGTGGAGACCAGGCCGGACTTTGTCCTGGTGTCCTCGCTGGCGGGGCATGCCCGGGCGAACGTCGACGGTCTGAAAGAAAAGATGGTGGAAGCCGGCATGGGCAATGTAAAGATGTATATCGGCGGGATACTGGCGGTGGACGAACCGGACTGGGCGGAAGCGGAGAATACCTTCAAGGCGCTCGGGTTCGACCGGGTATATCCGCCGACCACTCTGCCCAAAAAGGTGGTCCAGGACCTTGAAGCGGACTACGCCGCGAAATAGAGCCGCGACTTCTTATTAAAGAAGCCTGCGGAATGAGGAGGAAACACAATGGCCCAGGAGTTGAACGCGAAGCAGCAGCAGCTGAGGGACAAGTTCATCGCCGAGCGGGGCTACTGGACCCCCGTCTGGGGCGATGTCCTGGCGCTGGACCCCGATTTCTTCGAGTCTTACCTGAACTTTTCCGCGGTACCGTGGCGCACCGGGCCTTTACCGCCCAAGATAAAGGAGCTTATCTATATCGCCATCGATGCCTCTACCACGCACCTCTACGAGCCGGGACTGCGGCAGCACATCGCCAACGCCCTGAAGCACGGCGCGACCAAGGAAGAAATCATGGAAGTCCTGGAACTGACCAGTGTGCTGGGCATTCATACCTGTTCCATGGGCGTGCCGGTCCTCATGGAGGAGCTGAAGAAGAGGAACGAAGGTCTGAAGAAAGCCTAGACCCTGGCTACCTGGCAGAGCTGAGCTTTATAGGGAGCGAATCCGGATATCGGGTCCAGCGCCCCGTCGTCCACCAGCGCGTTGGCGTTGGCGCCGTCGGGCCAGTGGTGCGGCAGGCCGATGCAGCCGGGGAGTATCTTCGGGGTAACCTCCGCCGCGAGTTCGATGCTCCCCCGCGGAGAACTTACCTGCACCATGTCGCCCGATTTGATGCCCCGTGCCTCCGCGTCCGCCGGACTGATTTCCACGGTCGGCTCCGGGGTGATGCGGCGCAGGCGGGCGATATTGCGGAACTGGGAGTGGGTATAGGCCAGCTTCCTGGCTCCGGAGGTCATCACCAGCGGGTAGGATGCCGCCAGGTCCGGCTGGCTCAGGGGGCTTTCCTCCGGCTCCGTATAGACCGGGAGCGGCTCGTGCCCGTGTTCCGCCAGGACCGATGAAGCGATTTCTATCTTCCCGGAAGGGGTCGGGAATCCCTCCTGTTCCCAGGCTTTCCAGGGCGTGGGTGGGAGGGGGTAAGCCACTCCCTCCGGGTGCGCTTTCAGGTCGGCTAACGTAACATTAGCTGGTGCCAGCATGTAATTCAGGCATTGCTCGAGGTCGCCGTCCCAGAAGAGCTTTCCCAGTCCCAGGCGCTGCGCGAGGGCGGCGATGATATCCCACTCGGGCCGGCATTCCCCCGGCGGTTCGATGGCGGGCTCCAGCAGTTTGATGCGCGCCCCGGCGACACGGAGTATCGGTCTTTCCAGCCAGGACGCGATGGGCAGGACGATGTCTCCGAAAGAGGCGCCGCGCGTCGGGAAAAAGTCGCAGACGGCGATGAAGTCCAGCTTTCTCAGGCTCTCTTCCAGCCGCCGGGAGTTCGGGAAGAACATGGGGTTCAGGCCGCCGCTGAAGAGGGCCTTGATGGGGTATGGCTCCGGGCGGTCGATGCGGTCCCCGAGGACGTTCGCCTGCATCTCCTCGCAGATGCCGGTCCAGATGGGAAAGCGGTCGGTGCCCAGGCCGGGAGGCATCCCGGGGACACGCTCGTGCAGGGTGATGCTGTTCAGCGGCACCACGCCCGCCGCCGCCCGGTTGCCGCCGGGGACGTCCAGGTTGCCCGTCAGCGCCGCCAGGAGGATGATGGCGCGCTCGTTCTGCACGCCGTTGGAGCTGTGGGTAGTGGAGGCGATACTGGTGGTAATCCTGGCGGGCCGGGTGGTGGCGTAAAGGATGGCGGCTGCACGGATGCGGTCCGCCGGTACGGCGGTTATCTCCGCGGCTTTCTCTGGAGGATATTGTCCCGCCAGGTCGGTCAGTCCGGCAAAGCCCTCCGTCCATTTCTCCACGAACTCCCGGTCGTAGAGGCGCTCGCTCAGGATGACGTTTATCATTGCCAGGGCGAGGGCGCCGTCCGTGCCGGGGCGGAGCTGCAGGTGGATATCGGCGATATCGGCCAGGTCGCTGCGGCGCGGGTCCACGGCGATTATTTTCAGCCCCCGGTCCCGGGCTTTCAGCAGGTCCGTCCAGTTCTGCGGGTAAGACTGTTTAACGCTGGAACCCCATATCAGCCGGCAGGCGCAGGCCGGGTCATCGGTCAGGTTATGGGTCCCGAAGGAAGTGGCGAAATTTTTCCCGTAGGTAAGCACACCGGCGACCTTCATCGCGAGGAAACAGTTGCTGCTCTCGGTGCAGTAGTTGGGCGAGCCGAAGGCGTGCGCCAGGCGGTGGTAATAGGGGCGGGGTTCCTTGGGATAGGCGACGAAGAAGACCACCGATTCCGGGCCGAAGCTGTCGCGGACCTTCTCCAGGTTGCCGGCGACGGTGTCCAGGGCTTCCTCCCAGGAGATACGCTCGAAGCGGTCGCTGCCTCTCGGGCCGACGCGTTTCAGGGGATGAAGCAGGCGCTGCGGGTGATAGATTAAGTCAATCTGCGCCCGCCAGCGGGGGCAGAGCGCCAGTCTGGGGTCGGTGTTAATAATGTCGGTGATTTTCCCGGCGCGGACGTGAATTTCCGTCGGGCAGCCGTGCCCGCACATCTGGCAGTGCCCGTTTTTAATTATTTCGGTCGTGGTCCTGCTGCTGACGGTCATTTTACCTCCCCTGAGAAAGAGGCGGGTCTTTTTCTGCTATTACGCCTCTTTACCCGGAGCGCAAATCAGGAGGCGTTGCCGAACCGGTTGACATGGAGCCAGCTGAAGTCCGGGCGTTCCACGCCTTCCTCGCGCTCCCGGGGAATGCTGACCGGGACGCCGATGACCATCATGGTCACCAGTTCGTAATCGGCGGGCAGGCCGAGCAGCTTTTCCGCCGTCGCTTTTTGCTCGTCCCGCAGCGTTGAGGTGACGCCGGCCAGTCCCTCGGCGGTGGCTGCCAGCGCCATGTTCTGGGTCGCCAGCCAGCCCGCAATCGGGGACATCCCTCCGCGCTGGCAGCACACGGCGACGACGCTGGAATCCCGGTAAACGTTGCGCTGGCGCGCCGCGGCTTCCTCGGTCCCGATTTTCCGGTTCTGCTGGTATTTCTGCTCGGCAATCTGGTCGATAATCCCGGGGTCGTTGACGATAATGAATTCCCAGGGCTGGGTGTTCCTCCCCGAGGGCGCTCGGGAGCCTGCCCGGATAATTTTCCGCAGCAGCTCTTTGGGAACAACCCCGCGGAAAGCCCGGGTGGTCCTTCTTTTTTCAATCGCTTCCCAGACGTCCATTCTGCCTCCTTAAGAAATGATTCGACTACCAGATTATACAATAATTCCCCGAAGAAGCAACGTCAGCAGAAAAGTATTTCGTTGCAAAGAACCGGTAAAAAATGGTACGAAAAGGGCTTTGGTCGATAGGAAAAAGCTTTGCCTGTTTTGTATAATCTATCAACCGGCCTGATTTTCCGGCTGTTTCCAACCCAGTGACAGAAGCAGGTCTTTAACTTTGATATGCCTGACAGTCTCATGCCGGAGGTTCGAATGGGGTTTGACGTAATAGGTATTCCTCCGTCCTACTTTTTGACGCTCGATATAGCCTTCTCTCTCAAGCTCAGTAATTATTTTATAGACGGTCCATTCTGTAATCTTGATGGCGGATGCTATTTCCCGAATAGTTCTTTGAGGATGCTTGGCGACATAAGCCAGCACCAAGCCATGGTTGCTGATGAAAGTCCAGTCGGGCATTCAATCGACCTCCTGCTCTGGATTTTACCCCTTGACACCGTGGGTTAATACTGATATACTATTCTATAGTTATAACATATGAAATGTAATACATAAGATTATGCAAATATATTAGCACTCGGGGAGATGAAAGTCAATACTATGGTTGAGGGTTGAGCGGGTGCAGAAGGAGGAATGATATTGGAGATTAGAGAGGGATAAATAGCGCAAGCCGTTTGATTATAAGGAGGTATAAGATGAATATGCTGATTGTCTATCTAATGTTGGCGGTCGCAGTTATTGGTACCGGCTTGATGCTTATGGCTTTTACCTACCCGGAGCTTTTTGGTAGATTTTTCAGATACCTGTTCCGGAGCTTAACGCGTTCCGCAGGGCAGACGGCTTTAACCCCGCAACAGGAAGAAGCCAAAGCCAAAGCGAGGAAATATATTCCTCTTTCTCACCGTATTGAGCAATTAATGCTGGGAGAGTCGCTCAATTTTATCCTGTCTTCTCCGGAAACGTGGGGTGGCAAATACTTAGTTGTACAGATAAACCAGCAATACCCTCAGCGCGGCAAGAAATATGTCTTGAGTCTGGTGAACGATCTTAAAGACTTGCCGATAGAGGAGCGGGACGTTCTGTATACGAGTGACCAAACGCTGGAAATTGCTGCCTCGATAATGGACAGGAATGGCGAGTTGCTGGTTACGGCGGAAAAGAAGACGGTGAGTGCCCAAAAAGTGGCGGCTGGTGTGAAAGGGTAGGCTGCAAAGCCGGGTGAATCGGCGCTCAAGCCCGGATATTCTGCGGTAACCTGCGCTCCGTTAAGAAGAGAGCCTCCAGTGACATCCTGGGGGCTCTGCTTTTTCCACAGGGGTGGAGGGCAGCAAAGTATCCGGTTTCCGGCTAGCCTTTCATCAGCGCCGGCAGGAAGAGCGCCAGCTGCGGGAAGGCGAGCAGCAGGCCGATACGCACCAGGTCCGCCATGATGAAGGGGACCGCGCCTTTATAAATCGTGCCGATGGGCACGTCTCTCGCCAGCCCCTTCACGATGAACAGGTTCAGGCCGTAGGGAGGAGTCACCTGTCCCGTCTCCACCAGGATACAGGTCATGACACCGAACCAGATGGGGTCGTACCCGAGGGCGAGAATCAGGGGGAAGAATATCGGGATGGTCAGGACAATCATCGCCATGGAGGTCAGGAAACATCCCAGAATCAGGTAGACGATGATGATGATTGTCATGATGATGTTGCGGTCCAGCCCGAGCTGGCTGATCCAGGCCGCCAGGTCGTTGGGGAGGCGGGTCAACGCCAGGAAGTAGTTGAAGAACATGGTGCCGATAATGATGAAGATGGTCATTGAAGCGATGACGGTGGCTTCCATGAGGCTGGTGCCGAAGTTCTTGCGGGTAAATCGCCGCTTTATCATGGCGAAGAAGAATGCGCCGAAGGCCCCGATGCCCGCGGCTTCCGTGGGCGTGAACACGCCCATGTAGATACCGCCGATAACCACCAGGAACAGGAACAATGTCTGCCACGTGCCGGCAAGCGAGGCGACCTTTTCCTTCATGCTCGTTGCCGGTCCGGGGGGGCCCATCTGCGGGCTGATTTTACAGACGATATATATCGTGACCAGGTAAAGCACGACCTCTATCAGCCCGGGGATAATGCCCGCGATGAACAGCCGGCCGATAGACTGCTCGGTAATCATGCCGTACACGATGAAGTGGATGCTGGGCGGTATGATGCTGCCGATAGTCCCGGCGCAGGCGATGGTGCCGGTAGCCAGCTTGTCGGAGTACTTGTATCTCCTCATCTCCGGCAGTGCCACGGCGCCCATCGTTGCCGCTGAAGCGGAACTGGAGCCGCAGACCGCGGCAAAACCGCCGCAGGCTACCGTCGTCGCCATCGCCACACCGCCGGGCAGGCGGCCCAGCCATTTATAGGCGGTATGAAAGAGGTCCTTACTCAGGCCGGCGTGGAAGGCGAACATTCCCATGAGCACGAAGAGGGGGACGGTGCTCAGGGTATAGCTGCCCCCTTCGGAATAGGGGATAAGACCGCCCAGGCTGAAGGCACGCCCCGTTCCGATGAGATAAGCGACGCCCAGTATCCCGCCGGTCCCCATGGCGATACCCACGGGCATCCCGGAGAAGAACAGAATCATGAGGACGATTGTGCCGATGGCCCCGGCGGCGTAATCGTTGGCGTGCCAGGGCAGCTGTTTCCCCATGGTGGCCCCGGCGATTACCAGCAGGACCAGCGCCGTTACCGCCCCCAGCGTTATCCAGGAACGCGGGCCGCCCTTGTTCACGCGGACCAGCGCGTTACGCAGGTCGGAAAGGAGCACCAGCACCATCAGGACACTGCCGAAGGCGATGATCCAGAAGAAGGGATAGGTCGCGATTTCCACGGAGGGGGTCACGGAGCCGCCGGCCTTCATGGAAATCCCCCGCAGGACGTTCTGCCAGGTGATCACCGTGAAGAGACCGATTCCGAGGAAGTAGCCGGTAGCCTCGATAATCGCCTTGGTTTGCTCGCGGAGGCGGTCCAGGATGATGGTGACCCCGATATGTCCTTTGCGGTCCTGCGTATAGGAGATGCAGAAGAAAATGAGCACCACCATCAGCAGTTCGGTGATGTCGTAAGCTCCCAGGATGGGGCTGTTGAAAAAATAGCGTCCGAGGACGTCCGCGGTGGTAATCAGCATCATGGACAGCAGGACGACCTGGCCGCCGGAATTAACGTATTTGCTTACATTGCTGATAATTCGCTGGATGTATTCCACGCCCCACTGCCTTCCAGTTGCCCGATTCCGAGAGATTTACATTGTGGGGGAGGCACCGGGATGCAGTGCCTCCCCCTTTTTTATACTCAGTAACCCGGTGTACGCTGCCTAGTACACGTTGTTGTATTTCTGGATTAGCTGGAGCATCCGATTGTAAACGATGCTCGCCGGTACCCCCTTGGCCTCCTGAGCATCGATGATTTCCTGGTGTATCGGTTTTGCAAACGTGCCGATTTTCGCCATGTCCGCCGCGGGGAGCTGGATAATCTCTCCCTCCTCGGTCCACTTCGCCCGGTTCTTGTCGTCCATGATCATGGAGTAGCCGCGGGCGAACATCTCGGCGCCGGTAAAGCCACCGGCGGCCTTCATAAGCTGGTCCTGGAGGTCCGCAGGCAGACTGTTCCAGAAATCCCAGCTGATGACGGTGTTATAAGCGGCGACGTAAAGCTCGACGTCCGTGCGGTTCTTGGCTACCTCGTAAAATCGGAAGTCCAGGGGGGCACCGCCACCGTACCATGTGCCCTCGACAACACCCTTCTCCAGGGCGGAATAGACTTCCGGGGTGGGTATCGAGACCGGGACGGCACCCAGCGCCTTGTTGGCGGCAATCGGAGCCGCGCCGCTGACGGCGACTTTCTTGCCGCCGAAATCGGCGAGACTGCGGACGGGCGTCGTGGAATAGAAGTAGTAGCCGGTACCCGCAATCAGGTGCAGAATTTTAGTCTCCGAGTACTGCTTGTTGAAGGCTTCCTGGAATTCGTCGTAGATATCGTTGATGGCGCGGGCGGCAACCAGGGGGTTCTTGAAGCCAAGCAGCGGGAGCTGGAACAGTTCGGTCAGCGGGAAGCGCCCCGCGTTAGAGCCCACCGAGTTCCACATCATATCGGCGATGCCCTGGGCGACGAGGTCATACTGCTCTGTTTTCTTGCCCAGCTGCTGCGCGGGGAAGTAGATTACCTTGATTCTGCCGTTGGTGCCCTTCTCGATGGCGTCAATCAGGGGCTGGGCATAGAACGTGGAAAGCTCCCCGGTAGGCGTGGCATCGGTGGCAAACCTCATTTCAAATACCTTCGCCGGGGCTGGGGCAGGGGCGGGTGCCGGAGCCGGCGCCGGTTTGGGAGCGGGCGCCGGGGCAGGTGCTGGTGCCGGGGCCGGGGCGGGAGCTGGTGCCGGGGCCGGCTGGGAACAGGCGATTACGGAAAGGACTAATACCAGGATAATGATGGCGGGGATGATGCGGGCAAATTTACTCTTTTGCATGTGTCCTCCTTTGTGTCCTCCTGAAATGATGGTTTCTGACGTGGTAAGATGGGCTTTCTTTGGCTTACCACCTCCTTACTATTAATAATCAACCTTCCCACGGTCGCGGTTATTGACGCGTAACTCTTGCCAATACGTTAACAGACCGGTAAGTGTTTGTCAATAAAAAGACAGCGGGCGTGACTGTTATTGACAAGGTTTCTCAAGGTGCTAAAATGAGTCAGTTAATCTTCCGGCGGATGTTCCCGGCCGTCTTTTTCTCCGGGGGCTGCCGTATTACCGGTGCGCGGTGTGGATATCACCTCGGATACAGGAGGGTGAAATGAAGCAATCCGGAACAGCGGAAACTGCCGCGGTCAAAGAAGACGTCTGGATAAAGAGCAGCTGTAACATCTGCTTCAACATGTGCGCGATTCGCGCGCACCGCGTCGATGGGGTGGTGGTGGGAATCGAGGGCAACCCGGACTGCCCGACCACGCGCGGGGGGCTCTGCCCGCGGGGCGCGAGCGGTATCATGCTTCTTTACGACCCCAACCGGGTCAACGTCCCCCTCAAGCGCACCAACCCGGAAAAGGGCATCGGCATCGACCCCCAGTGGGTGGAGATTACCTGGGAAGAAGCTCTGGATACCATCACCGAGAAGCTGAAAAAGATAATGGCGGAAGACCCCCGGAAGATGATGGTCATGTCTTCCGTCATCCCGGACTGCTACCTGCACATCACCCGCGGTTTCGGCCAGGCCTTCGGGACGCCGAACTCTCTGGCCTCCGGCGCGGGGGCGCACTGCGGCGGCGGTTCCCACCTGTTTTCGGGACTGGTGCAGTTAGCCTGGACGAAGATGCCCGACCCCAACTACGTCAACTACTACCTCAACTTCGGCTGTCCCGCCGGTTTCGGTGCTTATTACTCGGTCATCGGCATGGCGCAGCGGATGGCGGATGCCCGGAAACGGGGCATGAAACACGTCTCCATCGAACCCTGGCTGGGCATGCCGGGCCGCAACAGCGACGAGTGGGTGCCCATCCGCCCGGGGACGGACGCCGCCCTCGCGCTGGCGATGGTCAACCTCCTCCTTAACGAGCACGGGATATTCGACGCTCCCCACCTTAAGAAAAATACCAACGGTCCTTACCTGGTCGGCGAAGACGGCTATTTCCTGCGCGATAAAGCGTCGCAAAAGCCGCTGGTCTGGGACAGCGCCGACGGCCGGGCGAAGACCTATGACGACCCCGGGATGCAAGACATCGCCCTGGAGGGCAGCTACACGGTCGACGGCGTTAAGGCGACCACGGCATTTTCGCTGATTAAGGAAGAGGTGAAGAAATACACGCCGGAGATGGCCGCCGAGATAACGACGGTCCCCCCCGCCACTATCCGGCGGCTGGCGCGGGAGTTCGGGGAGGCGGCCTGCATCGGGCAAACGATTGTCATCGACGGTAAGGAGCTGCCTTACCGTCCCGTGGCGGTGGCCTGGTTCCGGGGGGCCTCCGCGCACCGGCATTGCGCCCTGACCAACATGGCGCTGGAGCTGCTGCCGGAGATAATGGGCGCGAACAACGTGCCCGGCGGCGTGCTGGGCATGAACTCCCGTTCCCTCGGCCACCCGGAAAGCCATGAGCCCGCTTACGGTCCCGGCGAGGACCTGGACGGGATGCTGAAAATCGGGGAGTGGGAAGTGCCCCATGTCCCCTGGCCGCCGCACCCGCCGCGGAAGCCGGAGATGCTGGGGTTGAACGACCTCAGTCCCACCGCGAGCACGTCCCCGTTCCTCACCTGGGGCATCACGGAGCGGGAAAAATACCAGATACCCTACAAGGCGGAGTTTGCGATGCACACCGCCGGCAACTATATTACCAACGTCGTCAGCCCGGATGAGCTGGAGAAGGGGCTGAAGAAGGACATCTTTATCGTCTCTTTCAGCCTTTTCCTGGACGAGTCCACCGAGTTTTCCGACATCATCCTGCCGGATGCCTGCTACCTGGAACGGCTGGACCTGCGGGCGGACTGGCAGAGCACCTGCAGCCCGGTGGACGACTGGGCTTACCACCTCCGCCAGCCGGTGGTGGCGCCGATGTACCAGCGGCGTCCCGCGGAGCAGGTCATCCTGGAGATAGCCGACCGGCTGGGCATACTCGGCAAGCTTTATGAGGAAATCAACAAACGCCTCTTCTTCCGCGACCCCTATAAGCTGGACCCCGCGCAGAAATACGCCTGGGAAGAAATCGTGGACCGGCGGCTGAAGGGCAATTTCGGCCCGGAGCGTGGCGTAGAATGGTTCAAGGAGCACGGGCTGATTAAGTGGCCCAAGAAGGTCGAGGAGGTCTACTGGCGGCCCTTTATCCGGGGTCGGGTCCCGATTTACTACGAGTATTTCAAGAAGCTCGGGGAGCAGATAGAGGCGATAAAGAAAGAACATGGTATTCCCGGGTTCGACACCGCGGACTTTCAGCCGATAGCCGAGTGGAAACCGTGCCCCTCTTTCGAGGAGAAACGCCCGGAGTTCGACCTGTGGGGCACCTACTACCGGATACCTGTGCATACCTTCACCTCCACCTGGAACAACCCGTGGCTCGACGAGATCTCCCGGCTGGACCCCAATATCTTCAAAATCGCCCTGAACACGGAGACAGCGCGGAAAAAGGGCATCAAGGACGGTGACTGGCTGGAGATAGAGTCGGCGGGGACCGGCAACAAGATTGAGGGCTTCGCCGTGCTCACGGAGGGGGTCCATCCCGAGGTGGTGGCGTACGCCAGCGGCGGGGGGCACTGGTCCAAATACCTGCCCATCGCCAGCCAAAAGGGCAAGGGAATCTCCCCGCAATGGATGATTCCGCTAAGCTGGGACTACGTGGACGTGGTCAGCTTCAACGTCGATGCCTGTGTCAAGGTGAAAGTGACCAAAAAGGCCGGGAGGGCGGGCAAATGAGATACGGCATGGTAATCGACCTGAAAAGGTGCATCGGCTGTTACGGCTGCCAGATATTCTGCAAGATGGAAAACGCCACCCCTCCCGGCATGATGTGGTCCCGGGTGCTTTTGAACGAATCGGGGAAATACCCCACCGTCCGCAAGACGCCCCTGCCCCTGCTCTGCATGCACTGCAAAGAGCCGGTATGCGTGGAGGTCTGCCCCACCGGCGCCAGCGTTAAAAGGGAGGACGGGATTGTCGTCATCGACCATGCGAAATGCCTGGGGTGCGGGAGCTGCGTGGTCGCCTGCCCTTACCGGGCGCGGAGCACCTATGATAAAGAAAGAGAGTATTTCCCGGGACAGGGACTGACCCCTTATGAAAAAGTGGGCTATCAGAAACATACCACCGGCACGGCGGAGAAGTGCGATTTCTGCCTGTCCCGGCTGGAGCGGGAAATGGAGCCAGCCTGCGTGGCCAACTGCATGGCGCACGCGCGCTTTTTCGGAGACCTGGACGACCTCGAGAGCGAGGTCTCGCGGCTGATTCGGACCAGGGGCGGCTTCCAGCTTTACCCGGAGCTGGGCACCGACCCGTCGGTATATTATTTAGCCCCATAGCGGAGGTAGCGGAAGATGGTACTGGAAAGACAGACTTCCTGGGGGGGCGGGGTGGCGCTTTACATGTTCCTGGGAGGGACCGGGGCGGGAATTTTCGCCGCCGGATTCGTGATGGTGTTTTTCAGTGATTTGAAATGGCTGACGGTCAGCGCCCTGCTCCTGGGCCCGTTACTGGTCGGACTGGGTCTGCTGTGCCTGCTCCTGGAAGCCGGCACCCCCCTGCAGGCTTTCCGGCTCTTCGAGGGTTTGCCCACATCATGGATGTCCCGGGGCGGGCTGATACAAATGCTCTTCGTCCTCCTGGGGCTCGCTTACGCCCTGCCCGGTTTCTGGTTTCCGGGGTGGCTTTCTTCCGGGGCGGGCATCGTCCTCGGCGGCATCGCCCTCCTGCTGGCGCTGGCGCTCTCCATTTATCACGGCCTGGTCCTCACCGAGTCCCGGGGCATACCGCTGTGGTCCTCCGGGGTCCTGCCCGTGCTGTCTTTCTTCATCGCTCTCAGCACCGGACTGGGACTGCTGATGCTGATATCGCCGGTGTATGGCCAGCTTGACGGGCGTCACGAGGTTGCCCCGGTGGTAGGCCGCATGGCGGTGCTGGGGACGGCATTCATCATCGGTCAGCTCATCAGCGTCTGGTCCCTGATGAGCGTGCGCCCCAGTGCGGTCTATGCGGAATCAATCAGGCGGATAAGGGCGCCGCTCATTGCCGGTGCCGCCTGTTTGCTGGTCGCCTTGATGCTTTTTGCCGGTCTCTGGACCATCGGCGCGGACTTCCGCTGGGTGGCCATCATTGCCGGGGTGTTTCTGCTGGCTACCGGATTCATCACCAGGTATGCGATACTCAAGGCGGGGTATTATATCCCCCTGCGCGTCCCGGTGCCCAGTTCCTATTAGAGGCCTGTAAAACCTTCACGGCTTTTCCGTGAAAGACGGAAAGTGGACATCATCAGGCATGATGATGCTTGACAGAAGTAACAATATATGTATAATGTTTGATAACCGGCGAGAATAAGGTTGAATCTTAATGTTTGTAATCGACTTCTCGTTTCATGAATAACCGGGTAAGGCCGGGTGTTTTACCCGGGAAACCGATTCGCGAGTTCAAGTTTTTCGGAGAGGAGGTGGTATCTCACAGTAAGTGTTTCTTCATGTCGGCTAATGTGTTATCCGGAGGAGGACCCTGGGAGATGAGGAAGTAGTGTGACGCTTGAGCAATCAGGCGGTAAAAGGAGAAATTGAATTGAGAAGAAAAGCATTTCTAACCTGTATTCTGTTGACCGTTCTCGCGCTGCTCATTTCGGTAGTCGGCGCCTGTTCGTCGCCCGCCCCCAGCCCGTCTCCAGCACCGGCCCCGGCCCCGGCACCAGCACCCGCACCAGCACCCGCACCAGCACCCAAACAGATAGAACTAAGAGCGCTTTCCCTTTTTGCGACGGGTACAACCAGTAACCGGTCCTTTGAATTATGGATTAAAAAGGTAAACGAACGCGCCGCGGGACGGCTTTTCATCAATCACATCGGCGGACCCGAGGTAACCCCGGGCAGGGACCAGCCGGAAGCGGTCCGCACCGGCGTGATTGATATCTCCTGCTACCCCGTCGGTATCGTTACCTCGCTCGTACCAGAGGGCGATATCATGAAGACTTCCACCCTCACCAACGCGGAGGAACGCGATAGGGGTGTCATCGCCCTGCTTGATTCGCTCTACAGAGAGAAACTGAACCAGACCCTCATCGGTGAAGGGAACAAGGGTGACCCCTTCGAACTCACTATCATCCGCGATTCGAAGACTCCTTCGGACCTGGCCGGGCTCAAGCTGCGCTCCGGAGGAACGAACATGGACTCCGCTTTGAAAGCACTGGGCATGATCCCGACCGGTGGCATCACCACGGAAGAGGTCTACACGGCGATACAGACCAGGGTCATCGATGGCCAGATAGGCTCGTTCAATACCGCCGCAAGACAGGCGCTTTTCGAGGTATGCCCCTACTTCATCGACCACGAAATAATGGCCGGCGGATGGGGCACCATGCGCATGGTCAATCTGGGCAAGTGGAATGCGCTTCCGGCGGACCTTCAGAAATTAATGATTGATACCCAGATTGAAGGTGAAGTAGACTCCTTTAAGTTCATGCAGGGCCTGGTAGATGAGAGCCGGAAGATGTTTACGGGTGGCGGTTCAACGGCAATTAAATACTCAGCTGCGGATGCGAAATTCTACGTTGATAGCATCCATAACGCTATTCGAGAGAAAGTAAAAGAAAATGCTGACCCTGTAGTATACGCCAAACTAGTTGAGATGCTCGCCCAATAACCCCGGAGCACAAATAAAGCGGTGGCCGTCGACCGTAAATCGGCATGTATGCGGCGCGGCCACCGCAAAAAGGTTGTGGAACTTGATACTGAAAAAACTGGACCGGTTTTGGAGCGGTGTTTTAAAAGGTTCTCTCGTCGTTTCTGTTATCTGCGTCATATTCATGTTTGTAGCCGTCAACTTTGAGATTATTTTGAGATACGCCTTTGACAAGCCTATTATCTGGATTACTGAAGGCGGTGAATTTGCCCTGATTTACATGACCTTTCTGGGCGCGGCCTGGGTGCTGAAAAAGAACCATCACGTAAAAGTAGATATCGTGACCAACAGTTTGAAACCCAGAGCCCGTGCGATACTTAACGGCATTACCTCTCTTCTCGGGATGATAATTGTTACACCTCTCATATACTTTGGCATAACCATTACCTGGGATCATTATGTGCGGGGAGTCGCCCGGCAGTCGGCACTGGAGGTGCCGAACGTCTTTGTATTGTGGGTTATTCCTGTCGGAGCAATATTTCTTTTCGTCGAGTTTATTATCCAGGCTTATGGTTTCTTGAAAGCGGGGCGGCTTAAAGAATAATAAACTGACAAGAGGACAGGAGGAGACATCTTGCTGCATATGGAATGGTGGGTAAGTCTTAGCATTATTTTCGGCTTACTGGTGTTTTTTATGGCAACAGGTCTACCTGTTGCTTTTTGCTTTCTTATCGTAGTATTAATCGGGATTCCTTTATGGGTTGGAAGTGTTGCGGCTTACGGCCAGCTTATCCTGACATTACGTGAATCGATATCCCGTTTTACCCTGATACCCATCCCGCTTTTCATCCTTATGGGAGATATCATGTTCCGGTCAGGTGTGGCACCCCATATGATCCGGAGTATTGACAAATGGCTGGGGCGCATGCCCGGCAGATTAAGTCTATTGGCGATTGCCGGGGGCACTATTTTCGCGACGATGAGCGGCTCCAGCATCGCCGCCGTGGCCCTGCTGGGGAACGTGCTGCTGCCGGAAATGACCAAGCAGGGCTATAAAAAGAATATGAGCCTGGGGTCCATCATGGCCAGCGGCTGTCTGGCGCCCCTGATTCCCCCGAGCGGTCTGGCAGTTGTCGTCGCCGTTGTCGCTGAAGTATCTGTTGGTGCGGTGCTCATTGCCATCATCGTCCCCGGTTTCTTCCTCGCCTCATTGTATGCCACCTATGTCATCATCCTGAGCCGTCTCCGGCCGGAAATGGCACCTTCTTATGAAGTGAGAGACATTCCCTTATCAGAGAAGCTTCTGGATACCGCGCGGTATATCCTGCCGATGGTCTTTATCCTTTTTATGGTTACCGGCGTAATCCTCCTCGGGATTGCTTCCGTGACGGAAGCTGCCGCCTCCGGTGCTTTGGGTGTGGTTATCCTGGCTGCCGCCCATCGGAAGTTAAAGTGGGATATGCTGAAGAAATCGCTGATTAATACCGTCGAGCTTTCCGTGATGATTTTAATCATCATAGCGGCAGCTTCAGCCTTTAGCGGCGTGCTGGCTTATTCCGGAGCGGGAAAAGGTTTAATTGCTACAGCTACCGGACTACCTCTGGCTCCCATTGCCATCATCGTGGCGATGCTGGTCGTCGTGATAATCCTGGGCATGTTTATCAATCCCGCTTCGATAATCTTGATTTGCATTCCGATATTCATCCCGCTCGTCAATGCGCTGGGATTCAACCCGATATGGTTCTGCATGATATTCCTGATGTGCACCGAGATAGGAGCGGTAACGCCGCCCTTCGGTGTGGTCCTGTTCGCCATGAAAGGGACCACTCCCCCGGACGTTACCTTTAACGATTGTGTCCAGGCGGTGATTCCCTTCCTGATTATCGACCTGATAGCCTTGGGAATACTGACCGCCTTCCCGATTATCTCGCTCTGGCTGCCGGGACTGATGCGTTAAACTTGAATTTAGCCATTTGATTTCCGACCATCATAAGCGATTGGGGAAATAATTGTATCAAGAGGAGACATCTGTGAAAAAAATTGCAACAGAGGAACATTTTTTCACCCGGAAATACATGGATTATCTCCGGACGAGAAAAACCGCTCCGAGGCTGGAAGCCACCGAGGATGATAAGGGTAACCGCATCGAGAACCTGCACCACCCAACCCGTGTCACGGTATTTTCTCCCCAACAGGTAGAGAAGATCCTGGACATCGGGCCCATAAGGCTGAAAGAAATGGATGAGGCGGGAGTGGACATGCAGGTCTTGAGCATGTCCAGCCCCGGAGTAGATGAGCTCGATGACGTGGACGCCGGTACGGAGATGGCCCGCGTCATCAACGACGAACTAGCCGAATCCATCAAACGGAACCCGAAAAGGTTTGCCGGTTTTGCCTCTGTCGCTCCCGGGAACCCCCGGGCGGCGGCGGACGAACTGAAACGTGCGGTGACTAAATTGGGCCTGAACGGAGCCAAGATAAACTCCCACGGGCACGGGCGCTACCTGGATGATAAAAAATACTGGCCGTTCTTCGAGGCGGCGGAAAGCCTGGGGGCACCGATATACATTCACCCCACCGAGCCCCACCCCGACATGCTGAAGGTGTTTGAGGGCTATCCCATGTTGACTACGGCGGTCTGGGGGTATGCGGCTGAGGTCGGCCTGCACAGTATGCGTCTGATATTCAGCGGCCTGTTCGATGCTTTCCCGAAGCTGAAAATCATCATCGGGCACCTGGGCGAGTCCATACCCTTCTGGTTCTGGCGCATCGACAACCGCTGGAACCTTAATCCCACCAATAAGTCCGGCGCCAAGAAATCACCGATGACTTATTTCAAGGAAAATTTCATGGTGACCACCAGCGGGATGTTCTGGGACCCCGCGCTGCTGTGTACCTATATGGCGGTGGGCGCGGACAACATCCTCTTCGCGGTAGATTATCCCTACGAGTCGAGCATGGTGGCGGCAAAGTTCATGGATTCCGCGCCGATATGCGAACTCGACCGGGAGAAGATAGCCCACCTGAACGCGGAGAAGCTCCTGAAACTGAAACTATAATCTTCTCCGACAGGCGAATTGCCGCATCGTGTAAAAGCCCCGGTTTTCACGGAGGTGAGAGATGACTGATGCGCCAAAATGGGACCCGGCGGTAGGGCTGGACTATAAGCCGTACCCGGCTGAATGGCCCGCCAGCACCGGCAGGATGAAGGTAACCCCGCACGAGTTCCCGCCGCTTATTAAAAATACCAGGCTCGTTGCCGAGTATGACCTGGAAGGCAAGGGGGACGGTTTTCAGATTGCCAAGAAGGGCGACTATCTCTATTTCTGCCACTTTTACAGCAGCGGGTTTAGCGTGGTTAACGTCAAGGACCCGAAGAACCCCAAAGCCGTCAAGTTCATCTCGACGGGGAACCCGCATACCTGGAACATCAAGTGCCGGGCGCTCGGGGACATCCTGATTGTCGCCGAGGAGTGGAAGTTCTTCGAGCCGGCCAAGTATACCGTATACGAGGAAACGATTAAGAAGGGCATCCGCGTCACCGAGGATGAGAACGGGCCCAAGGAGTTCGTTCAGGCGGGCATCAAGATTTACGATATCTCCACGCCCGCCGACCCGCAGCTGATATCTTTCTTCCCGGTGGGGTACTGGAGCAAGGAGGGCGGGGAAGTATTGTGCCACCGGTTCTCCTACGACGGGCATTACGCCTACCTGTCGGCTTCGATGAAAGGCTACCGCGGCTGTATCCTGGTCATCGTTGACCTCTCGGAGCCGAAGGAGCCGAGGGAGGTCTCCCGCTGGTGGATGCCCGGACAGTGGATTGCCGGCGGGGAGAGGCCCTGGTGGGAGTGCACCGGGAACAAGCGCTGCCACTATGCCATCGGCATGGGCGACCGCTGCTACGCCGCCTGGTTCGGGCTGGGGGGTGTGCTGCTGGATATCTCCAACATCAAGCGGCCTACCGTTATTTCCCAGTTCAACTTTAACTACGAAGGCTCCGGTCACACCTTCCTACCCATCAAGAACCGGGAGTTCGCCGTCTTCGTCGACGAGTGGCGGCATACCTATATGCTGGACATCAGGGACGAGAAGTTCCCGAAGGTGGTCGGCATGTTCCCGCTGCCCCCGAAAGACCTGCTCGACCGAGGCAGCTTCCGCGCCAACCCGGTCATCGGGCCGGCCATCCACAACATCCATGAAAACTATCCGGGTCCCGACGCGCTGAGGTCGGACGACTACATCTTTGCTTCGTGCGGTCCCGCAGGACTGAGGATTTACGATGTCTCCGACCCGTACCGCGTGGCGGAGGCGGGCTGTTACGTCCCCGGCACGCCAAAAGCGCAATACGACCCGCGGGGGCCGCTGTGCTGGGGGGTGGACATCGAAGACCTGTGGGTAGACAACAACGGCTTAATCTACACCTCCGACTGGAACGGGGGCCTGCGCATCATCGAGTTCACCGGGTAAATCTCCCGTATTCGGAATGCTTTGTACCGCCTATCCGCCGGATATGGCCCGCATTTCCGTATTCTCACCATTGCAGGATGAATGAGAGAAAACCGCTGGAGGTAATAGATGGGCAGGGAACAGGAATATCTCGAGCTGGAGGCCTATAATCCCGAAGCGGAGTATGAAAGACCGGTCCTGGTGCCCGCGCCCAGGCTTTCTGACCTGAACCACAAGAAGATAGGCCTTTTCTGGAACGGGAAGCTCAACGGGGACAGGCTGCTGGATGCCGTCGGCAGGCTGCTCCGGGCAAAGTTCACGGGGCTGGAAGTAAGCAGGTATAACCTGAATATCAACGCGGGCGACGCTAACCTGAAAAGGATGGCGCAGGAATGCGATGGGGTGGTGGCGGCCACCGGGGATTGAGGGTCCTGCACGTCGTGGATTTTCCGCGACTCGATAGGAATCGACCGGCTGGGAACGCCGGTGGTGGCGATTGCCACCAGCTTTTTCCTCAAACAGGGACGACTGACCGCCGGGGTGGAGGGGCTGCCGTCGCTACCCACCGCCGAGATACCCCACCCCCTGGCCGGGCTGCCCGCGGAAGCCGTCGAGGAAAGAGCGAAATCGATTATCGATGCCGTGGTCGCGGGGCTGACGCAGTCGCCGGAATCGGGTGGTAAGGCAAAAGGCGGCAAGGTGGTCGTTAAGCCGGAACCGGAGTTCGTCAGGGCCGGCGGCAACACCGGCACGCAGGCCTTGCGGGCGCTGAACCGCCTTTACCGGAAGAAGCAATGGACGGACGGCTTTCCCGTGGTGCCGCCCACCCGGGAAGCGGTGGACTGGATGCTGACGGGGACGGACCGTAACCCGGATGAGGTCATCGGGCTGGTGCCCCCGCTCTGGGGGAAGGCAACCGTGAGGAACATTGCGGTCAATGCCGTGATGGCGGGCGCCGAGCCGGCCTACCTGCCGGTGATTATCACCGCGGTGGCGACGCTGACCGATGAAAAGTTCGCGGCGTCCGCGGACGGCGGTGTCTGGGGCGCCGCCGGGATGCAGGCGACCACCGGCTCCGTTTCGCCTCTGCTGATTGTGAACGGGCCGGTGGCGAAAGACCTGAAGATAGAATCCGGGGTGGGCTGCTTCGGGCGGGGCCATCACGCTAACGCGACCATCGGCCGCGCGCTGCGGCTGGTGATGACTAATGCCGGGGGGGCACAGCCCGGGGTGAACGATATGAAGTGCCACGGCAGCGCCCAGGAGTTCACCTACTGCGTCGCGGAGAGGGAAGAACACCCGGTCTACCATCTTGAAAACAATCGCTGGGGGCCATTGAACGTCGAGCGGGGCTTTCCCGCGGAGACCAGCACCGTCACGGTAGCGGCGGCTTACCCCCCGATATGCGTGAACGAAATCTCCCAGGACGGCTTCAACATCCTGGAACCGCTCGTCGACAGTATCGTCTCCGTGGGGCTGGTGCCCTACGCGCTCGACTGGGAGTACGTCATCGTCCTCAACCAGGCGCACGCCCAGCGCCTGGCGGACGCCGACTGGACCAAGGAAAGCATCCGGCAATACCTCTATGCGAACGCCGTGCTGCCGTGGGGGAAATACCAGCGGCAGTATCTCTCGCGGAGCCATCCCGCGTGGATGACGAAGACCGTAGAGGATACCACCTCGATTCATCTGGTGGGGTCCCCGGCTTCCTTCATCATTATCGTTGCCGGCGGCGAGTGCCAGTATTCGAACGTTATCCGGTGCTCCGCCGGGAGCGTTACGCAGCCGATTAAGCTCCCCGGGGACTGGAAAGAGATACTGAAAGCCAGCGCCCTGGACTGATTTGACAGGGGCCGATTCCAGGGATTAGCATTTGGCTATCTTCTTCATTTAACGAGTCCGGGGACAGGGAGAGTGCGATGAAGCAAGCGACGAAAAGCGCCGTCAAACCGAAGCTGGACGTGACCATGGCGGGGGTACATTTCCGGTCGCCCGTGGGCGTGGCCGCCGTCGGCGGGCATTTCGGCAGGGGCAGCGGAGTAGAGCCCGCCGAGGTTTATGCCGGTATGCTGCTGAAGCATATCAAGGCGGGCGCCGGCTATGTTTACGTCACCGGCACGTTCGTCTCCGACGAAACGATACGCAGGCTGCGTGAGCGCGCGAAGATAGAAGAGAGGCATTACCCCCGGCCGGGGGGCATCGGCCTGAGAACGATGGCGATCGATACGCCGCAGGCACCCTACGGCGTGGAGGGCCTTTACATGCTCTGCACCCCCTTCTGGATTTCCGCCGAATGGGCGAAGAAGGCGGACCCGATACGGGAAAAGCTGATGGAAATCCTGCTCAAGGAGAAGCCCGATGACGTCCCCATTATCGCCAACACGATCGGCTTCGGGGACCTGCCGGAAACCTACGTTGAAGGTGCGGTGCGGTGGGAGGAACTCGGCGCGGACATGATCGAGCTTAACCTTTCCTGCCCCCAGCCTCCCGGAATGCGCGGGGCGGTGGATGACTTCTTCAACGAGCGCTACCCGGCGCACTTCCAGGGGTTGCTCGTGGGTGATAATCCCGTCCTGGCGGAAACGATTACCCGCAAGGTGGCGGAGGCGGTGAAAATCCCCGTGGGCGTAAAACTTTCCGCGGAGATTGGTTTCCCCCACAAGCTGGGGCTGGTCCGGAAAATCAGGGACGCCGGGGCGAAGTTCGTCCAGGTGGTCAACAGCGGGGTGGCCATCGCGCCGCCGGATATCTACCACGGGGGCAGGCCGTTGTGGCCTTTCTCCGATGGCAATCCCTTCTGCCAGGCATCCGGTTCCTGGCTCAGGGTGGCGTGCTACCGGGATATCGCCGCCATCGCCCGGTTCGTGCCGGGCATCGACATCGCGGGGGCCGGGGGACTGGTGATGCCGGAGCACTGCGTCGAGGCGATGATGCTCGGGGCGAGGCTGACGCAGCTCTGCACCGGGATCGTGGAGCAGGGCCGTAGCCTGATACGGCGCAGCAATGACTTTATCCGCGATTTCATGGCGGAGCAGGGCTACGGGAGCATCGAGGAAATCATCGGGCTGGGACAGCGGTACATCAGGTATAACGAGGATGTGGACCTGCGGGTCGGCGAAGTGATTTCGGTGCTCGATGAGAAGAAGTGTACAAAGTGCGGCCGCTGCATCGACAACCTCTGCACCGCCATCTATTCCGACCATGGTAAAATCAGCATCGACGTGGAAAAGTGCGCCGGGTGCGGCAGCTGCCAGCTGACCTGCCCGGAGGGCGCTTTCAGCCTGGCGCTCCGGAAGTAACAACGTTCCATATCAGATAGAGGAGAAACAAGCGCCGCTTCGCCGGGGATGTGTTTGGAGCTATCGGAGAGCGTCTCCGTCAGGTCTGTTCCTAGCTATCCGGACATCAGCTGACCGCCCCCGTGAGGAACTTCAGCTCCTCCGCGACGAAGTGTTCCAGCAGCCGGAGAAAAGCCCGGTAAAAGTCTGTGGTGACGTAATCCCCCACACCGGCGCAGAAGACCGCTACCCACTCTCCAAGGTGCTCGCGGAGAAAACTCTCCTCTTCGGAGAAAAGCGCGGCGGCGCCCGCACCGCTTTTCCGGCACTCGTGCTCCCGCAGGCACAGCCGGCGCATGAAATCGAGCTCGATGCCGAGGAAGTCCGGCGGTTCCCCGGTGCTCTCGTCCGGCAGCATCCCTGACTGCCGGTAGGCCTTCTTGATTTGCAGGATGGTCTCGCCGGAATCAGGGTTACTGCGGTACAGGCCCTCATAGGGGGGCTTTATTTGACCGATAGGCCGGACAAGTCTGGTCCAGTCTATCGCCAGTTCTTCGAGCGCGGCTTCTTCCGGGCTGCCCGCCAGTCTCTCCCGGTATGTCCGAAACAGCTCCGGCACGCCGGGCAATTCCAGGGCCCGGGCGAGGTCTTCCATGTCACCGCTTTTCACCGCGGCGAGCAGTTCCGGGCTCGGGGGGGAGGAAAAGACACCGGAGAGCAGGCCGTAGAGGTCGGCGCGGCGGAGGGCAAGTTCCGCCATACCGCGCCGGGATGCAGACATCTACAGCACCCCGGACTGGACCCCGGCCCTGATGACGCTGTAGCGCAACGAGAACGCCCCCAGCAGCAGGAGTATGCTGGCGGTCATGGCAAGAAAGCGGATGACGGAATGGTCGCTGAGAAAATAGCTGGCGGAGAGCAAGGCCAGGGGCAGCAGTAGACCGAAAATAACAACCCCGAAGACGAACACCGCCGCCTTGAGCAGGCGCAGTGAACTGCGCGCTGCCATGCTGCTGTGCCGGGCGGTTTCCAGGTAGACTCCCAGTATCACCAGCAGCAGGGCGATAAAGATAATGTCCCCGGTGGCCAGCAGGTGCAGGTCGGCGGTCTGGAAGGAACCTGAGGAGAGACCGATGAGGACGAGCAGCGCGATGCCGGTCTCCAGCCCGGAGAAAAAGAAGAGCAGGGGCAGGATGCCGTTGTTCCAGAAGGGCACGCTCTTGAGCACGCCGAAAAGAAAGCCGGGGTAGACGATGACCAGCAGGGAGAGTATTCCCGCGACGATGCCGAAGACATCCCGTAACGCCGCCGACTGCGCCCACGGCAGCCAGGCGAAGGGGCGGAAAGCCGGCAGGGCGTAGGCCAGCCCGAAGACGATGAAAGCGAGGAGAATCCAGGCGCCCCGCGCCATCCAGGAGGACATCAGGGTGGACGGGCTGGTGAAGAGGCGGTAGGCCCTTCCCGCCGAGCCCAGGTCGAACAGGAGCAGCAGCGCGCCGGTGATGACCAGAATCGGACCGGCGATAGCGCCCCATCTGGCGACGGGTGAATAGACGCCGAGCAGGTCCATGACCAGGCTGAACAGGAAGACCCCGCCCCCGACCCCCGCGCAGAACACGTAGAGGGCGATGAGTATCCCCCAGCTGCTCTGTCTTTCTTCGTCAATCAAGGACTGTCTGTTCTCCTTTATCCGTTAATGTAATAGACCGAGGGACGGGTGTCGAGCTCGCGCTTGAGGACGTAGCCCCCGTGGCCGGCGAT
>JBDRGD010000154.1:0-3188 GCA_043818095.1 Chloroflexota bacterium
TACCGGTCACGGCAAGGCAATGAAACGAACACGTTGTGGTTTTGACAGAGCCGGAGGCGTGTGTTATATTCAGGGCAATTGCCGGCGGGGATACCCTCGCACAGCTTCAGGTATCTCTGGAATTTTGTCCGCATGAAGTCATGGGAGAGAGCTCGATGTTGCAGATGAAAGCAACCGTCGTGGCGAACGAGCCGCTGTCCGCCGAATGCTGGCGGATGACGCTCGCCGCATCCCCTATTGCCGCCGCGGTCAGTCCCGGGCAGTTCGTGCACGTGAAAATCGGCGACGGCAACGACCCCCTGCTGAGGCGTGCCTTCAGTATTTTCCGGACCATCATCCTAAAAACCGGCGAACGGGCTGTCCAGGTGGTCTACCAGGTTACCGGCAGGGGGACCGGAATGATGTCCAAGCTTCGGCCCGGTGACCGGCTGGATATCATCGGACCGCTGGGCCACGGCTTTGAGCGGTTCCGTGACAGGAGGACTCACGTACTACTGGGGGGAGGCAGTGGGGCGGCGGGTCTTTTCCTGCTTGGAGAGGAGATAGCGGGCGTCCGCCAAGAGAACCTCAATATCCTGCTCGGCGCGGAGACGAAAGAATGTCTCGTGCTGGAGGAAGACTTCAGGGACCTGGGCGGTAACCTGATGCTGTCCACGGATGACGGGACATACGGCTACCGCGGGCTGGCCACGGAAATGCTGTTGGATGCCATAAAGGACGGGAAGATACCCACGGACTGCGCCATCTACGCCTGTGGACCCTGGCCGATGCTGAAATCGCTGGCTGGCATCTGCCGGGAATTTAACATCCCGGCACAGGTCGCGATGGAAAAACACATGATGTGCGGGATAGGTGCCTGCATGGTCTGCGTGTGCCGGGTGAACAAGGCGGGCGTGTCCAGGCACCGTGACCTGGCATCCTCGCACATCGAGCTCAGCCCCGACCAGGATTGGGGGTACGCCCTGGTCTGCGCGGACGGGCCGGTTTTCAACATCGACGAGGTGGCGTTCGATGAGTAGCGGGAGCATCGACCTCTCCGTGACGCTGGGCAAAATGCGGCTGAAGAACCCGGTCATGCCTTCCGCGGGGACCTTCGGCTACGGCAAAGAATTTGCCGACCTTCTCGACCTTTCCGGATTGGGCGCAATTATCGTTAAATGCACGTCCTTAAACCCGATGCTGGGCAACTACGAGGACCGCTCTATCGAAATCGGCGGTTCCTGTTTTCTCACCTCCGTCGGACGGCAGAACGTGGGCGTAGACCGGTTTGTTCGGGACAAGCTCCCCTTCCTCCGTCAATTCCCCACGCCGGTCATCGTGAACGTAGCCGGCACCACCATCGAAGAGTATGTCAGGGTAATTGAGATTCTGAACGAAGCCGACGGCGTGAGCGGAGTCGAGCTGAGCATGCGCTGCCCGAACCTGAAGCACGGCATGGCCGATTTCACAGACCCGGATACCGCTTTCAAGCTGGTGAAAGCCGTCAGGGAATCGACACAGCTCACCGTAATCCCGAAGTTGAACGCCACGTTAGCGGACATCGTCCCGCTGGCAAAAGCCTGTGAGGAAGGCGGAGCCGACGCCGTCTGTCCGCGATTCGACATGGTGGGCATGGCGATTGACATCTCCACGCGGCGGTCACGGCTGGGGAAAAACCTTTTCGGCGCCCTGGGGGGACCGATGGCGAAACCCACCGCCGTCAGGCTGGTATGGCAGGTCGCTCAAGAACTGAGTATCCCGGTGATAGGCTGCGGGGGCATCACCGGTCCGGAAGACGCCGTGGAATTTTTTATCGCCGGCGCGACCGCGGTTGAGGTAGGTTCCTTTAACCTGATAGACCCCGCCGTGATGCCCCGGACAATCGAAGGTATCCGCCATTACCTGGCAGAAAACGGCGCCAGTACCATCGAGGACATCAAAGGTTCCTTCCTGATGTAGCCGGGAAAAAAATCTGAACAGCTCCCGGCGGACGCTGGCGGTGTCAGAAGCTGAACATCTCTTCAACCCGCCGGTCCGTGATGAACTGGTGCAGCGGGCGCTGCGTAATCATCAGCGGCAGTTTCGATTCTATGGCGGCGGTCTCCATCGTCGTCCCGCACGCCCAGAACAGGACTACTTCACCCCGCTCCAGCGGGGCGATTTCCTCGTGTCTCCCCGAATCGGGCTGATAAATATCCTTAATGCCGATCAGAGCGGGGTCGCCGATATGAATCGGGGCGCCGTGAGAGTTAGGGTTCCGTGAGGTAATCTGGATAGCGCGGATCGCGTCCTCGCTGCTCCGGAACGCCCGCACGGTCACCACCATGTGAGCATGAATTTGGCCTGCCGGAGTGCAGACTATGTCTGTGGTATATGCGCCCAGTGTGCGGTAGGCGATATTGGCACTGGCAAACGGTCTCTGAAAATTGCGACTGCAGCCCAGCACGAAGGCCACCAGGTCTTCCCGCCAGTAAGAGCTGATATCACATGGTTCATCGGTCAGCTCCCCGTTACGGTAGACACGGTATCGGGACACGTCAGTCCGCAGGTCCGCTTCCGGAGCGAGCGTTCCAGGGTGGGGGTCTCCGGGGTCGGTAACCTCCAGCACGGGTAAGGGGCGGGGGTTGCGATTGCAGAACAGCAGGAACTCGGCTGCCAGGGACTCCGGGACGATAGCCAGATTGGTAACGGTGTAGTCAAGGCAGAAAAAATGGTTAGGCCTGGCCCACTCCCCGCTGCGGAACATACGACGGGCTTCCGCGGGGCTCAGGGAACCAAGCCGGCGGAATTCTTCCTGGCTGACATCTGCCAGCTCGCTTTCATCAACGACTCTAAGTTTCATCTTCTTTCCCCTTGTTTTCAATGTTTGGCGTATGCCGATAAACAGTTGCGTCTGTTTTACCTGTCAATCATACCCTTCCCCGGCAGTAACCGGCAGCATTTTCCCCTGCGATACGCCCGGAGTTTATCGCAAAGCCGAAAGCGCCGCCGCTGAGAGTGGTGCAGTAAGTATCCGATTCCCACCCTCCGGCGTCGACCCCGGCGGCGTAAAGACCCGGGATGGGATTACTCCGGTTATCAAGGACCTCCATGCGGCGGTTAATCTTAATGCCGCCGATGGTACAGAGGAGCCTCGGGGAACACCTGGCGGCGTAAAATGGCGGATTATGTAAATCAACCAGATATTGAGGTTTTTTGTTAAATATCTC
>JBDRGD010000155.1:0-2279 GCA_043818095.1 Chloroflexota bacterium
ACCCGGGAGGCGAGGCTGGAGAACAAGAAAGAGTTTGACCGCCTGGTGCAGGAGAAGCTGATGGACTCTCCGGCGGAGGACTGGCTGGAACTGATGCACGTTGAGGATATTCCGGCGGCGCCTGTCAATTCCCTGGACAAGGTGCTTGCCGACCCTCAGGTAGAACAGCGCCATATGGTCCTGGAACTGGAGCATGCGCTGGGCGGCAAGGTCAAACTGGTGGGTAATCCCCTCAAGATGCCGGGCAGCATTGACGACACTTTTTACGATGCTCCGCCGGTTCTCGGGCAGCACAATGAGGAAGTGCTTGGCGGACTACTCGGCTATTCCCGCGCGAAAATCGACCTCCTCCTGGAGGAAGGCAGGGCGAACATTGAGGCGCTGCGCGAGCACCTGCAGAAGAGGCTCTGATTTTTGATGCCTGATTTGTTCAGCGATACGAAAGCCTTGGCGCATAATCTGGGCATCAGCACCTGTCTCGAGTTTGACCCGGTAAAGCTTGTCCCGGAGGAGTGTATCCGGGGTTTCTGCCGGGACAACAGGTGCGGGAGTTATGGGGGCAACTACACATGCCCGCCCTACGTTGGCTCACTCGAGGGAATCAAGGGAAAGCTAGGTCGCTTTCGCAGGGGCATTCTATTGCAGTATTCGGCAGCGCTGGATGTCCCAAACGATACCGCAGGCGTTATCAAGACCAAGGTAACTTTTCATGAAAAAATCCTCCAGATGGAGGAATTCCTGAGGGGAAAGGGGGAAGAGGGGGTCTGGGGGCTGATTGGCGGTAGCTGTGGGCTGTGCGAGGTCTGCCTGATGAAGAGCAGCTTGCCTTGCCCGTATCCCGAGAAAGCCCGTCCTTCTCTGGAGGCGCTGGGGATTAATGTGCTGGCCCTGCTGCGTAGTTTTGGTCTGGACAGCCTATTTCATCCGGACCGGATAACCTGGACCGGGTGTCTTCTTTTCTAAGCGCGCTATTCTTGAGCCGGTATCGGCTTTCCGCATTATAAGATTGGTCTGGTGACGGCCAGGGAATCGCCGAAGGTCGGCATGAAGGTGAAGTGGTAGGGCTCCGGACCTCCCGCCACGATAATCAAAATATCTTCCGGACGTCGCACCGGGCGGACGATGCCGTTCTTGATGATAACATTCATGCGTTCGCGCCGCATGATATCCCGGGGTATTTTCTCCTCGGGGAAGCCGCAGCTATCGTAGAGGAATTGCTTCACGTCTGCTTTGCTCAGGCCGGCTTCTTGCGCCAGTCGGGCATGTCCCGGTGTGAGCAGGACGATGGGTTCTCCGCCACCCAGCAGGACATTGTTTGTTCCCTGCACACTCATCGCGTTCGCCATCAGGAGCAGCATGTCCTTGATATATTCCGGCAGGTTGGGAATCGCGGCGGTGAGGGAGTTGAGGGTGCTGCAGACGGAGACCACGGTCACGGTGCTCTCTGCCGCTTTGAAACCGCGCTCTACGTGGAGTGGCTTCCAGGCGCTGTCTTCTTCATTCTCGCCGAAACACATGGTGTATTTACCGGGATAGCCCTGGGATGCTTTGTCAATTTCCTCCGGTTTGCCGCCACCGATATTGAGCTGGATAAGGCGGATTGCCCGCCCGATGGTGGCATTAGCGCGCCAGCCGGGACCGAGGCAGTTGCGGCCGCAATTGATGTTGAGCTTCTTGCGGATAGGTCCGTTGACCACGACGCAGACGCCGGTGGGGTTGGTGGTTGCCTGGATACCCTGGAGATTGAACTGCGGCTCGCACATTGCCGCGACCGCCGCAACCACCACGGGCATATACTCGGGACGGCAGCCCGCCATCACGGCGTTGACCGCAATTTTCTCAATGGTGGCGACGCCGTCGAGGGGCTGCACCTCCGCGACGACATGATCCGGCGCCAGACCGCTGGCGGCAATCATTCTGCTGACCCGTTCGGGAGTCGGCGGGACGACCGGGAGACCGTCACCCCAGCCGTGTGTGTCCATATAGTCGTTGATAACGTCGATATCCTCGTCGATTTCAAAAGTGTTAGATTTAAGTTGTGGGTACATCTCATTAGCTCCTGTTGGCATAGTTTTACAGACTGTGCTGCGGTTATCCGCCAGCAGCCGGGAAAATTAGCCCGGAACCGGGACTTTCTCCACCAGTTTTTCCAGTATCTTCGGGAAGATATCCTCCGCAAGCTTGCGGATTTCAGCGTCAGACATTTCTTCCATGCGCCACGGTACGACGGACATGGGTAAGTCCGATCTTCCCTTGCTTTTCAGCATGGCTTTACCGAT
>JBDRGD010000156.1:0-8445 GCA_043818095.1 Chloroflexota bacterium
TTATCTACATCGTCGGTGAAAAAGGTTATAATACGTATCCCTGAAAGGTCAGTTATATCTGATAATTTTGAATATTTATCTTCAGATTTTATTATTTTATCCTTTAGGCGCTTTTTTTCCTTAGTGCGAGCTTCTACATTCGAATAACGAATGTGCGCCTCTTCTAAGAGGGTCGTTACTAGCTTTTTTACTTCGTCGGTAAACTTTGTATATAATGAGACCTTTAGGTCATATTCGGATAAAATAACTGATAGTAAATCACTTGTCATAGTCTTTATCCTGTAAATTATTCAATGAGAGAATAATAACTTATATTAACAAATCATGCAAAAACAACATAAAACGGCTATTTAGAGGCAGCCTCACGCCGGCCCTACACCATGTTTCCGCGGCGGACATTTACGGGGTGTTGCAAGGTAGCCGGACAATCGTTTATGATTTGCCGGTAGATGAAGCAGCAGGCGGATTTAAATAAGAATGGCACAAGATAAGAACACCCCTCCCGTGAATCCTCAAATGCTGGTGGAACTGGCAACGGTACGGATGCCTTTCGGAAAATACAAAGACCGCATCCTTTGTGATTTGCCGGAACCTTATCTGGTGTGGTTTCACCGGAAAGGTTTCCCCCCGGGGAAAATGGGCGTCCTGCTGAACGCTCTGTATGAAATCAAGCTGAACGGGTTGGAATACCTGCTGAAGCCTATCCGGAAAAATCAGCCGTGAATCCGGCGGTAATTATTAAACAGAGTGACCTGGCCTGGTTGATGATTAATGCCGGAAATGCACGAAGACTCTGCCGAAATTCTTGTCGTCCTTCTCCAGCCGGTGATACAGCCGCTTTACTTCCGGCTGGAGCAAGAAACGCAGCACGCGCTTTTTCAGCTGTCCTGACCCCTTACCGGGAATAATCTCTACCAGAGCAATCTTCTTCTCAATGGCTTCCCCGATAACCCGGTTTAATTCGGCATCAATCGTGAAGCCCTTGTTATAGATGTCATGCAAATCCAGGACTATTTTTGCCATTAGCACAGACGCCCAGGGTTCTCATCCTCCGCCTTTATCTGTTCGTAAGTCGGGGTATTAACCCGCTTAATTCGTTGCGGGGGTCTCACGCTGGCCCTATCCCATGTTTCCTTGGCGGGGTTTCCTCCCGCTTTTCCCGCAGCATCTCCAGGGCGGTAATCAGCCTTTGGCGCGTTTCCGCGGGCTCGATGACCTCGTCGATGTCGAAGTCGGCGGCGGCGTTGTAGGGATTGGCGAACTTGTCCCGGTACTCGGAAATCTTCTCCCGCAGCAGCGCCGGGCGGTCCGCGGCGGCTTTCAGCTCGCGGGCGTAGATGATTTCCACCGCCCCCTCCGGGCCCATCACCGCCAACTCCGCGCTGGGCCAGCAGAAAACGAAGTCCGCCCCCAGCTCCCGGGAGCACATGCCGATGTAAGCGCCGCCGTAGCCCTTGCGCAGGATGAGGGTAATCTTGGGGACGGTGGCCTCGCAGTAGGCGTAGATGGTCTTGGCGCCGTGGCGGATGATGCCGCCCCACTCCTGCGCCACGCCGGGCAGGTAGCCGGGGACATCCACCAGGTTGACGATGGGAATGTTAAAAGAGTCGCAGAAACGGATAAAGCGCGAGGCCTTGTCACAGGCGTCGATGTCCAGGCAGCCGGCGCGGGAGAGGGGGTTGTTGGCGATGATGCCCACCGTCAGGCCGTTCAGCCGGGCGAAACAGGTGATAATGTTGGTGGCCCAGCGGGGGAAAAGCTCGAAAACGCCGGGCCTGCCGTCCGGCCGCTTATCAAAGATTTCCGCGATGATGCGGTGCATGTCGTAGGGCTTGCTGGGCAGCACCGGCACCACGTCAAAAACGGCGGGGTTTTCCCGGTCCGGGGCGTCTCCCCAGTCCACGCGGGCGGGCCGTTCCCGGTTGCTGGAGGGGAGGTAGCTCAAAAGCGCGCGGACGCTGGCGAAGCACTCTTCCTCATTTTCTTCCGTGCGGGCGGCAAAGCCGGCTTTCTCCTGGGCGGAACGCGCCCCGCCCAGCGCCTCCTCGTCGATTTCCTCCGCCATCACGGCGCGTATCACCCGCGGGCCGGTGATGAAGGCGTAGCTGATGCCCTTAATCATGAAGACGAAGTCCATCAGCGCCGGGGAATAGACCGCCCCGCCCGCGCACGGCCCGGCGATGACGCATATCTGCGGGATGATGCCGGAGGCCTGGACGTGGCGATAGAACATCGTGCCGTAACCCACCAGTCCCTTCACGCCGTCCTGGATGCGGGCGCCGCCGGAATCGTTAATGCAGACCAGCGGGCAGCCCGCTTTCTGCGCCTGGTCCATCAGCGCCCGGATTTTCTTCGCCTGGATTTCCGAGAGCGTGCCGCCCATGCAGGTGAAGTCCTGGGAGAAGACGTAGACCCGGCGCCCGTCGATATTGCCATAGCCGGTGACCACGCCGTCCGCCGGTACTGCCGGGTACGCCGGGTTGCGGCTCACGGCGAAGCTGCCGATTTCACGGAAGGTCCCCCGGTCCAGGAGCAGGTCGATTCTCTCCCGGGCGGACAGCTTGCCCTTGGCTGTCTGCTTCGCCAGAGCGTCCTCCCCGCCCTGGGCGAGGACCTTGCGGCGGCGCTCGCGGAACCCGTCAAGCTGGCTTTCCTTCAGCTGTTTCTCTTCCGTCATGTTGTCTCCCCCGCAGGCTTCTTGCCGCCGTGAGCTTTCTGTTATTCTAGCATAATTTTCCGCCTCCGCGCAGTGAAAAGCCGGTCGGCAACTGCCGCAAACTTGCATCCCGCGCGGGATAACGTTAAAATCTACATGGAGAGCCAGTCGCACCGCGCGTGTGGTTGCTTTCCTCCCGCCGGATTGAGGGGTCCTTCATGGTCGCGGATAAAGTCAAGGGCTATATCGAGATTGACGCCGAACGCTGCAAAGGTTGCGGTCTCTGCGTCTTCTTCTGTCCCGTGAAGTCCATTTCCCTTTCCGAAAAAGTGAACGCCGCGGGCTATCCCCCGGCGAGCTTTAACGCCGGCAACGGCTGTACCGGCTGCACCAGCTGCGCTATCGTCTGTCCCGAGGTAGCCATCGAGGTGTACCGTGCCTGAGGTCCTGATGAACGGCAACAGCGCCATCGCGGAAGCGGCCATCCGGGCGGGCTGCCAGTGCTATTTCGGCTACCCCATTACCCCGCAGAACGAGCTGACGGAATACATGGCGGCGAACCTGGCCCGCCGGCCGGGCTGCGCCTTCGTGTAGGCGGAGAGCGAGGTCTCCGCCATCAACATGGTCTATGGCGCCAGCCTGGCGGGCGTCCGGGCGATGACCTCGTCTTCCAGCCCGGGGATAAGCCTGAAACAGGAAGGCATTTCCTACCTGGCGGCGAGCGAGCTGCCGGCGGTCATCGTCAATATCTGCCGGGGCGGTCCGGGCCTGGGCAGTATCGCCGCGGCGCAGTCCGATTATTTTCAGGCGACGCGGGGCGGCGGTCACGGGGACTACCGCACCATCGTCCTTGCCCCGGCGTCCGTGCAGGAGATGGCGGACCTGACCCACCGGGCTTTCGAGCTGGCGGACCGGTACCGGACGCCGGTAATGGTCCTGGGTGACGGCGTCCTGGGGCAGATGATGGAGCCGGTGACCTTCCACCACGAGGCCCCCAAAGAGCTGCCGGTGCGTCCGGACGCCATGCGCGGCGCCCGCGGGCGTCCCAGCAAAATTATCAAGACCTTCACCTCCAATCCGGCGACCCTGGAAGAAATCAACTGGAGCCTGTTCCGCCGCTACCAGGTCATCAAGCAGCGGGAAACGCTCTACGAGACCTTCATGACCGAAGACGCCAAGCTGATTGTCGTGGCCTTCGGGATTGCCGCCCGGATTGCCAAAGGCGCCATCAAGAGCGCCCGCGCCGAGGGGCTGAAGGTGGGGCTTTTCCGCCCCATCACCCTCTGGCCTTTCCCCGAGGAGCCGCTCAAGGAGCTGGTGCGGAAAGCCAGGCACGTCCTCGTCTTCGAGATGAACATGGGGCAGATGGTGGAGGACGTGCAGCGGGTGGTGGAGGGCAGGGCTAAGGTGGAGTTTTACGGCCGGACCGGGGGCGTTATTCCCGCCCCCAGCGAGGTGCAGCGCGTCATCACGCGACTCTACCACCAGTCCGGCCTGAAGAAGGCGAAAACATGAAACAGGTCTTTAGCTGGCCGAAATCACTGAAGAAAGCGGCGTTCCATTACTGCCCGGGGTGCGGGCATTCCATCGTCCACCGGCTGATGACGGAAGTCATCGACGAGATGGAGCTCCAGGAACGGGCTATCGGCATCCCGCCGCCCGGCTGCTCCGTTTTCGCTTATAACTATTTCGACGTGGACATGGCGGAGTCGGCCCACGGGCGTGGCGCCGCCGTCGCCACCGGACTGAAAAGGGCTTTCCCGGAAGCGATTGTCTTTACCTACCAGGGCGACGGTGACCTGGCGGCCATCGGCACCGCCGAGACGATTCACGCCGCCAACCGGGGCGAGAATATCACCGCGGTTTTCATCAACAACGCCGTTTACGGGATGACGGGCGGGCAGATGGCGCCCACGACGCTCATTGAGCAGACCACCACGACCACCCCCTACGGGCGTGACGCCCGGCGGGAGGGCTATGCCCTGAAGATAAGCGAGATGCTGGCCCTCACCCGGGGGGCGGTCTACATCGAGCGGGTGGCGGTCAACTCCCCCGCCCACATCAGGAAAGCGAAAAAAGCCATCCGGAAGGCGTTTCAGGTACAGATTGACGGGCTCGGTTTCTCCCTGGTGGAGGTGCTCTCTCCCTGCCCGACCAACTGGAAAATGACCTCGCTGGAGTCCTGGCAGTGGGTCGATGCAGTGATGGCGAAAGAGTTTCCCCTGGGGGTAATCAAGGACGAGACGGGGGAGGGCAGTGCTCGCTAAGACGATTTTCGCCGGTTTCGGGGGGCAGGGCATCCTCTCCATGGGGGTGAACCTCGCCCAGGCGGCCATGCTGGAGGGCAAGTTCGTCACCTACCTGCCGGCTTACGGGGCGGAGGTGCGCGGGGGCACGGCCAACTGCACCGTCGCTATCTCCGACGAGGAAATAGCCTCCCCGGTGGCGTCCTCTCCGGAATATGTCGTCGTCATGAACCTGCCGTCCCTGGTCCGGTTTGAAAATTACGTCCAGGCGGGCGGCGCCATTTTCCTCAACTCCTCCCTTATCGAGCGGGACGTCAGCCGGAGCGATATCGATATCATGTCCATACCGGCGACGGAGATTGCGGAGAAGATGGGCAGTCCCCGCTCCGCCAACATGGTGATGCTCGGCGCCTTTATCAAGAAAAGCCGGCTGGTGGACATCGAGGACGTGCTGGAGGGACTGGCGGCGGCGCTGAAGAACCGGAAAAAGCTCATCGAGACCAATCGCGAGGTCCTTAACGCCGGGTACCGGCTGTTCTAAAGCTCGCGGCGGGGTGGCCGCGGGGATAACTGCAAGGCAGGAGGGGACCGATGGCGATTAAACAGATTTCACTGAGCCTGGATAACGTCCCGGGGGCGTTCCTGGACGTGAGCGAATGCCTGGCGAACGAGGGCATCAATATCCGCGCCATCTCGGTGGCGGACACCTCCGATATCAGCACGGTCCGGTTTGTCACCGATGACCCCGCCAAGACGGAGCGCGTCCTGCGCAGCCACGGCTATGCCGTCAAGGAGACGGAGGTCATCGCCATGGAGGTCCCGGACCATCCCGGCGGCCTCGGGGCGATACTGAAACCGCTGAAGGCGGCGGATATCAACGTGCTCTACTTCTATCCCTACCTCGGCCGGGGGGACAGCGGGCAGCCCATCGTTATCCTGGGCGTGGACAAGACGGAAAAGGCGATGTCCGTCCTGGAGAAGAACTGGGTGCACACGTTCGGAGAGGAAATTTACGCCCTTTAAGGCGTGACCCGCGTGCGGGTCATCTCGTAAAGCCGGGTGTAGAGCCCGCCCCTCGCCCGCAGCGTTTCATGGTTCCCTTCTTCCACGATTCTGCCGTGGTCCAGCACCAGGATGCGGTCGGCGTGGCGCACCGTGGAGAGACGGTGAGCGATAACCACCGCCGTCCTGCCTTGCAGGAGTCTTTCCAGCGCCTGCTGGATGACCCGCTCGCTGTATGAGTCCATGTTAGCCGTCGCTTCGTCCAGCAGCAGGATGGCCGGGTTCGCCAGCAGGGCGCGCGCCAGGCTGATGAGCTGGCGCTGTCCCATGCTCAGGTTCTGACCGCGCTCCTGGAGCAGGCTGTCAAAGCCGTTTTCCATCTTGCTGACGAAGTCAGCCACGCCGATTTCCCGGGCGACCGCCCGGACATCCTCTTCGGAGGCCAAGGGATTGCCGTAGGCGATGTTCTCCCGGATGGTCCCGGAAAAGAGGAAGGGGTCCTGCGCCACCAGCCCCAGCTGCCGCCGGTAGCCGGTCTGCGGTATCTCCCGCAGGTCACGGCCGTCCACCAGGATGCGCCCCCGGGTAACGTCATAGAAGCGGGCGATGAGGCTGATGATGGTGCTCTTGCCGGCACCGGTGGGGCCCACCAGGGCGACGGTCTCCCCCGCCGGGATATGCAGGTTGATGTCGTGCAGCACCTCCACCCCCGGAGCGTAGCTGAAAGAGACGTTCTCCAGGCGGATTTCCCCCTTCAGGCGGGGTAGCTCGGGGCTCCCGGGGCGGTCCATAATCTCCGGCGGCGCGTCCAGCAGCTCGAAGATACGGGCGCCGGAGGCCATCGCCCGCTGGAGCTGGGTATATTCCATGGTCATGGCGCGGACGGGCTCGAAAAAGCGCTGGATGTAGAGAGTGAAGGCCACCAGGGTGCCCACCAGCAGCGTGCCACCGAGCACCTGTCCCCCGCCGAAAACGATAATCAGCGCCATCGCTGCCGCGACGAGGAACTCCACCACCGGCATCATCGCCGCGGAGAGCCGCGCCGCCCGGAGGTTGGCATCGAAATGCCGCTCGTTGACCTTCTCGAAGCGCCGGGCGTTCTCTCCCTCCCGGGAGAGGCTCTGGATGACGCGGACCCCGGAGATGTTCTCCTCCAGGGCGGCATTGACCGAGGCGAGGAGCCGCCGCACCCGGACGAAGCTGCGGCGGGCGTGCCGCTGCCAGAACGCCACGAAGATAAAGAGGAGGGGCGTCACCGACAGGGTAATCAGCGCCAGTTTGAAGTCCAGCGCCAGCATGGTAACGATGATGGCGACCAGGCTCACCACTTCGCCGATGATCCAGAAAGCCCCGGAGTCCAGGAACTCCGCCAGCTGCTCCACGTCATTCTGCACGCGGGACATGATGCGCCCCACCCGGTTGCGGTCGAAGAAGCTGAGGGAGAGACGCTGGAGGTGGTCGAAGACCTGGCGGCGCAGCGCGAGGAGGATGCCCTGCCCCACGGCGGCTTCCGCCCGTATCTGGGTATAGTATGCCGCCAGGTTGAGCAGGGCGTTGCCCAGGAAAAGCAGGACAATCAGGTTCAGGCCGGCGAGGTTACCGCCGACGATGTAGTTGTTGATGGCGCTGCCCACGAGGTAAGGACTGGCAACGATGCTGAAGGTGTAGAGCAGCGTGGCCGCGATGGTCAGGGGCACGGCGGCCTTGAAGGGGGCGAAGTAGCGCACCAGGCGGGCGATTATTTGGGAGTCGTAGACCTTGCCGAAGACGATATCCTCGGAGCCCTGCAGCCCGCCGCCGGTGCGTTCGGGGTGGGGCTTTTCGGGCAGATATTCTTCCTCCTCGACCACCGCCGCCGGCTCCGGCTCCGCCGCCGCGGGTTCCTCCCAGCCTTCCTGGTACTGGAACTGGAGGCTGTAAAGCTGCTGGTAAAGTCCGCCCCGGGCGCGCAGCTCTTCATGGGTGCCGCTTTCCACGATGCGCCCGTCCCGGAGCACCAGAATCAGGTCCGCCTTCTGTACCGAGCGCAGCCGCTGGGCGATGATGAAGACCGTGCGTCCCGCCAGCAGCCGGGAGAGCCCCTGCTGGAGGAAATACTCCGTCTCCGTGTCCACGCTGGAGGTGGCGTCATCCATGATGATGATGCGCGGGTCGAGCAGGATGGCGCGGGCAATCGACAGCCGCTGCTTCTGACCGCCGGAGAGGGTGATGCCCCGCTCCCCCACCATGGTATCGTAGCCCTCCGGCAGGCTCATGATGAAGTCGTGCAGGCGTGCGGCTTTGGCGGCCCTGCGGACCTCTGCCGGGGTTGCTTCCGGGCGCCCGTAGGCGATGTTTTCCCGGATGGTGGCGGAAAAGAGGAAGGTGTCCTGCGCCACGATACCCACGTGCCGCCGTAAAAACGACAGGGAAAGGTCGCGGATATCGATGCCGTCGAGAGTGATGCGTCCCGCGCTGACATCGTAGAAGCGGGGGATGAGGTTGGCGACGGTCGACTTGCCGCTGCCGCTGGCGCCGACCAGCGCCACCACCCGCCCGGGC
>JBDRGD010000157.1:0-2270 GCA_043818095.1 Chloroflexota bacterium
CCGTCGCGCAGGGGCACCTGGTCGCCGGTGATGGTGTTGACCACGGCGTGGATTTCCCCGGACTGTATCATGTCCACGATGTTGGGGTGGCCCTCGCCCAGTTTCTTCGGGGTCGTGCGCACCGGCAGGCCCGCGGTTTCGATCATGGCGGCGGTGCCCTCGGTGGCGTAGAGTTTATAGTTCAGGGCGCCGAGCTGCCGGATAATCGGGAAGGCCTCCGCCTTGTCCCGGTCGGCGATGCTGAAAAGGATGCTGCCCTGCGGCGGCAGCATCATCCCCGCGGCGAGCAGCGCCTTGGTGAGGGCGGCGTTAAAGGTATAATCGATGCCCATGACCTCCCCGGTGGACTTCATCTCCGGACCCAGGTAGGTATCTACCCCCACCAGCTTGGACATGGAGAACACCGGGGCCTTGATGGCGATGAGCTTGCTGACGGGCCAGAGACCGCTCTGGTAGCCCTGCTCCCGGAGGGTGGTGCCGAGCATCACCTTCGTGGCGACCTTCACCATGGGGACGCCGGTGACCTTGGAGATGAAAGGGACGGTGCGGCTGGCGCGGGGGTTGACCTCCAGGATATAGACCCTGGAAGGCTCATTCCCGCTGCCGGGCATGATGTCGAACTGGATGTTCATCAGCCCGATGATGCCGAGCCTCAGCCCGATGCGCACCGTGTAGTCGATGATGGTATCGATTTCATACTGGGTCAGGTTGACGCCGGGATAGACCGCCATGGAATCGCCGCTGTGCACCCCCGCCCGCTCGATGTGCTCCATGATGCCCGGGACAAGCACCGTCTCTCCGTCCCCGATGGCGTCCACCTCCACCTCTTTCCCCTGGAGGTATTTATCAATGAGCACGGGGTGCCCGGTTTCCAGTTCCATCGCCAGGCTCATGTAGCGCACCAGCTCCGTGGCGTTGTGCACGATTTCCATGCCCCGCCCGCCGAGGACGTAGCTGGGGCGCACCAGCACCGGGTAGCCGATGAGCTGGGCGACGTTCAGGCCCTCGTCCACGGTGGTGACGCCCGCGCCGGGGGGCTGGGGGATGCCCAGACCGTTGAGGAAGTTCTCAAAGCGGCGGCGGTCCTCCGCCAGGTCAATCGCCTCTGCGCTGGAGCCGATGAGGGGCATACCGCTCTGGGCGAGGGGGTAGGCGAGGTTGACGGCGGTCTGCCCGCCGAACTGGACGATGGACGGCGGCGCGCCGTTGTCCCCCGCCTCGTTTTCCAGGATGTTGCGCACGCTCTCCTGGTCCAGCGATTCGAAGTAGAGTCGGCTGGAGGTGTCGAAGTCGGTGGAGACGGTCTCCGGGTTGGAGTTAATCATGATGCTCTGGTAGCCCGCTTCCTCCAGCGCCCAGGCGGAGTGCACGCTGCAGTAATCGAACTCGATGCCCTGCCCGATGCGGATGGGTCCCGAGCCCAGGACCACCGCCTTGTTGCGGTCTTCGGGCAGCGCCTCGTTCTCCTGCTCATAGGTGCTGTAGAAGTAGGGGGTGGTGGCGGCGAACTCGGCGGCGCAGGTGTCCACCATCTTGTAGACCGGGCGGATGCCCCATTCCTGACGCAGCTGGCGCACCTGCTCCGGCAGGCGGTCCGCCAGGGTGCCTACCTGCTCGTCGGAGAAGCCGAGGCGCTTCGCCTGCCCCATCAGTTCCGGTGTCAGGGTTTCGCCGAGGAGCCGCTTTTCCATGTCCACGATGTTGCGGTACTTGTCCAGGAACCAGAGGTCAATCTTCGTCTCCGCGGCAATCTGCTCCGGGGTGATGCCTCGCCGCAGCGCCGCCATGATGGCCCAGAGGCGGAGGTCGTTGGGGTGGAGGGGGAACTGGCTGATGTCCGTGAAGCGCTCCCAGCGGGGGTCTTCCCAGAGCAGCGACTTCTTGCCGAACTCCAGGGAGCGCACCGCTTTCTGGAAAGCCGCCTCGTAGGTGCGGTCGATGGCCATCACCTCGCCGGTGGCTTTCATCTGCGTGTTGATGATGCGGTCGCCGGAGGCGAACTTGTCGAAGGGCCAGCGCGGTATTTTGACCACGCAGTAATCAAGCGCCGGTTCAAAGGATGCCGCGGTCTTGCCGGTGACGGCGTTGGGGATTTCGTCCAGGGTCTTGCCCACGGCAATCTTGGCGGCCACCCGGGCGATGGGGTAGCCGGTGGCTTTACTGGCCAGGGCGGAGGAGCGGCTGACGCGGGGGTTGACCTCGATGACGTAATACTGGGTGCTGTGGGGGTCGAGCCCGTACTGGATGTTGCAGCCGCCCTCGATTTTCAG
>JBDRGD010000158.1:0-2019 GCA_043818095.1 Chloroflexota bacterium
TCGGTCACATCAAACTCGTCGCGCAGGTTCACCAGCCAGTCGGCGTCATAGAGAATCCGGAAGTTCTGCGTCTGGATTATGCCCGGGCTGTGGTGGTGGCCGATAATCTCGCAGATTTCTTGAACCTGCTCCGGAGGAAAATCCAGCCCGGTAAGGATGCCCCGGGCGATGGGCGGCCCTTCCTTCTCCTGGTACTCGCCGCGGGTGCTCCCGTATTTCCTTTCCGCCTGGTGAATGCCGATGTCGTGGAGCACGGCCGCGCCGATAACCACCGCGTAATCGCCGCCCTCCGCGGCCAGGAGGGTTTCCGCGTAGGCGGTGACGCGGCGGGCGTGGTCGATGCGGCGCGCGTCCTCCCCGAAACAGGCTTCCATTTCCCGGAGCAGGTCGGCTTTGAGGTCTTCTATCATGGCGGTTACCGCAACGGTAGCGTTGCTCTCCCCCTTGCCCCCTCTCAAACAGCTTTTTGCCCTCGCCCATTATTACCTGGGTTTGAGAGGGGGAACTTATGATATAAAGAGGGGTTTCACCCCTCTTAAACACCCTTTATCAAGCCCTTAGAAATAATAGTGCAGGAGTAAATCGACGCGCCCGTGCTTCATGAGATACATCCCGGAAAAGCGCATCACCTCCCGGATTTTCTCCCGGTAGCCCGGCGCATAGCAGTGCGTGGTGCATTTCTTGCACATCGGCTTGGGGTCGTAGGGGCAGAGCATCAGCTTGGCGGTGCCGTGCTGGAAAAGCCGGCGGCAGTCCTCGCAGAGGAGGGGAGGGCTTTCCCCCAGCACCGCCCGGAGGGCGGGGTCCTTCACCGGGGCCGCCTCGCGGGGCAGGTCACGGTGGTTCTCCCGGCAGTAAACGCGGATGAAGTCCCGCAGCACCAGGATATCACGGCTTTTTTTCCGGTCGAGCCTGCGGAAGAGTCCGGACACGGTAATCTCCTTTCTCGTGCTGCGATTAGTCCAGGCGGTCACCGTGGATGCCGATGGTTATCTCACTGACGGGGATGTCCTGACCGCTGGCGGCCAGCGCCTGTTTGGCCATATGCACCAGGCCGGAGCAGCAGGGCACCTCCATGTGGACGATGGTCAGGCTGCGGGGCTGCGCCTGCGCCAGTATCTGGGTCAGTTTCTCCTGGTGCGCGGCGAAGTCGTCCAGCTTGGGACAGGCGACGACCAGGGCGTGGTCTTCCAGAAAGTCGCGGTGAAAACCGGCGTAGGCAAACGGCACGCAGTCCGCGGTCAGCAGCAGGTCGGCGTTCTTCAGGAAGGGCGCCGAGGGCGGGACCAGGGTGAGCTGGACGGGCCAGTGGCGCAGCATGGCGGGGATTGCCTCCGGGGCGTCCTCGATATTCTCGGGTGTTGGGCGGACGAACTGGCTGACCGTGGCGGAGGCACAGCCGCAGGGGAGGGTCTCTTCCTCCTTTTCCGCCTCCAGGTGCTTTTCTACCGCCTCCTCGTCGAAGTCCGCCGCCTCCCTTTCCGTGATGGTGATGGCGTCCTCCGGGCACTCGCCGAGGCAGGCGCCCAGGCCGTCACAGTAGACCTCGCTGATGAGCTTCGCCTTGCCGTCGATAATCTGCAGGGCGCCCTCGGCGCACTTGATCACGCAGGCGCCGCAGCCGTTGCATTTTTCCTCGTCGATGTTCACGATGTGGCGTATTGTCCGGGTCGTCATGATAATCTCCTCCTAGTTATGGGCTTGCATGGCCTTCCAGCGCTCCTCGCCGAGGCACTGCCGGGCCGAGGGACACCAGTCCACGCAGGAAGGGGTCTTCTCTTTGTAGACTTGGGTGCCGCACTTCTGGCACTTGGCTCTCAGTTCGTCGGAGAATATCTCCACCTCCGCGCCGCATTCCGGGCACTTCAGCAGGGATACCTTTAGCTTACGCATATCCTGTCCGGGACATCTCATGTTCATTGTTGCACCCCCTGTCGTCACAGGTTTCACTCTTATCTTAGCGCGCCCGGAGGGGGGAAACAACGACAAAAGTCGGAAAGCCGCAGGTGAGGGCGGGGA
>JBDRGD010000159.1:0-12912 GCA_043818095.1 Chloroflexota bacterium
GACGGCGGTACCCGCGGCTATGTCCCGGACCTGGAGGCGATGCTCACCGATTACTATACCGCCCGGGACTGGAGCGAGGAGGGTGTCCCCAACCCCCGAAAACTTAAGGAGTTGGACCTGGAGGACTGCATCGGGGCGGCAGGCCGTTAAAGGGAATCGGGGAGAATTGCACGGGAGGCATGTGTTTGCATAACACTGATTATCGAAATTACATGCGGGCCGTGCGGGCCGCGTAATGGCTTATCGTTTGAATACCCTGGTGGCGCCGATGGTGGTCAGGATGAATCCGATGACGACGCCGATAATACCGAAATAGGCCGGTATCCCCCCGGAGATGATGCCGCCCTCCAGCTGGGCGACCCCGGAAATAATACTCAATATCGAGTAGGGAATCGCCAGGATTAACAGGGCGACTCCCGTGACCAGTGACGCTATCCCCAGTATCATTTCCCGCCGGTGGCGGCATCACCGCGCTGTTTCCCGGCGCCTTCTGTTAAATCTTCAGCAGGCGTTCGGCGTTAACGTGGGTAATCTTCTCCCGGTCCGCCGGGCTTATCGGCAGCTGGTCCAGGAAAGACAGCGCCCATTCCATCGTCTTGTAGGGGTAATCGGCCGAGAAAACGATGCGGTCGATGCCCACCTGGAGCAGGAGGACCAGGAAGCACTGGGTATAGTTGAAGCCGCTGAACGCGTAGGACACGTTGTTTCGGAGATAGGCGCTGACCGGGTGTTTCAGCTTCGTCACTTCCTGGCTCAGGCTGGCATCGCACCGGGGAAGCATGAAGGGCAGGCCTTCGCCCATGTGTCCGATGATGATTTGCAGGTCTTTGAACCGGTCGAAGGCGCCGCTCAGGATGAGCCTCAGCACGTGGACCGCGGTCTCGATGTGCCAGCCCCACCCCCCTCTCGCAAACACGTTGGTCACCTCGGATGAGAAATTGCCGGTGAAAGATGCATCGATAACGGGCTGCGGCGGAGCGGTAGGGTGGATATAGATAGGCACCCCGAGCGCTTCGGCGGTTTCCAGGATGGGCCAGAAAAAGCTGTCATCGAGGTACCGGCCGCGGTGATGGCCGTTGACCACCGCCCCCCGGAAACCGTGCTTGGTTACCACGCGCTCGAGTTCCTGGGCGGCCTTGTCCGGGACCCCTACGGGCAGACAGGCCAGCCCGACCAGCCGCCCCGGATGGCGCCGCATCGCCTCCGCGACCTCGTCGTTGACCTGGCGAGTTAGAGCCACGGCCTGGTTCGGTTCCATCGGCTCCACTCCGGGCGCCGTCAGGGAAAGCAGCTGCACGTCAACACCGGCGGCGTCCATCGCCGCGACCCGGCCGTCGCCGATATCCAACAGTCTCTCCAATAGCTCGGCGGGGGGAAGAGCGTTGACGGACCGCGACTGCATTTTCTTGAGGTGGCTTCCCGGTCCATCGACAAAGGCTTTGGTGGCGAAGTGTTCTTCCAGGGTAATAGTGCGCGTCCGCGGGGATTTTCCCTTTTCTGCCATCGCTGATTCGCTCCTTTTCCTGTGTTAGTCTTTCCGCTCCGTCCGGTGGGTGCATTAATAATAGCGAAAATTGCGCCGCCGCGCAAGACAGGGGGAAATGGGTTTCATTTGCATTTGGTTGGCAGTGCACACCTCACCCCTGTCCCCTCTCAAACATTAGCAAAAACGGGGCACAGGGTAAAACCTGTTTGAGAGGGGGTAAGGGGGTGAGCATCTCTGCGCAACCAAAACCGAATAATACCCGGAGATGCTCCTGTTGCCCGGCGGGGCGTTATCTTAAAGCAACGCTGTCCAGACGGCTCTCCAGGAAGGCGGCATCCTCCGGGAGATAGTTATTGCGGACAATGAGGAAGCTCACCACGTTCAGGTAGTCCTGGTGCGAAAGACCCCCGGGATTAGATTTGGGCATGGTGGCGGCAATATAATCGAGCAGGCCCTGTGCCGTGTTATATTTCCCCAGGGCAGCGGCGGACCCGATGACCGCCGGTCCAACCCGGCCGCCCCCGCTGTTGCCGTGGCAAGAGGTGCAGTAGTTCGCGTAGACGGTCTCCCCGGCCCGGGCTACTTCCCCGATTGCCGGTGGCGTGGGTGCGCTCGATGGAGGCGGAGAAGGAGTTGTAGGGGCTGGTGGAGTGGTTGACTGGCAGCCGGCGATTCCCGTAGCCAGTATCACGAGCAACCCGATAGCAAACGTGCGATTCAGCATTTTTCACCCCCGTAGCGCTTGAGATGTGCTAATCTTACCCGGCAATTGCCGGGAGAAATATCCGGGGTGTCCGGGACGTATGCTAGGAAAGCGGGTGCACCCGTCCGCAATGGGGACAGGTGATACTGCCGGCTTTGTATCCCGGCGGGACCCGCAAATTGGTGCCGCACGGGCAGGAGATAGTCCGGTAGTTCTTGAGGCGCCACATCAGGTCGGAGGTCTCGCGGGTGCGCTTAACTTTCTCCCCGATGGGCTCTTTCCCCCCGGGGGTGCCCGCGCGCAGGGGGAGAGCGCCCCCGCCCGCCAGCGCGGACGCCGGGATTACGGTACTGCCCGTTTCCTGCTGGTAGGCCTGGTTGTAGTCTTTCAGAGAGGCGCCGCCCATTGACCTCAGGATGTGGATGCGCCTGGAGATGGGCGGGTGAGTGCTGGTGATATCATGGGCTTTCATCCCCTTTTCCCGGAAGGGATTGATGATGTACATCGGCGCCGTCGCTTTGTTTACCTTCTGGAGCTGCTGGGTGGAGTTCGCCAGCTTCTCCAGCGCCGAGGCCAGCCCCTCCGGGTAACGGGTATACAGGGCGGAGGAAGCGTCCGCCAGGTATTCCCTCTTGCGGGACACGGCGAAATAGAGGAGCTGCGCGGCGATGGGCGCCAGGATCATCAGGACAATCCCGACGGCCAGGATAATGAGCTGTGCCTGTCCTCCGCCGCTCGACCGCGAGCTTCTCCGCCCGCCGGTCATCCCGCTGAAGAACAGCATCCGCGTGGCATACCAGGCCAAAATAACCACCGTCCCCAGGATAACGCCGGCCAGGGACATCACCAGGACATCCCGGTTCTTCACGTGGGACATCTCGTGGCCGATTACCCCCTGCAGCTCGTCCCGGTTGAGTTTCTCCAGCAGACCGGAGGTGACCGCCACGGATGCCTTTTCCGGGGAGCGCCCCGTGGCGAAGGCATTCAGGGCGGGGTCATCGATGATGTAAATGTCAGGCATCCTGGGCAGGCCGGAGGCGATTTTCATCTCCTCGACGATGTTGTAGAGCCGGGGATGGTCGTCCCGGGTGATTTTCCGGGCGCCGGAAACGGAGAGCAGTATGCTGTCCCCCTGGAAATAGGCGACCAGGTTCATTATCCCCCAGATAACCACGGCGAGAACGACGCCGGCGACGGCGCTATCCAGGAAGTAAATCCCCAGGAAATAGCCGAGAAGAAGCAGCAGCGCCCCCATGCCGGAAATCAGCATGATTGACCGGATACGGTTGGACCGGATTTGTTCCCACATTGTCTGTCTCCCGCTAGGAGAAGCTGACCTTCGGCGCGGCCCTCTCTTCCGTTGCCGTAACCTCAAAGAACTCGCTGGCCTTAAAGCCCATCATCCCCGCCATGATATTGGACGGGAACATCTGGATTTTGTTGTTGTAGTTCAGCACGGAATCGTTATAATACTGGCGGGAGAAGCTTATCTTGTTCTCCGTCGAGGTAAGCTCTTCCTGGAGGGCCAGGTAGTTCTGGTTCGCCTTCAGGTCAGGATACTGCTCGACGACCACCATCAACCGCGCCAGCGCGGAGCTGAGCTCGCCTTCCACCTTGGAACGTTCCCCTGCCCCGGCGGAAGAAGCCTGCTGCGCGATGTTGCGCGCCTTGGTGACCGCCTCCAGGGTCTCACGCTCGTGCTTGGTGTAACCCTTGACGGTTTCCACCAGGTTGGGAATCAGGTCATAGCGTCTTTTCAGTTGCACGTCAATCTGCGCCCAGGCGTTTTTCACCTGGTTGCGCAGACGGACCAGACCGTTGTACATGGCGACCAGAATGAACACCAGGACCACGACCACACCGATGATGATATAGACTGCCGTCATGGTTTACCTCCTTGCTCTTTCTCCGTACCTTTGAATACTTCCCCCAGGAATTCGAAAACCGGTTTCTCAGCCCCGGCGGTGGGCCTGTCCGACAGCTGTGTCAGGAGCTCGTGCATCTCGCCGCCGTCGAACCACAGCCCGTCCTCCCCGAGGCAGACATCGATATTGATGGCCGGACTGCCTATGCCGACCTCTTTCATGCCGCGGTGGCAGATAGGGCACTTCAGCGGCTTGTGGGAGGTCTCGGTCGCGGGCAGGTTGACCACGTTCCTGATGGCCAGGTCCGGGCTCTCCATCCTGGAGCATTCCAGCAGCAGACCAAGCTCACCGGCGTCGAACCAGGCGCCTTTACAGTTCGGGCAATGGTCCAGCTCTATCTGCTGGTGTTCCACCACAATCATGTCCTGCTTACATCTGGGGCATATCATCTTTACCTGCCGCTGGCTTCCATTAGTTAGCTAATAATAGAATATCACCTTTTAGCCGGTGTTGCCACAGGGCGGTTTTCCAGCATTTACGCTGATTGACCTGTAACCCTGGCGGGTCCCATCGCCCTTACATACAAGTTGCCGTATTACAAACCGTCTATTTGCGAAGTTAATCCAAATGTTTTATATTTATAAAATATAGTTTCCACCTCGTCTTAACCGGCGTATCTCATTATCTGAAAGATTCTGTGGAAAGGAGGTGGTAGCGGGCTAACCTTACTGGTAACATCTGCCAAACGAAAAGGTAGCGCGGCTGACGCCTGCGTTAACCAAATAACCAAGGAGAGACATAGTGAAAAAAATACTTACGGTTGTTCTGACACTGGTGCTGGTCGGCGTTTTTCTGATAAGCAGCTGCACCAGCGCCCCGGCGCCCGCCCCGGCCCCGGCGCCCGCGCCCGCCCCGGCACCGGCGCCTACCACTTTTGAGCTGAAAGCGGCCACGCCGTTCCCTGAGGGTCAGACCGATGCCCAGATGCTTATCTGGTATGCCGACCAGGTGAACAAGCGCACCAACGGCAGGGTAAAGGTAAATATCTTCTTTGCCGGAGCCCTTGGTGGCGGTACCGAGATTCCCCAGAACCTTGACCAGGGCATCGCGGACATGGCGCTGACCGCTCCCCCCTATACCACCAGCCGCTTCCCCATTTTTGCCCGCCTGGCGACAGTCCCCTTCCGCATCCAGTCTCCGATGACCACCGCCCACATCTATAACACGGTCTATACCATGGGCTACGCGGACCAGGAGATGCAGGGCCTGAAGCTGCTCTGGATACAGGCAGTGGCACCCCTCACCGCTCTGCTGACCAAGAAAGTCACCACGCTGGAAGAAGTAAAGGGTATGAAACTGCGCACCTCCGGTGCCTCCGCCGCACTGCTCATCGAATCTCTTGGCGGCGTCCCCACCTCACTGCCTCCGGGAGACCTGTATAACGCCCTGGACAGGGGCATCGTCGATGGCACAATCGGCGGCCGCAGCCTTATCGTCAGCGGGAAGCTGTACGAGGTGGCGAAATTCCACCTCATGGAGCAGTTCAGCGGCGCGGTGCTCTTCGGCATCATGAACCGGAGCAAGTGGGACAGCCTGCCCACTGACCTCCAGATAATCCTGGACAAGCTGAACCAGGATACCCTCTGGTACGCCATGGACCAGAAGTCCATCTACTTGCAGGGCGTTAGCAAGGAGATACAAGCCGCCGGCGTCGAGGAGTATACCCTGGCTCCTGCGGAACTGGCACGCTGGAAAGCCGCCTCCTCCGGAGTGTTTGACGCCATTATCAAGGAAATCAATGACCTCGGACTGCCCGGTAACGACATCAAGACGGTAGTCAACAACGCCCTGTGGCACTGGGAACAGTAAACCACGGGACGGATTGAAACAATCGGACGAATAGAGAGGAAAGCATTACGGCGCTGATGAGCTACCTGAGACATACCCTGGCTGCCATCGAAACGGCAATTCACGCCGTAGTGCGTTTTCTCGGCTGGCTTTCCGCACTGGGTCTGGTGATGATGGTTACCATACTCTGTACGGAGGTTGTCGGCCGCTCGTTTCTGAACCGCCCGTTCCTGGGGGCTTTCGAACTGACGGAGCTGTCCATGGTGGTCGTCAGTTTCTGCGGTATCGCCTACACCACGTGGCTGGGCCAGCATATCACTATCGGGATACTGGTATCACGGTGGCGGGAGTCGCGGCAAAATCTCACCGATATCCTTACCTCCCTGATTGCCATCGCGTTCTGGGGCGTCGTTACCTGGCAGCTGGCGCGGCAGGGCTGGATGGGGGTATCCGTCCCGAACATGCGCGATAATACCGAGATTCTGCATTTCCCGGTCTGGCCCTTTTATTTCCTGGCGAGCGCCTGCGCCGGGTTTATCGCACTGGAGACATTCACTAAAGTGCTGCACAAGATAGGCAGATTGTCGGTAAAGGAGGAGGCCTAGCCGCGATGGATTCCGTACTGGTTGCCGTCATTGGCTTGCTCATCCTCTTCACCCTGATTGCCCTGCGCATGCCCATCGGCTATGCCATGGGGACGGTCGGCTTTGTCGGCGCCGGCGTGATTATCGGCTTCAAATCGGGCGCCTCCCTGCTGGGCATCAGCCCTTTCCATTCCGCCATGTCCTACTTCCTGGCGGTGGTCCCCCTCTTCGTCCTGATGGGCAGCTTGGCGACCCTCTCCGGGGTGAGCCGTGACGGGTATAACGTGACCTTCAAGTGGCTGGGACACCTGCCCGGCGGTCTTGCGGTGGCGACCATCGGGGGCTGCGCCGGTTTTGCGGCGGTCTGCGGCTCCAGCACCGCCAGCGCCGTCACCATGGGCAAGGTCGCCCTGGGGGCGATGAAGGCCTATAATTACAAGCCGCAGCTTTCCATGGGCTCCATCGCCGCCGGAGGGACCCTCGGGGTGCTCATTCCGCCCAGCATGGGCTTCGTCATCTACGGGATAATCACCGAGCAGTCCATCGGGAGGCTTTTCCTGGCCGGTATCATCCCGGGGATCATCCTTACCGGCCTGTTCATGCTCACCGTTTACATCCTTGCCCGCCGTGACCCGACGCTTGGCCCTCCCGGCGCCAGGACCCCCTGGCCGGAGAGGCTTAAATCCCTGAAAGACGCCTGGGGCGTGGCGCTGATGTTCTTCATCGTGATGGGGGGCATCTGGGGCGGCCTGTTTACGCCCACGGAGGCGGCGGCGGTCGGCGTTATCATCGCCCTGTTTATCGTCGTTATCCGCAGGCAGTTCAGCGTGCGGAAAGTAGCGGACTGCCTCATGGATACGGTCCGCACCACCGGGATGCTCATGGTTATCGTCATCGGCGCGCTGATTTACAACTATTTCCTGGCGCTGAGCGGCCTGCCCAGGGTCCTGGCGGCCTTCATTACCGACCTGACCATACCGGCGCTGGGCGTGCTTGCGGTCATCCTGGTTATCTATTTCTTCCTGGGATGCGTCATGGAAGTGCTTTCCATGGTGATGCTGACCTTGCCGATTTTCTTCCCCACGGTAGTGGCGCTCGGCTACGACCCCATCTGGTTCGGGGTCATCGTTATCCTGATGAATGAAATGGCGATGATTACGCCGCCGGTAGGTTTAAACGTTTATGCCCTGGCGGGGATTAACCCGGATGTCCCCATGGAGACCATCTTCAAGGGGGCGGCGCCGTTTACCCTGGCGCTGGCCGCGGCGGTCATCATCAATATCATGTTTCCGCAGATTGCCCTGCTGCTGCCGAACACCATGATAGGGTGACACTAAGCGGGGTAAACCGGACGGCGGGCTAGTCCGGGGAAAGCTCCTCCAGTTCCAGGTCACAGGACAGGCAACGGCCTGCCTCGGCCATCGCCTGCTCTTCCGTAAAGCCCAGTTCCACGGTAGCAAAGCTTTGCCGCCGCTGCTCCGGCGGAAGCGTCGGCACCGCCCGCCGGGCTTTCTTTTCGCGGTCTTCCCTCGGGAGATGCTCTATGGCCACCGGGACATCCTCCGGCGGCGCCAGTGTTTCATCAATCTCCCCGCCGCCCCCGAGGTATTTATCGATGGAGACCGCTGCCCGTCTGCCCGCGGCGATGCCCTCGATAATCGAAGCCGGGCCGCTGACCGCGTCCCCACCGGCGAAAACGCCCTCCCTGCCGGTCGCCAGCGTGAGCGGGTCGACCACCAGCCGCTGGTTTCGGCTGACGCTGATACCGCGCACCCCCTCAACGAGGGCAGGGTCGGGGCGCTGCCCGATGGCCACGATAACCGTGTCCGCGGGTAGGACATGCGCCGACCCGGGGACCGCGGTCACGCGGAGCCTGCCGCTTTCTTCCAGTTGGAAGGAGCTCACGTCAAGACACTCGATACCCGTTACCTGCCCGTCAGCGCCGAGGATACGGGTAAACGTCCGCGAGTGGTGGAAAACGACCCCCTCTTCAAGCGCCTCGGCGGCCTCTTCCGGGTCGCAAAGCAGGCAGCCTTCGCCTTCCAGTGAGGCAAGGGTCACCTTGCCCGCCCCCAGTCTCAGCGTCGTGCGGGCGCAATCGATAGCTACGCCGCCGCCGCCGACCACCACCACTTTCGCGCCGAGCTGCGGCTTTTTCCCCAGGTGGACGTCCCGCTGAAACGAAACGCCGTCGATAACCCCGCGGAGGTTCTCGCCCGCGATGCCGAGGCGGGACCCGCGGTGCGTCCCGGTGGCGATGAAGACGGCGTCATAGCCCTGCTTCAGCAGGTCCTCCACGGAGGCCACCTTCTCGTTCAGCTTTATCTCCACCCCGAGCGCCTTGATGTCCTCGATTTCCCGGTCGAGTTCTCTTTTCGGCAGGCGGTATTCCGGGACGCCCACGGCCATCATGCCCCCCGCTACGGGAAGGGTTTCAAATACCACCACCCCATGACCCTGCTTCGCTAAATAGTAGGCGGCGGTCAGACCCGCCGGGCCGGAGCCGATGATGGCGACCCGTTTCCCCGTGGGGGGTGATTTCTGCGGCGGCGGACGGGTCCCGACTTCCCGGTCGGCGACGAAGCGTTTGAGCGCGCGAATCGCGATCGGGTCGTCCACCTGGCCCCGGCGGCACTTCGCCTCGCAGGGATGGGCACAGGCGTAGCCGCAGATGGAGGGGAAGGGAATCTTTTCCCGGATGACCGCCAGGGCTGCGGCGAACCTGCCCGGGCGGATAAAACGGACGTAGCGGCAGACATCGATACCTGCGGGGCAGGCGTAGCGGCAGGGGGCAGACACCATCTCCCGGAAAAAGACGCCGGGGATATTGTCCCCCCGCGGACAGGCCCCCCAGCAGTCGCCGCAGAAGATGCAGTGTTCCAGGGCTTGGCGCACCATCCCGGCGCTGTGCCCGGCCTCCAGGATGCCTCTCTGCCCCAGCCAGACCAGCCCCAGGGGGCCGGCGAAGAGTTCCGGTTCATCTGCCCTTGCCGGGCAGACGGACTGGCAGATAAGGCACTCAATGCATCTGGTCATCTTTACCGCGGCATCGACGTCGTGCTGGTCGGCGTCCGCTCTGAATTCCGTTTCCGGCGGGGTTTTCAGGACGGGGAGTATCTCGAGGGGTTTGTCCAGGACCTGGCGCCGGTCAATCATCAGGTCTTTCATTACCGGCAGGTTGGGCAGCGGCGCGATGGTCATCTCGGGCTCTACCGTCTTATCGCAGGCCAGGCAGGGCTTCCCGTTGACCAGCAGGGCGCACTCCGCGCATTTCTGGCAGTTGCAGACGAACCGGAAGGACAGGCCGGGGTCTGTCTCTTCGGAAATCCGCTGCAGGACCCCGGCAACGCTGTCGCTGTCCTCGGCTTCGATTTCAAAGTTCTGGTACTCCGGGCTTTGCCCGGGACTGCCGGAACGCAGAATCTTAAGCTTTACTTTCATCCGGTTATGCCCCCGCCGGTTTGAAGTCTATCGTGATTTCCCCCTCCCGGCTCTTTCCCGCCACGGTGTTGACCAGCCAGTTTTCGTCATCTGCCTGCGGAAAGTCCGTGCGGTAATGCGAGCCGCGGCTTTCCTCGCGGCTGAGCGCCGCATGCACCACAAGGAGCGCCGTCCGGAGCATTTTCTTTACCTCCACCGCCTCCATCCATTCCCGATTGAACTCGCGCTGCCGGTAGCCCGGGCTCACCCGCGGCAGGTCGTCTTTCTCTATCTCCTCCAGGGCGCTGACCGCCTTTTCCATACCGTCCTTGCTCCTGACGGGGCCGAGGTAGTTCCACATCGCTTTCTGGATATTTTCCTTCACCCGGAAAGGCCGGATGCCATCCGCCGGACTTGCCTGAAACGCCGCCTCCAGCTCACCGATTTCCCGCTCTATTTCCGCGCTGTCCAGCGGGGCGGTCTTTTTACCCTTTATCCCGCGCGCTATGCTCTCCCCCGCGATGTCTCCGAAGACGATTATCTCCCCCAGCCCGTTGCCCCCCAGGCGGTTGCCGCCCTGGACGCCGCCGGAGACCTCCCCCACCGCGAACAGTCCCGGCACATCGGTCCGGCACTCCTCGTCAATCAGGACGCCGCCCATGAAGTGGTGCTGCGCGGGCATCGCTTCAAAAGTAGCCTCCCAGTTCTGGGCGGGGACGCCGAAAACATCGCGCACCCGACCGTAGATGAAGGGGTGGGTGTCCCGGTAGTTGGGCAGCAGCGACCGGTCATTGCCCGTGGGGTCGACGACGATAGCCCCCCTCTCCGTGCCCCGCCCCTCGCTAATCTCGGTGTAGTTGCCCCGGGCGGCGATGTCCCTGGTGGTGTATTCCGCTCTCTCCGGGTCATAGCGGTGCATGTACCGCTCGCCGAGGCCGTTGTAGAGCTTTACATTGGGCCCGAAGAGGGAGCTCATGCCGATGGCTATCCCCCGGCGGGACCGGGGAAAGGGGAAACAGAGCGGCAGGAACTGGACCATCTCCATATCGACCAGGCGGGCGCCCGCGTCCCAGGCCATCGCGTAGCCATCACCGGTCAGCGTCCGGCTGTTGCTGGTCACCTCGTAGAGCTGTCCCAGGCCGCCGGTCGCCAGGAGGACGGCTTTCGCCTGAAATACGAGGTATTCCCCGGTGGCCAGGCTGATGCCCAGGGCGCCGGCCACCTGCTCCCGGCCGAAGAGCAGCCTGGTGACATACGTTTCCGGATAGAAATGCAGGTCGCTCCGGGCCAGCGCGGCGGTGAGCCCGTGGCACCAGCCCAGGTTCTCGCGCCGGTCCACGTATCCCCGGGCATATCTGCTGCCTTCCGTGCGGTATACCTTGCGGAAATCGTCTCCGACCTTGTCCAGCAGCACGCCGTATTTCTCCATGTTGAGCAGCGCTTTCCGCGAACGCTCCGCCAGCGTCATGGCGATGCGGCGGTTGTTGAGGCCCGCTCCCCCTTGTATGATGTCCTCGTAAAACTTCTCCGGGCTGTCCTCCGGGTCGTTGAGGATGTTGATGCCCCCGCCGGCCTCGATACTGGCGCCGCCCAGCAGAGAGGTCTCCTTGCTCACGGTGGTGACGCCGCACCCCGCGCCCATCGCGGACAGGGCTGCCAGCGCGGCGGCGCCACCGCCCCCGATAATCAGGATATCGGTGTCAATCTTTCGATAGTCAGGCATATCTTACCTCCGAACCGGCGGAAAAGCGGGGGTAGGGGCTGCTCGTGATTATGGGAAATTATACACCGCATTGATTAAGCGGGACAAGCACAGGAGGCTGCGCCGTGTAACTCAGCGTTGCCGTTTGAGCTGTGTGTAAAGGATGGCGACCGCCGCGGTCACCAGGGCAATCAGTCCCGAAAAGTAGAAGGTGGCGTCGAATCCCCGGCTGAGGTATACCAGCGTCATCAGGGGCGGCCCGATGGTCTGTCCCAGCCTCAGTACCATGGCGTTCACGGACATGAAGGCGGCGCGGTATTCCAGGGGCGTCAGCCCCGCCACGGACGTTTGCAGGCTAGGGATGTTGCCGCCGTGGCCTATGCCGAAGATAACCACCGGTATCAGCAGGAGCCAGAGCCCCGGCATGAGCGGCACCAGGATTAAAGACGTCCCGTAAAGCACGAAAGCAATAATGATGATGGTCCCCAGGGAAAATTTCCGGTTGATTCTCCCCAGTTGCGATGATACCGCCGCCGTGGCCAGCGACATTGCGGTCATTATCAGGCCGATGACGAAAGACGAGGCCCGGAAACGCTCGTCCAGCAGGAGCGTGAAATAGGTCAGGATGGCCCCGTAAAGGAGAATAAAGGTTATCACGCTGGCGGCGAGCAGTCCCAGCAGCTTCATGTTTCTCAGGTAGCCCCAGGTGGCGCTGAGATAGGCGCGGAAGGCCTGCTGGCTCCGGGGCTCCGGGTTTTTCAGCGAGGTAAGCACCAGGATGCCTACCGGCACCGCCAGGGCAGGGAGCAGGAAAGGGTAGTACCAGCCGATGAGCGCCAGTGACCCGCCGATGAGCGGGTAGGAAGCGGTGCCGATGCTGAGAACGCTGGCGTTCAGCCCCATGGCGTCCGCCCGCCGCGGTCCGCTGTAGAGGTCGCCGATAAGCGTGGTGTTGATGGAGCTGAGCGAAGCGCCGCCGATGCCCTGGAAGACGCGCAGGACGAGCATTTGGTTGAAATCGTGGACAAAAGCACAGCCCGCCCCCGCGATGGCGAAGAGGAAAAGCGACGGGACCAGGATGCGTTTCCTGCCCAGGCGGTCGGCCAGCACGCCCATGACCGGGGCCAGCAGGACGCCCGGCAGCGTGAAGAAAGTGATAAGCAGCCCGATATGGCCGGGAGTCACGTCGAATTCCCGCATGAGGGTGGGGAAGACGGGGGTAATGCTGGCGACGCCCATCACCGCCATCAGGGTGACGCCGAAGATTACCTGGATGTTCCTGTCCCGGATGATGCTGCCTTCAG
>JBDRGD010000160.1:0-10064 GCA_043818095.1 Chloroflexota bacterium
AACAGGTTGAATCGGCAATTGTTTCTTCGACCAGCAGTTATCCTTACGCAGCTAAGCGCTGCCTTTTTCCCGGAGCTTTGCGCCTCTCATTCGCGGTATCTCCTCGACGACTCGGACCGCAGATTTTCTTCGGAGATTTAAGATGACTTCAACTTCAAAGCCCAGCCAGGGCGAGATGAACAAGTATACCGCCAAGGATATCCAGGTCCTGGGCGGACGGGAGGCGGTGCGCCGCCGTCCCGGGATGTACATCGGCAGCACGGACCAGCGCGGGCTGCACCACGTCGTCTACGAGATTATCTACAACAGCGTCGACGAAGCCATGGCGGGCTTCTGCAATAAAATCGACGTTACCATCCACCAGGACAGCAGCATCACGGTAGTGGACAACGGCCGGGGCATCCCGGTGGAAATCCACCCCACCTCCAAGCGCTCCGCCCTGGAGACGGTAATGACCACGCTCCACGCCGGGGGCAAGTTCGGGGGCGGGGCCTACAAGGTGTCCGGCGGTCTCCACGGGGTGGGGGCCTCCGTGGTCAACGCGCTCTCCTCCTACCTCTGCTGCGACGTCCACCGCGACGGCAAGCTGTACCGCCAGGAGTACCAGCGGGGCATTCCCCAGGGGGATGTCACCGAAATCGGGGATACGGACCAGACCGGCACCACCATTACTTTCCTCGCCGACACCGAGATTTTCAGCGAGCACACTTACGATTTCGATGTCCTCGCCGAGCGCGTGCGGGAAATCTCTTACCTCAACAGCGGCCTGGAAATAATAATCCGCGACGAGCGGGCGGACCGGGAGCTGACCTTCTACTTCGAGGGGGGCATCGCCGGCTTCGTGCGCCACCTTAACCGGGGCAGAGTGGTGCGCCATCCCCGCCCCATCTACTTCACGAAAACGGTCAACAGCACCGTCGTGGAGGCTGCTTTACAGTATAACGAGGGCTTCACCGAGTCCGTTTTCAGCTTCGCCAACTGCGTTAATACCGCCGACGGCGGAACGCACCTCACCGGGTTCCGCTCGGCGCTGACCCGCGTGCTCAACGACTACGCCCACAAGAACAAGCTGCTCAAGGACGACGAGCCGAACCTCACCGGGGAGGATGTCCGGGAGGGACTGACCGCCATCATCAGCGTGAAAATCGCCGAGCCCCAGTTCGAGGGGCAGACCAAGAGCAAGCTGGGGAACATCGAGGCGAAGAGCCACGTGGAGAGCGCCGTCAGCGAAGGGCTGGCGTTTTACCTGGAAGAGCACCCGGAAGAGGGCAAGAGGATCATCGACAAGTGCGTCACCGCCTCCAAGGCCCGGGAAGCGGCGCGGAAGGCGCGCGACCTGATTATCCGCAAGAGCAGCCTGGAGACCGGCACCCTTCCCGGCAAGCTGGCGGACTGCTCGGAGCGGGACCCCTCACAGTGCGAGGTCTTCCTGGTGGAGGGCGATTCCGCGGGCGGCTCCGCCAAGCAGGGACGCAACCGGCGCTTCCAGGCCATCCTTCCCCTGCGGGGCAAGATTATCAACGTGGAAAAAGCCCCCCCGGACAAGATGCTCGCCAATGAGGAAATCCGCACCATCATCACCGCGCTGGGGGCGGGCATCGATGAGACCTTCGATTCCACCCGGCTGCGCTACGACCGTGTCATCCTGATGACGGATGCCGACGTGGACGGCTCCCACATCCGCACGCTGCTGCTGACCTTCTTCTTCCGCCACATGGGCGAGCTCATCGGGGCGAAGCACCTCTTCATCGCCCAGCCGCCGCTTTACCGGATTAAGGTAGCCGGCGGGCAGCACTGGCTTTACTCCGAGCAGGAAAAAGAAGAGTTGTTGCGCCAGCATCCCGGCAAAAAGACCGAAGTGCAGCGCTACAAGGGTCTCGGCGAGATGACGCCGGAGCAGCTCTGGGAGACCACGATGAACCCGGCGACGCGCACCCTCCTCGAGGTGAACGTGGAAGAGGCGACACACGCCGACCACATTTTCCACGTGCTCATGGGCGGGGAAGTGCCGCCCCGGAAAGCCTTCATCCAGGCCCACGCCAAGAGCGTCACGAACCTGGATATCTAGTCGGCGCTCAGTCCAGCTTTCCCCTTATCAGCGAGAAGAACTCCGCCCGGCTGGCGGACTTTTTCCGGAAAGCCCCCCGGATGGCCGAGGTGATGACGTTGCTGCCGGGCTTCTTGATGCCCCGCATCACCATGCAGAGGTGCTCCGCCTGGACCACCACCGCCACGCCCGCCGGCTTTATCCCGACGTCGATGGCGTCCGCTATCTCCGTGGTCAGCCTTTCCTGCACCTGGGGACGTCGGGCGATGATTTCCACCACTCGCGCCAGCTTGCTGATGCCCACGATGCGCCCGGCCTCGTTCGGGATATAGCCCACGTGAGCGACCCCGTAAAAGGGCAGCAGGTGGTGCTCGCACATGGAATAGAAGGGGATGTCCTTCAGGACCACCATCTCCCGGTGGCCCAGCTCGAAGCCCACCGTCAGCTCTGCCTTGGGGTCTTTGCCCAGGCCGTCGAAAAGCTCGGTGTACATCTCCGCCACGCGCTCCGGGGTGCCCCGGAGACCTTCGCGCCGGGGGTCTTCCCCGATGGCGACGATGATCTCCTTGACCGCCTTGTTGATGCTTTCCCCGTCAATCATACCCGCCTCCTTATCTGCCCCAACCCAGCGCCTTCTCCACCGCCGGCAGGTCCGCGGGGAGTTCCAGGAAGGGCGGGACGTTCTTCAGTGCCGTTTCCGTGTCCTTCAGCCCGTTGCCGGTGATGACGCAGACCACCGTCTTCCCGGTGAAGTCCATGCCCTGCTCGCGCAGCTTGAGCAGCCCCGCCATGGAAGCCGCGGAGGCTGGCTCGCCGAAGATGCCGGCCGCCGAAGCCAGCAGTTTCTGGGCGGCAAGGATTTCGGCGTCGCTGACCGTGTCAATCCTCCCCCCGGACTCGTCGCGGGCGGCTTCCGCCTTTTTCCAGCTTGCCGGGTTGCCGATACGGATGGCCGTGGCCACCGTTTCCGGGTTGGTCACAGGGTGCCCGAGCACGATGGGCGCGGCCCCCTCCGCCTGGAAGCCCATCATCTTCGGTTTCTGCCGGGCTTTGCCCGCCCGGTGGTATTCCTGGAAGCCCTTCCAGTAAGCGGTGATGTTCCCGGCGTTACCGACCGGGATGAAGAGATAGTCCGGCGCTTCGCCCAGGACATCCACGACCTCGAAGGCGGCGGTCTTTTGCCCCTCGATGCGGTTAGGATTCAGCGAGTTGACCAGGCTGACCGGGTATTTGTCCGTGAGGGCGCGGACAACCTGCAGCGCCTGGTCAAAGTTGCCCTCCAGGGAGACAATCCTGGCGCCGTAAATCACCGCCTGGGCTAGCTTCCCGAGGGCGATGTTGCCCCGGGGGACGATAATTATCGTTTGCAGGCCGCAGTAGGCCCCGAAAGCCGCCGCCGAGGCGCTGGTGTTCCCGGTGGAGGCGCACATAATCGTCTTGCTGCCCTCTTCCAGCGCCTTGGCAATCGCTACGACCATGCCCCGGTCCTTGAAGGAGCCGGTGGGATTGCACCCCTCCAGCTTGAAATAAAGGGCGCCGCAGCCGACCTGCCGCGCCAGCGCCTCGCTTTTTACCAGGGGGGTGTCCGCTTCTCCGATAGTGAAAATAGGGGTATTCGGGGTCAGGGGCAGGTATTCCCGGTAGCGCTGAAGAATCGATTCTTTCACGGTTACCTTCTAGATGTTCTCCATCCGTAGGAAATTGCTGATTTCCGCGACGACGTCCAGCCGGCTAAGCTTCTGCAAAGCTGCCTGCATCGCTTTTTCCGAGGCCTCGTGGGTGGTGAGCACCACCTCCGCGGTCTGGGCTTCGGGCTCCTGCTGTATGGCAGCGGAGATGCTGATATCCAGGTCACCGAATACCCGGGAAATCTTGGCGAGAACGCCGGGATGGTCCGCCGCCCGGATGCGGAGGTAGTAGCGGGTGCGGATTTCGGACATGGGCTTCAGTTTTTTCCCGGAAGCGGGGACGGCCGGGGGATGGCTGCCGGAACCGAAGGAGATTTTCCGCGCGGTGGAAACAACATCACTGACCACGGCGCTGCTGGTGGGCCGGGCGCCTGCCCCCTCCCCGAAAAAGATGACCTTGCCGATAAGGTCGCCCTCCACCTCGACCGCGTTATACACGCCGTCCACCTTCGCCATGAAGGAGTCTTCGGAAATCAGCACCGGGTGCACGCGGACCTCGATGGCACCGTCGCTCTGCTTGGCGATGGCGAGCAGCTTGATGGCGAGGCCCAGCTCCCGGGCGTAGCGGAAGTCCTGGCTGCCCATCCGCGAGATGCCCTCGCAGTAAATCGCTTCCGGGGGTACCGGGACCTGAAACGCCAGCGAAGCCAGGATAGCCAGCTTGTACCTGGCATCATAACCCTCGATGTCGTTCACGGGGTCAGCTTCGGCATAGCCCATCTGCTGGGCGAGCTTCAGCGCCTCGGCGAAGTCCATGCCGTCGCGCGCCATGCGGGTGAGGATATAGTTGGTGGTCCCGTTGATGATGGCGTAAATACCCTTGATTTCATTGGCGACGAGGTCGTGCTTGAAGGGGGCGATGAGCGGGATGCCGCCGCCGACGCTGGCTTCATACTGGATGCCTACGCCATGCTGCCGCGCCAGCGCCAGGAGCTCGGGGCCGTGCTTGGCGATGACCTCCTTGTTGGCGGTGACGACGTGTTTCCCGCCGGAGAGGGCCTTCTTGATATAGCTCAGGGCGGGCTCTTCCCCGCCGATCAGCTCGATGATAATGTCAATCCCGGCATCGCCGAAAAACTCCCCGTCGTCGGTAGTGAAGAGGGCGCGGGGCAGTTTTTGCGCCACGGGACGTTCCAGGTCCGCGGGGAGGACTTTTATCCGGCGCAGCTCAATGGGGACGCCCGCCTGCTCGGAAAGGACCTTCGCCCGGTCCCGCAGGACACTGGCGACCTGCCCGCCGATAACGCCCAGCCCCATCAGGCCGATGCCGATGCTGTCTCTTTTTACCGCTTTGTCGCTTTTCATTAATTCAAGGCCACTTATGGATTCAGGACCGCTTTGACCGCCCGGTCTTTCTGGTCGGTCGTCAGCGAGCTTTCCACCTGGTTGGCGGGGTCAGTCCAGAGCTGGGCGACCCACCAGTCCAGCGCCTGCACCTTAAGCAGGTCGCGGTCTTCCCTGGTTATTTCCCGGTCGTCTTCCTTTTCGACGACCTTGATGAGCCAGTAGCCGCCCTGGGTAGCGATGGTCTTGTCCTGGAGTGCCGGGCTGACCACGTCCAGCGCCATTTCTCCGCCGAAGACATAATCGTTAAAAACGGTGGAGGCCTGGCCCTCCTGGATAATGCCCACGTCGCCCCCGTTATCCTTTGCATTGGGCAGCTGCGAGAATTCCCCGGCCAGCGCGGCGAAGTCCTCCCCGTTCTCCAGGCGGGCAAGCACCTTCTCCGCTTCGTCGGCGCTGCCCAAAGCCATCGCCAGCACGTGGGCGCTGGTCTTTTCCTCGTCTTCCCAGCTGAGGACCTTAATCAGCCAGTAGCCCACGTGCTTCTGGATGTCGGCATCCAGGCGCGGCTGGCTCAGGGTGCCCACGGGGGAGCCGAAAGCATAGTCTTCCACCACGCCGGTTCCCATCATGCTCGGCAGGACGCCGGCGGGGTGCCAGCCGAGGTCTCCTTCCCGGGTACTGGTCGCGGGTTCCAGGGAAAACTCCCTGGCCAGGGCGGTGAAATCTTCCCCGTTGACAAGCTGCTGCCGGATATCCGCTGCCTGTTGCTCGCTCTCCAGCAGCATCGCCATCACGTGCACCTGTTCCGCGCTTTTCGGCACCTCTCGTTCAAAGTGGACGTCCAGCAGCCTGTTCAGGGTGAGGTTGTACCGCACCGCGTCCAGGGCGGCCTGGTTCTCAGGGAGGCTCCCCCGGGCACGCTCCTCTTCTATTTCATCCCGGGTAATGTTGACGCCGAGGTCGGCGGCAGCTCCGCGGGTCAGCTCCATGGTTTCGATTTCCGTGACCACCTGGTCCGCCAGGCTGTACAATGTCTGGGCCTGCTGCCCCTGTCCCCGTATTTTCAGGGAATCAATATAATAGCCCAGGTTGAAATGGCGGCCGTTCACCGTGATGACGGTCTGACGCAGCGGCAGGAAATCGCTGATGAACCAGCCCAGCAGTATCATCAGCAAGACCGCCCCGATGACGCTTGCCCCGGCGATGAAAATCAAGCGCTGGCGCCGCTGCTGCTGTTCCCATTTCGCCAGCTGGCGGCGGGTAAGCTCGCGCGGGGGCTTCTGTACCTTCTTTTTCTTCTTGGCCAATTCCGGCTCCTTTCCGGTAAAACAGGTAGCTGACCATATCTTAATGCATCAATGGGACTTTTTTCAATTGGCTATCCGATATTTTACGTTGACAGCCAACCGGTAAAATTGCTATTTTGTTTCTGGGCATAAGGAGGAGACATGAACCGGCTGAAAGCAGTACAGGAGTTGGGACAATCTATCTGGCTGGACTTCATCCGCCGTGACCTGCTGACCGGCGGCAAGCTGCGGCAGATGGTGGCGGAGGGGATAAGGGGCATGACCAGCAATCCCACCATCTTCCAGCAAGCGATTGCCGGGAGCACGGAGTACGACGCGGACATCACCGCCATCCTGAAAGCGGAGCCGGGGATTGCCACCCAGGACCTGTACGAGCGGCTGGCGGTGGAGGACATCCGGATGACCGCCGATATCCTGCGTCCCGTCTACGCACAGAGCGGGAAAGTGGACGGCATGGTCAGCCTGGAGGTATCGCCACGGCTGGCGGACGACGCGGAGGGGACCCTTGCCGAGGCCCGGCGCCTCTGGCGGCTGGTGGACCGGCCCAACCTGATGATAAAGGTCCCCGCCACCCCGGCGGGCATCCGGGCGGGGGCGCCGCTGATTGCCGAAGGCATCAACGTCAACTTTACCCTGATGTTCTCCCTGGGGCACTATGACGCGGTGGCGCACGCCTACCTGGGCGGCCTGGAGAAGACCCCCCGCCCCGCGGAGGTCACCTCGGTGGCCTCTTTCTTCGTCAGCCGCGTGGACACCTACGTCGACCGCGCGCTGGAGAAAATCGGTACCCCGGCGGCACTGGCCCTGCGGGGCAGGGCGGCCATCGCCAATACCAGGCTGGCTTACCGCCGTTTCCGGGAAATTTTCGACGGGGCGGAGTTCGCCGCCCTGAAAAAGCGCGGCGCCCGCGTCCAGCGTCCCCTCTGGGGGAGCACCAGCACCAAGAACCCCGCCTACTCCGATGTGCTTTACCTGGAAAACCTGATTGGCCCGGACACGGTAAACACCGTCCCGCCGGACGCCCTGGAAGCTTTCCTGGACCACGGGAAGGCGCGCCCCACCCTCGAAGAAGGGGGGGAGGAAACGGAGAAAGTGCTGGCGGAACTGGGGAAACTGGGAGTCGACCTGGATGCCATCACCGAGCAGCTCCAGGTGGACGGCGTCAAGGCGTTCGCCGATTCTTTTGAAAAGCTGCTGGCGGCGCTGGAGGAGAAGCGGCATGCCGGCTAGTGGCTGACCTCCACCAGCTCCAGCAGGACTTTCGTCCCGGAGGGGTGCATGAAGGCAATCTTGTGCCCGCCGATGCCCGTCCGGGGTTCCTGGTCGACGAAGGGGTAGCCCGCGGCTTTCAGTCTCGCGATTTCCTTGCTGATATCGGCGACGCCCACGGCGATGTGGTGGATGCCCTCGCCGCGCTTGGCGATGTATTTTCCGATGAAGCTGTCCGGCTGCATCCCCGCCAGCAGCTCGATATTGCTTTCCCCGACCGGCAGCATGGCGGCGCGGGTGGTCCCGTCGGAGGTGGTCTCCTGGTGGATGTCTTCCGGCCGGAGTCCGAGGATTTCAGCGTAAATTTTGAGGGCCTCGTCCAGGTCATTCACCGCGACGCCGATATGGTCGATTTTCCGTGCCATTTACTTTTCTCCTCGCTGACTCACTGATTTCCGGATGAACTCGCTGATTTCCGGGATGCGTGTCCCCGGGCCGAAGATTCCCGCCATCCCGGCGTCTTTCAGCCGGGGGACGTCTTTTTCCGGGATGATGCCGCCGCCGATGAAGAGAATCTCTTTGTCCGCCCGCTCCCGGATGAGCTTCATGGTCTTCGGGAAGAGCGCCATGTGGGCGCCGGAGAGGCAGCTCAGTCCCACCACATCCACATCCTCCTGGATGGCGGCCTCGGTAATCTGCTCCGGGGTGAGCTTCAGGCCCAGGTAGACCACCTCCATCCCCGCGTCCCTTAACCCCTGCGCCAGCACCTTGACGCCGCGGTCGTGCCCGTCCAGTCCCGGCTTGGCAATCAGTACCCGTATTTTTCCGGCGGTCATCTGCTTTTTCCCACCTCTAGAGTATCGTCGGCTCCTTGTATTCCCCGAAGACGTCCCGCAGGGCGTCCGTGATTTCCCCCACGGTGGCGCTGGCTTTGACTGCGTCAATCAGCACCGGCATGGTGTTTTCCTCGCTGCGCGCCGCGGCGCGCACCTTTGCCAGCGCCTCCCGGACGCGGGCATTGTCCCGCTCCCGGCGCAACCGCTCCAGCGCGGCGGTCTGTTTCTCCCGGACCTGCTCGTCGATTTCCGTTTCCCCGGCGGCAGGCTTTTCCGCGCTGGTGAATTTGTTCACGCCGACGACCACCTGCTCCCCGGAGTCCACCGCTTTCTGGTAATCATAGGCGGCGTGGGAAATCTCCCGCTGGACGTAGCCCTGCCGGATGGCTTCCAGGGCACCGCCCCGCTCTGCCACGGCGGCGACGCAGCGCTCGATTTCCTCCTGGAGTTTCCCGGTCAGCCATTCGATATAGTAGCTCCCGCCGAGGGGGTCGACGGTGTCCGTCACGCCGGTCTCGTGGGCGATAATCTGCTGCGTGCGCAGCGAAAGCTGCACCGCCTGCTCGCTGGGCAGCGCCAGCGCCTCGTCGTAGGAGCAGGTATGGAGGGACTGGCAGCCCCCCAGCACCGCCGCCAGCGCCTGCAGGGATACCCGGACGATGTTGTTCAGGGGCTGCTGCCCGGTGAGGGTAAAGCCGTCCGTCTGGACGTGGAAGCGCATCATCAGCGAGCGCGGGTTCTGCGCGCGGAACCGTTCCTTCATGATTTTCGCCCAGGCGGCGCGCAGCGCCCGGTATTTCGCCACCTCCTCCAGGAAGTTGTTACAGGCGGCGAAGAAAAAGGTAAACCGCGGGGCGAAGTCGTCCACGTCCATGCCCCGGGCAATCATCGCTGCCACGTAAGCGATACCGTTGGCGATGGTGAAGCCGGCTTCCTGCGCGGCGCTGGCGCCCGCCTCCCGCAGATGATAGCCGCTGATGCTTATCGGGTTCCAGCGGGGCATTTCGGCGGCGCAGTAAGCGCAGATATCGGTCGCCAGGCGCATGGAAGGTCCCGGAGCGAAGATGTAGGTGTTGCGGGCGATGTATTCCTTCAGGATGTCGTTCTGCGTGGTGCCCGCCAGCCGGTCCCGGGGGACCCCCTGCTTTTCCGCGGCGGCGATGTACATCGCCAGCATGATGGGCGCCGTGGCGTTAATCGTCATCGAGGTGCTGACCTCGCCCAGGGGGATGCCTTCCCAGAGCTTTTCCATGTCCGGGAGGGAATCGATGGCCACCCCGCACTTGCCCACCTCCCCTTCGGAGAGGGGGTGGTCCGAGTCGTAGCCCTGCTGGGTGGGCAGGTGAAAAGCCACGCTGAAGCCGGTCTGCCCCTGCTGGTAGAGGTACTTGTAGCGCTGGTTGGTCTCCGCCACGGTGGCGAAGCCGGCGTACTGGCGCATCGTCCAGAGACGCTCGCGGTAGCCGTCCGGGCGCGTCCCGCGGGTGAAGGGGTATTCTCCGGGGAGGGAGCCGCCGGGCGGTAGCTCGCGCAGGTCGTCGGCGGTGTAGACCGGTTTCACCGGCAAGCCGTCCACCGTGGTACGGTGTTCCCGGGGTGCTTCCTGGCCCGCTGGCATGACCCGTCCCTCCTGTCTCTCGGATTTCTGCCTGCGCACGATTATGCCACATCAGCACCAACGTAGTCAAAC